>JAHFUJ010000281.1 GCA_023265105.1 Acidobacteriota bacterium
TGCGGCCGATTCGTCCGGTTCGCGGAATCGTCACACCCTTGAGCGCCGCGTGATTGCGGATGTTGTCGGGCGTCTCGCCGTGCGCGATTTGCCAGATGAGGTCGCCCTTGTTGAGATCGAACGCCGTAATACGTCCGTACGGCGGCTTGACCAACGGCAGACCCTGCACCGCCAAGGTACCGCCGCCCTCGGCGGCCGGAGCCGCCCCCGCCGCAGCCGGTGCTGGGGGTGGCGCATTCGGATCGCGAGGCTGACCCGCGATGAAATTCATGTCAGACCGCTTCCCGTCGGTCGGTAGCAGACTGAGCGGCGAGATCGACGTGCCTGAATAGACGTACAGCCTTTTGGTTTCAGGATCGAACGACCCGCCTTGCCAATTGGCTCCACCCGTCGTCGACGGCAGCATCAGCGTGGCGCGCGGACCTTCCCATTTGCCGACGATAGGCGGTGTGAACATCGGCCCGAGTTTGTAGAGGGACGCCAGCTTGGCGCCTTCCTCTTTCAGCTCCGGCGTAAAGTCGATGAGATCGTCGAGCGACACGCCCTGGCGCTCGAAGGCCGGTGGCTTGGTCGGGAACGGCTGTGTCGGCGAGTACCACTCGCCGGGCACGTCGCCCTTGGCGACCGGCCGTTCCTCGATCGGCCAGACCGGCTGTCCGGTCACGCGGTCGAAGACGTAGACCCAGCCCTGCTTGGTCGGCTGCGCGACCGCCTTGATCGCCCGCCCGTTGACGGTGATGTCGGCCAGAATCGGCGCGCACGGGATGTCCATGTCCCAGATGCCGTGGTGCACGAGCTGGTAATGCCACTTGCGCTTGCCCGTCTGGAAATCGATCGCAACCAGGCTTTCTCCGAAGAGCCCCGACAAGGGACGATGACCGCCGTAGTAGTCGCCCGTCGGCAACTCCACCGGCAGGTACACCAGGCCGAGCTCTTCATCCACCGCCATTTGCGCCCACACGCCGGTGTTGCCGGTGTACGCCCAGGAATCGTTGCCCCAGGTGTCGTTGCCGAACTCGCCCGGCAGTGGAATCGTGTGGAAAATCCAGAGGCGCTTGCCCGTGCGGACGTCGAACCCGCGCACGTACCCCTTCTCGTTTTTCCGGCTTTTGGGCACCCCGCCTGGCAAATGAGCGGCGCCGATGATGATCACGTTCTTGGCGACCACGGGCGCCGCGTGCAATCCGACCTCGCCGGTGATCAGGTCCATCTGCTGATCGTCGTCCAGCTTCAGATCGATGACGCCGTTGTTGCCGAAGCCGGGCACGGGAATGCCCGTCTTGGCGTCGAGCGCGATCAGACGGTACCCGGGCGTCACGTACAGGACGCGCGCGTCTCGCCCGTCGGTCCAGTAGGCGAGTCCGCGCCCCGAGAGTCGCCGGGGCGCCGCGTCGCCGCGTGGACCTTCGTTCTCGCCGTGCATCCACAGCAGCTCGCCCGTGACGGCGTCGAGCGCCACGACCGCGCGCCGTGTGCCGGCCGTCACATACAGCACGCCGTTCGCCACGAGCGGCGTCGACTCGTAATTGAACTCCGGTCGTGGACCGAGCGCATCGGTCTTGAACCGCCACGCGACTTCCAGCTTGCTGAAGTTGTCCTGGTTGATTTGGTCGAGTGGCGCGTACCGGGTGTTGGCGAGATCGCCGCCGTAGGTCCGCCACTCGCTGTTCCGAACGCCGGCCTGCCCGGACAGCCGGCCATTCGATCCGGAGATCGCGACGACGAACGCCACAAGGAGCGCGACGGAGAGACGAAACAGTCGTGGCATCATTGGAGCCTCATTTCGCGTGGTCACACTTCTTTCGATCGAGGATTCAGGGCAATCGGAACGCTACCAACTCGGCGCTGTACGCGCCTCCGCTGATGGCGAGGACCAGATACTGCTTGCCGCCCATCATATACGTCATGGGCGATCCGCTCTGCGGCGCTGGCATGTACACGGCGCCAACTTCCTGTCCCGTCGCCTTGTCGTAGGCGCGCAGCATCGCGCCGCGCTGGCCGTTGGGCGTCGTGAAGAACCCGCCTTCGCCCGCGATCACGAGGGTCTTCGTGACGAGCGTCCCGATGCGGCCCGTCCGGCCGGTTCGCGGAATGGTCACGCCCTTGAGCGCCGCGTGATTGCGGATGTTGTCGGGCGTCTCCCCGTGCGCGATCTGCCAGACGAGGTCGCCTTTGTTGAGATCGATCGCCGTAATCCTTCCGTACGGTGGTTTCACGAGCGGCAAACCCTGCACGGTCAGGTTGCCGCCGCCCTCGGCGGCCGCAGCGGCGTTGGCCGGAGCCGGCCCCGCGGCGGGGGTTGCCGCAGGTGGTGGCGCATTCGGATTGGGCGCCTGGCCCGCGATGAAATTCATATCAGACCGCTTCCCGTCGGTCGGTACCAGCCCGAGGGGCGTAATGGTCGTGGCTGAATAGACGTACAGCATCTTGGTTTCGGGATCGAACGCACCACCGTGCCAGTTGACGCCTCCGCCCGCTGACGGCAGCATGAGCGTCGCCCGAGGACCTTCCCATTTGCTGACCACCGGCGGCGTGAAGATCGGCCCGAGCTTGTAGAGGGACGCCAGCTTGGCGCCTTCCTCTTTCAGCTCCGGCGTGAAGTCGATGAGATCGTCGAGCGACACGCCCTGGCGATCGAAGGCTGGTGGCTTGGTCGGGAACGGCTGCGTCGGCGAGTACCACTCGCCGGGCACGTCGCCCTTGGCGACCGGCCGTTCCTCGATCGGCCAGACCGGCTGTCCGGTCACACGATCGAACACGTAGACCCAGCCCTGCTTGGTCGGCTGCGCGATCGCCTTGATCGCTCGCCCGTTGACGGTGATGTCGGCCAGAATCGGCGCGCACGGGATGTCCATGTCCCAGATGCCGTGGTGCACGAGCTGGTAATGCCACTTGCGCTTGCCGGTCTGCAGATCGAGCGCGACCAGACTCTCGCCAAACAGTCCTTGTCCCGGACGATGACCGCCGTAGTAGTCGCCGGTCGGCAACTCCACCGGCAGGTACACCATCCCGAGCTCTTCGTCGACCGACATCTGTCCCCACACGCCGGTGTTGCCGGTGTACGCCCAGGAATCCTTTTCCCAGGTGTCGTTGCCGAACTCGCCCGGCGTGGGAATCGTGTGGAAAATCCAGAGGCGCTTGCCCGTGCGCACGTCGAACGCGCGCACGTACCCTTTCTCGTTTTTGCGGCTCTTGGGCACCCCGCCCGGCATGTGGGCGGCGCCGACAAGGACCACGTCTTTGGCGACCACCGGCGCG
The DNA here is from genome assembly GCA_023265105.1 of Acidobacteriota bacterium. Lineage (GTDB taxonomy): Bacteria > Acidobacteriota > Vicinamibacteria > Vicinamibacterales > CAVVIG01 > JAHFUJ01. The sequence continues at coordinate 3,259 of JAHFUJ010000281.1, forward strand.
GCGTGCAATCCGACCTCGCCCGTGATCAGGTCCATGTTCTGATCGTCGTTCTCTTTCAGATCGACGACGCCGCTCTTGCCGAAGCCGGGCGCGGGAATGCCCGTCTTGGCGTCGAGCGCGATCAGACGGTACCCGGGCGTCACGTACAGGACGCGCGCGTCTCGCCCGTCGGTCCAGTAGGCGAGTCCGCGCCCCGAGAGTCGCCGGGGCGCCGCGTCGCCGCGTGGACCTTCGTTCTCGCCGTGCATCCACAGCAGCTCGCCCGTGACGGCGTCGAGCGCCACGACCGCGCGCCGTGTGCCGGCCGTCACATACAGCACGCCGTTCGCCACGAGCGGCGTCGACTCGTAATTGAACTCCGGTCGTGGACCGAGCGCATCGGTCTTGAACCGCCACGCGACTTCCAGCTTGCTGAAGTTGTCCCGGCTGATTTGGTCGAGAGGCGAGTACCGGGTGCTCGCGAGATCGCCGCCGTAGGTCCGCCACTCGCTGTTCTTGGCGCCGGCCTGCCCCGACAGCCGGCCATTCGATCCGGAGATCGCGACGACAAACGCCACAAGGAGCGCGACGGAGAGACGAAGCGGTCGTGGCATCATGGGAGCCTCATTTCACGGTGCAAGCATACACTCGACCTAATCTACGATCTACGATTTGCATCGATCGTCAATCTGCGGCAGCCGGTGATCCTCGAGGACGATCAGGTGCAGACCGTTCTCGAGATTCACGCGCAGGCCGTTCTTCAGTTTCGTATCCGTGAACTTGACGGTCGGCGGCGTGATGGCCGACACCGATGCAGCCAGCACGAGCGCGGCGATCGCGATGCCGACAATCGCGAGGGGTACGTGGCGTCCGGCCTTCGCCATGAGTACGTGGCGTCCGGCTTTAGCCGGACCGTGACTCGTCATCTAATCCTCCCTGCGGGCGCGCCACACCGCACCGTTCATACTAGGGGATGTTGACCCTGTCCGCGTAGTCTGTTGCGTCTGCAATCCCCGCCTCCAGAAACGCGTCGTGCCGCTCGCGACATTTGCTGCACGCGCCGCAATGCCGCGCGGGGGCGGAGTCCGCCGCCCCGGACCTAACGAGGGGGTTCATGCACGACAAGGTAAGCTCGAACGGCACCCCGAGGCTGACGCCGCGGCGCACGACTTCCGCCTTGCTCACCTCGGCGTAGGGCGCCTCGATTCGCAGCGCGTGCGCCAACCCGAGCGACAGCGCCTGAGCCATCGTCGATCGAAATTCAGGCGTGGCATCAGGAAATGGATTGTGCGCGAGCGTGCCGAGCACGAGGCGCTCGAGGCCGGCCGCGGCACAGTACACCCCGGCCTTGCCGAGAAGAATGATGTTGCGGCCGGGGAGATACACGTCCTCGTCCGGCGTGTGATACGCCGGCGGCCGCCCTTGCATGGACCAGTGCGTGGCCGCGTAGACGTCGCGCATGTCCACTGACAGAGAGACGAGCGGGCGCACGCGCCGGCTTACCGCGCCGGTCGCCAGAAACCGCGCGATTGTGGCGCGCTCGGCCGGCTCCCACGCCAGGCCGGCGCTGACATAAATCGGTTGGACCTCGCCGCGCGAGGCTTCCTCGGCAAGCAAGACCGCGCTGTCGAGGCCGCCGGACAAGAGGACGGCTGAGATTTGAGGATTTGAGGATTTCAGGATTTGCGGATTTTCCCTTAAAATCCTTAAATCCTCAAATTCTCACATCCTTAAATTCTGACATTCTCCAATGTATTCCGTCACCAAACGTATCGACTTCTGCTACGGCCATCGGCTGCTGGACTACGACGGCATCTGCAAGCACCCGCATGGCCACAACGCCGTCGCGGAAATCGAGGTGCGTACGGGCCAGCTCGACACGCGCAACATGGTCTGCGATTTCAACGACATCAAACGGACGGTCAAAGGCTGGATTGACAAGGAGCTCGATCACAAGATGCTGCTCCGTCACGACGATCCGCTGGTCAAGCCGCTCCAGCAGCTCGGCGAGCCGGTGTACCTGCTTGACAGCAACCCGACCGTGGAGCGGATCGCGCGACTTATCTTCGACCGCGCGAGCGAGCTGGGCTTCCCCGTGGTCCGCGTGAAGGTGTGGGAAACACCTACATCGTTCGCTGAGTACTCTGCGGAAATTTAAGGATCTAAGGATTTGAGGATCTGAGGATTTATTGGGCGATTTCAAATCCTAAAATCCTAAAATCCTAAAATCCTCACATCCTTAAATTCTGATGTTTCGCCTCATCGTGTTCGACCTCGACGGCACGCTCGTCGATTCCCGCCGCGACATCGCCGAATCGGCTAATGCGCTGCTCGTTAGGTGCGGGGCGCGGCCGCTCGACCAGCACGCGATTGGCCGCATGGTCGGCGACGGCGCGGCGGCGCTCGTCGCGCGCGCGTTTGCGGCCGCCGGTGCTCCGCAGCCGACCGACGCGCTCGATCGCTTTCTCACGATTTACGACGGACGGCTTCTGACCTACACGCGGCCCTACGCGGGGATTCCAGAGGTCCTGGGCGAATTGGGGACGCGCGCTTCGCTCGCGGTGCTTACCAACAAACCGCTCGGCGCGACGCGCCGCATTCTCGACGGTCTCGACCTCGCCCGACATTTCCCGGCCGACGCGGTCGTCGGCGGCGACGGACCGTTTGCGCGGAAACCCGATCCCGCGGGCCTGCAGCACCTGGCCGCCAGAGCCGGCGCCTCGGCGGCCGACACGGTGCTGGTTGGCGATTCGGTGATCGACTGGCGCACTGCAAAGAACGCGGCGACGAAAATCTGTCTGGCGCGCTACGGCTTCGGGTTCGAGGGCGTGCCGGCCGGCGAGCTCGGTCCGGAGACATTGGTCGTCGACGAACCGGCCGAGCTCATGCGG
>JAHFUJ010000282.1:0-3280 GCA_023265105.1 Acidobacteriota bacterium
CACGACGCCGACGATGAGGGCAATCTGGATGTACAGCGTGAAGGCTTCGCCCGGCTGCGTGTAGATCAACCTGGTGCCGCTCGGGAGCGCGCGGCGAGTTGGTGCGAGGAGAAAATTCACGACACGATTGATGAATGCGAAGCCGATCAGGATGCCGACGGCGACCGCAAGACACGAATAGACGAGACGCTTTCGGAAATGGTCGAGATACTCCAGAACCGACGCGCCCGTCGCGGCTAAACCGCTGTCGTCGTCGGCAGGCGTGCGAGACCCCGCCTCGGAGCGGGGGAACGGTAGTAAGGCCATCAATGGGACTGGTCGAACACTAGCACGTCTTCACGTCCTAGCCGCCGGTCGCGCAGGGCCCGGCCCCACAGCCCGGCCGGGGCCATATACCGGCGGCAGGAGTGTCTATGAAGAAGACCGTGTGGTCCGTCGGTGCGCTGGTGCTCGGGTTCGCCGTCGCCGCCTTTGCCGGGCAGCGCGACGTGCAGAAAGACAGGCGGGACCTCGCCCAGGACACACGCGAGGCGAAGAGCGACCGCAAGGAAGTGCGCCAAGACACGCGCGACATCCGGCAGGTCAGGGCCGACATCAGGGCCGACAAACAAGCGGGCGACAAGGGCAAGGCCAGGACGGATGCGCGCGACCTGAAACGCGATAGGCGCGATCGACGCCACGACGCGAAAGACGCGAAGAAAGACCAGCGTGACGTCAGGAAGGACCGCAGGAACTTGCGCCAGGACCGCAGGGCCGCCAAGTAGCCGGCCGCAGATGGGGAGGGAAGGCCTCCCCGTTCGAACGAGTTCGATGAAGCCCGTCCCAATCAGCGAGTGGTCAGGGTATCCGCGAGTCGCAGCTTGATAAACGCCTGACGCGTGACGCCGATCCGCTTGGCTTCCTGATCGATGGCTTTCAGCAAATCAACAGGGAAGTCCACGTTCACGCGTTGAATCTCACGCCCGGGACGACGCACCTTCGACCAGTCGACGTACGGCGGTCCTGCACGACCGTCGCACCGGAATGGGCCGACGCCGGCTTGTTCCTGCGGGCTCGCGGTCGCTGGGTGCTGGTGCGGAAGGGGGGATTTGAACCCCCACTGGATTGCTCCAACTAGCTCCTGAGGCTAGCGCGTCTGCCGTTCCGCCACTTCCGCAGTGGTGAGAAATCTGTCGCAGGCAGGAACGTTCAGTATAGCGCAACGTGAATCCCGGCGGTCCGGCTGAAGAGCCTGTGAAGAAACCGCGAACCGCCGAGACCGCCGAGACCGCGGAGAAGAACATTCCAAGCATTCTCGGCGAACTCTGCGTGCTCTGCGGTAAAACGTCGCATTGTTTCACACGCGCTGAAGCCGGACGCCACGTACCCGCGACGGTCCGGCTAAAGCCGGACGCCACGTACCCAGCTATACTCGGTATGTGCGGGTCTGAGGACCCGCGCCTCGACAGCTCCCTGCTTATATCTGAGGATTAGAAAATGGCTCGCCGCGCATTCGCCATCATCTTCACCGTGCTCGGCTTTGTGTTCGCGTTGTCGATCGCCGGGTTCGTGCTGCTCTACGTCTTCTTCGGACGCGAGCCGGTCGTGCCGGCCAACGCGACGCTCGTCCTCCGCGTCGGCGGCGAGCTCACCGAAGTGGCGCCCGCCGACGTCGTCGGCTACCTGCGCGGCGTGAAGAGGCCGACCGTCCGCTCGGCCGTCGACAATCTCCGCAAGGCGAAGGTCGATGCGCGGGTGAGGGCCGTGCTTTTGAAGCCGACCGGGTTCGACTCGCCGTTCTGGGGGAAGGTCCAGGAAATCCGCGACGCGGTGCTCGATTTCAAGAAGTCGGGCAAGCCGGTGTACGCCTACCTCCAATACGCCGGCAATCGTGAGTATTACCTCGCCACGGCGGCGGACAAGGTCTTTCTCATGCCGTCGAGCCCGCTCGATCTGAACGGCATCGCCACCTACGAACTGTTCCTCCGCGGGACGCTGGACAAGGTCGGGGCGTACGCGGATCTGCACCACGTCGGCGACTTCAAGACCGCGATCAACACCCTCACCGAAAAGGGCTACACGGCCGCACACAAGGAGATGGACGAATCGCTCAATCGCGATTTGTACGAGCAGCTCGTGCGCGGCATCGCCGACGGCCGAAAGAAAAACGACGCGGACGTACGGAAGCTGCTCGATGAAGGGCCGTTTCTCCCGGAGGATGCCCTGCGTGCCGGGCTCGTGGACGATGTGGCCTATGAAGATCAGGTCGACGACAAGCTGGAGGGGACGCGGGGAGATGGCAAGACTCCCCGGATCGACGGCGACGACTACGCGCGTGTGAGCCCCGCGTCGGTGGGCTTGAACAAGGGCCCGCGCATCGCGGTCATCTACGCCGCCGGGACGATCAGCGGCGGCAAGAGCGGCTACGACCCGGTGAACGGTGCGGTCGTCGGCTCCGACACGCTCATCGATTACATCCGCCAGGCGCGCCACGACGGCTCCGTGCGCGCGATCGTGCTGCGCATCGACAGCCCTGGAGGGTCGGCGGCCGCCTCCGATGCGATCTGGCGCGAACTGATCGTCGCAAGAAACGAGCGCGCGGATCGACCGATGGTGGCGTCGATGTCCGATCTCGCCGCCTCGGGCGGCTATTACATCGCGATGCCGGCGCAGGTCATCGTCGCGCAGCCGTCAACGCTCACCGGATCGATCGGCATCTACGGCGGCAAGGTCGTGACCGGCGGTGTGTACGAGAAGCTGGGCGCGCGCATCGAGGCGACAAGCATCGGCAAGCACGCCGAGATCGACTCGCCGGTGCGTCCCTACAACCCCGAAGAGCTGGGCAAGCTCAAGGAGCAGCTCCAGGCGTTCTACGATCAGTTCGTCGAGAAGGTGGCCACCTCGCGCCATAGCACGCCCCAGAAGATCGACGCGCTCGCGCAGGGACGCGTGTGGACCGGGCGTCAAGCGAAGCAGAACGGCCTGGTCGACGCGCTCGGCGGGCTCGACAGCGCGATTGCCCTCGCCAAAGAGCGCGCGAAGATTCCGCCCGACAGCGAGGTCGAGGTCGTCGCGTATCCGCCGCGGAAAAGCTTCTACGAAATCCTGACGGACCAGTTCGGCGGATCGGGGGAGCAGATGGCGCTGAGCGCGTGGTTGTCGGCGAACCTGTCCAAGGGGGAGCTCGAGGGACTGCGGGTGATGCGCGGTCCGCTGGCGATGTTCCATCGCGGCGAGCCGCTCGCGCTCATGCCGTTCGTGTTCTTACGCTGAAGTCCGGCTCAAGCCGGACGCCACGTAC
>JAHFUJ010000282.1:3380-6124 GCA_023265105.1 Acidobacteriota bacterium
TGATCTTCGCGTCTTCGTGTTTTCGTGGTTGCGTTTTAACTGACGACTTTCTGCAGCGCCTCCCGGTTGACCTCGATCTTCATCCGCTGCTTGGCTTTCGTCATGTAGGCGCTGAAGAAGCGGTTGCGGCGGTCGGCGAGCAGCTCCTCGCGGAACTTGTCCTTCGCCGACGTCATTTCCGAGGGCGTCACTTCCTTCTTGTCGAGCACTTTGATGACGGCCGTGCCGGTGTCGGTCGCAATCGGATCGCTGACGGCGCCGACCGCCAACGTGAACGCCGCTTCTTCGACCGCCGGGGCGACCCCGAGATCGGGAATCGGCGAGTCGCGGGCGATGAGCTCGGTCGTCTTCGCGTCGACCCCGGCGGCCTTCGCCGCCTTCTCGAAGTCGGGCGCGCCTTTCAGCTTCACGGCCATCTCCGCCGCTCGCTGCTTGCTCAGGTCGCGCGCCTTTTGCTTGATCACCTCGTCGTGGACGCGCGCCTTCACCTCCTCGAGCTTCGGCACGTACGGATCCTGCGTGGCGACGAGCGTCTCGAACGCAAACCCGCGCGAGGTGCGCAGGGCACCGCTGACCTCGCCCTGCTTCATGCTGAACGCGCGGGCCGAGGCTTCCGGCGACGGCCCCAGGCCGAGAATCGGTTCGTCGGCCGCGAAGAAGCCCGACTCCTGCACCGTCAGCCCCTGCGCCTTGGCCACCCGCTCCAGATCGGCCGGCGTGCCGATCTGCTTTTCGAGGTTCTGCGCGCTGTCGGCCGCCTGGGCCTGCGCGCGCTCGTACGCGAGCTGGTCGGTCAGCTGCTGTCTGACGTCGGCGAGCGTGCGAGTGGTCGCCGCCTTCTTGTCGACCAGCTTGATGATGTCGTAGCCGAACTGCGTTTTGATCGGATCGCTCGTCTGTCCCGGCTGCATCTCGAACACGGCCTGATCGAACTCCGGCACCATGCGGCCGCGGCCGAAGTAGTCGAGATCGCCGCCGTTTTTCGCGCTCGCCTCGTCCTCTGAATGCGTTTTCGCGAGCTCCGCGAAATCGGCGCCGGCCTTCACCTGTTTCAGCACCTCTTCGGCCTTCGCCTTCACCGCCGCGTCGTCTTTCCCCTCGGTCTTGAACAAGATGTGGCTCGCGCGCACTTGCTCTGGAGATGTGTACTGCTCGACGTCGTTGTTATAGGCTCGCTCGACGTCGGCCGGCGGGACGACGACCTTCGCGCGCAGCGCGTCGACGTCGATCAGCACATACCGGATCTTCCGCTTCTCGGGAATCTTGAAGTCGGTCTTGTGGGCGTCGAAGTAGCTCGCGACCTCCGCGTCGCTGGCGGACGTCTGGGTCCTCAAACTGTCGGTCGTGAAGCTGACGACGGCGAGCTTCACTTTGTCGTTGCGGCGCCGGTATTCCTGCTCGACCTCTTTGTCGGGAATCGACAGCCAGTCGGTGACCACGGCGCGCAGCTTCTCGACGATGAGGCTGCGGCGAACGCCGTCCTCGAACTCCGAGGGCATCAAGGGCGGCCGCTGCATCCGCAGCAGCTGTTGATAGCGTTGATCGCCGATGAACCGGCCGTTCTCCTGAAACGCCGGCGTCGCGAAAATCCGCCGGCGGACTTCCTCGTCGCTCACCTCGACGCCGAGGCGATTGGCCTCCGCGAGCGAGGCCTGTTCGTCCACCATCTGCTGGAGGATCTGCTGTTCGATGCCCAGCTGCTTGAGGAGCTGCTCGCTCATGTTGCCGCCGTACGCCGAGCGGTAGGCCTGCAGCTGGGCTTCGTACGTGCGGCGGAACTCGCCGCCCGTGATCTCGTGCCCTTCGACCTTGGCAATCGTATCGGTCGACGCGGCGTCGGCGCCGCTGCCGCGCAGGAAATCGGGGATGTAGAAGATGACGAAGGCCAGGCAGACGAGGGCGAGGCTCCATTTGAGCCAGTTCCTGTGCCGGCGCATCCGGTCGAGCATGGTCATTGGTGCACCTTGGGAAGCTATCAGCTATCAGCTGTCAGCTATCAGCTGTCGGCTGTCAGCTTTCAGCTTACCTCGACCGGGCTGACGGCTGAAGCTGAGTGCTGGCTGACAGCTGATAGCCGAGAGCTGATAGCTCGTGTGAAACCTAGATGATATGCCATGAAGTTGCGGCCTGGCAAGCAGTTACCGGCTCCCGTGTGGTATATTTGCAGGGTCAAGAAGAAGTTAGCGGATGTTTGCCGTGAGTCGAGCCACCAGTGTGCCCATTACTTCCGGTACTCGAAGAGGCGTGACCGATCGGGCGCGAAACCCTGTCGCGATCTATCGGGCGGTCGGCAAGCGCGGCTCGAAACTGCGGCGCGCGGGTGAGCTGTCGCCGGCCTCGCCGGGGCCGGATCTGGCGGACAAGCTGCGCGTTTTTCAGCGCGCGCTCCGGGGCCGCGTCGAGCGCCGTGACGCGTTGCTCGACATCGTCCGCGCGGTCAACAGCACGCTCGAGCCGCCCAAAATCGCCGAATTCATCCTCGAGCGGGCCGCCACGTGGGTGCCCGCGCCCTGCTGGGCGGTCGTGTCGTCGGAGTTGTCCATGCTCGCCGATCGCGGCCTGATGCCGGAGATGGCTCCCGCCGTCTTTGCCGTGGCGAGCTGGGTGATGCAGCGGGGCGAGGAATTCGTCACTGCCGATCTGCGATCGGATGCGCGCGTCAGCAATGAGTTCGTGGGGACGGTGATCGCGTTCCCGCTGAGTTGCCGCGGCCGCCACGTGGGCGTCGTCATGGGTGTGGATCG
>JAHFUJ010000283.1 GCA_023265105.1 Acidobacteriota bacterium
GCGCCTGAGCTGAAATTCGTATGGGTCCTATCGGCATTCATCAGCGTGGGAGGGCCCCAGTTGAACGTGTTGAACAGGTTGAACGTCTCCGCGCGGAGCTCCAGGCTGCGGCTGGCGCCAAAGGGGATGAGCCTCGACAGCGCCATGTCGGCCGACCAGAACCCCGGCGCTTTCACGCTGTTGCGGCGGAAATTGCCCAGCGTGCCAAGCGCCGGCTGTGCGAACGCGGCCGGGTTCAGCCAGTTGTTCAGCGTCTTGTCACCGTAGGGGTTGTCGAGCACCTGGTTGACCCGCTGATTCTGAATTCCGCTGAGCGCGCGGTCCTGGCCGGCGATGACGTTGACCGGCTGCCCCGAACGGGCGCTGAGGATGCCCGACACCCTCCAGTCCGAGAACGCCGCACGCAACGTGCGGCTGGCAAACTGTGGCGCTTGCGCCCCGGCGGTGAAAACGCCGATATGGGTCCGATCCTGGTCGCACAGGCCGCGATCGAACGCCGGATCGTCGGGGTTGGTGTAGCCGTTGGCAATCTGCGGGAATCCACCTGTCTGGAAAGCGGGATCGCCGAAGCAGCGGGACAACGTGTAGTTCCCGCTGAGGCCCAGGGTGGCGCCGCGGCGCTGGAACGACAGCTTCATGCCACGATACGCCTGCGTGCCGACGTCCCTGTGGATGTCGAGATTGCCGATGAGCCGTGCCGCCGCCGGATTCTCGCCCGACAACGAGAACACCCGCCGCTCGTTCAGATTCCCGTTCGTGCTGCACGTCGGATAGAACACTCCACCGAGCGTGCAGGGGCCAAGCCCGAGAAAGACGCCGGGATTGATCGCCAGCTGGTTCCACAGGCGGTCCGTGTAGCTGCCCAGATAGCTCGCCGCCACCTGCCAGGTCGCGCCAATCTGCCGTTCGATCGTCACGTTCCACTGCTGGATGCGCGGCGAGTTGATGTCCGGCTCGGTGGCGCCAAAGGCTCCGTACGGGATGAACTGGGTATCCCGGTTCGTGAGAATCGGGTGTGGATCCCCACCGATGTGTGCATACGGGCGATCGAAGCCCCCGGGGGGATCTTCGACCAGCGTGCGGTTCCCAAATGGCGGCGAGTTCGCGTTGATCAACTGGTATTCCGCGTTGGGTAAATCGTAGGTGAGGCCGTAGGAGGCGCGAACCGCCGTGCGCCCGTTCCCGCTCACGTCCCAGCCAATCCCCACGCGCGGCGACACATTCCACCACTGCTTGTTCAGCCCCGTCCGGCCCGGGGGGAACCCCTCGTCGCCGGGATAAATCAGACCCGCCGGCGCGTTTCTGAACACCGCGCTCCTGGTGTTGTTTCGGAAGTTGTCGCGGCTGAAGTTGTAGACGGCGCCATTCAAGACGTTCGCCCCAAAGTACGGTTCCCATCGGAGGCCGGCATTGATGGTGACCCGGGGGCTCGCTCTCCAGGTGTCTTGGGCGTACAGTCCCGTGTACCACTGCTCCATCGGCAGAATGGCGGGTCCGCCGTGCTCCAATCGACCTACTCTCCCCGTGAGAAAGTCAGCCAACCCCAGGCCGGTCAACTGGCCCGTGAAGTTCCAGTTGCCGCCGGAGCGCGCGTGTGACTGAAAGCGAAACCGCCAGTAGGCGATGCTCCCGCCGACGGATAACTGGTGGTCGCCCCGCACCATCGTGAGGTCGTTGCTCACCTGCGAGGCATTCATCGTGAACCGACTCGGGCCCGGATTGTTGACCTGGAACCCGTTGCCCGAGACGATCACCACCATCACGTCCGGCTCGTAGCTGTACACGTCGGACCCGATGTCGTACGGGTCGAACGTCTTCGGCGCGAGGCGGTAGACGCCGGTCCGATTGAATGAAAACCGCAGCGAGTTCACCGTGTTTGGGCCGAACACGCGCGTGTCGCCGAGGGCCAGCGAGTGGGCCAGATCGTCGAGGCCCGACTCGTTTCTGTTGTTCGCAGTGTCGTACAGGCTCAGTGGCGTGTCCGACTCCCTCATCGGAATGGCCTTGGTGTACGACGTGGCCATGTAACGGCCGAAGATCGTATCGTCGGCGGTCCGCTGGTAATCGATCTTCCCCAGGAACTGCGCCTCGTTGGTGTCGTTCCGCATCTTGTACGTCACCTGGCCGCACGGATCCGTCGTGGTGGGCAGATACTTGACGAGATTCAGCGCAGCCCGACTGAACCGCGCGGGATCGATTCGATTGTTTTCGAACCCTCCTCGCAGCGTGATTTGCCGACCGCCGTTGCACGCGGGTGAGGCGAATGCGGTGAAGTCGCCGGCCAGCATCGCGGGCGTCGGGACCCAGGCGATGTTATTGGCCGGCTGCTGGCGGACGGTGGTGGCCTGGTAGGCGCCGAAGAAAAAGAGCTTGTTGCGGATGAGCGGTCCGCCGAACGTTCCGCCGAACTGATTGCGCTGCAGCCCGTCATCGATCTGCTTGCCGTCCGGTCCCACCTGCGCGAACGGGTTGATGGCGTTGAATCGCCGGTCGCGGAGGAACTCGAACACATTCCCGGAGAAGCGGTTCGTGCCCGACTTCGTCACCGCGTTGACCGCGGCGCCCGAGTGCATGCCGTGCTGGGCGTTCAAACCACTGGTGGCGACGCTGAACTCCTGCAGCGCGTCCGGGAAGGGGAACGGGAGGTTCAGATTGTCCTGCGGATTGTTGTGCATGGTCCCGTCGAGCAGGTACGCCACGCCAAAGGACTGGCCCCCGGCGACCGACACCCCCATGCCTCCGGGGATGCCCCGCGCGGTCGCGGAAATGGTCTGAACGGCGCCCCCGGCGATCATCACCAGCTCGACCGCGTTGCGCCCGTTGAGCGGCAGCGCCAGGATTTCCTCGTTCCGGACGACGTCGCTGATGCCGGAGCTCTGCACGTCCACGAGCGGCGCGGCTCCTTCCACCGTCACCGACTCCTCGATAGCACCGATCGTCAGGACCACATTGATGACCGGAGAGGCGGCGACCTGGAGGACGATGCCCGTTTGGACGTAGCTGCGGAACCCTGCGAGCGAAACCTCCAACCGATACGGACCAGTCGGCAGGTTCGACAGCACGTACGACCCGCTCCCATTGGTCGCGTCGCTTCGGGTCAACCCCGTGTTCGTCTGCGTCGCCGTGACGGTGACGCCAGGCAGCACGTCGCCATTCTGATCGGTCACCCTGCCGCTCAGCTGCGCTGTCGACAGCTGTGCCGACGCGACGGCGCCAGTTAGAAGTAGACACATCGCGCTGAGAGAGAAATCCCGGAGCACGCGCTTCATGACATCCTCCCTTCACGTCCGCATTTTTCGAGCGCACCCATTCGGCGAGTCATCGGACGCCGCGAGCAACTCCAAGCGATTCGCGGCGACGTGGCACCCGCGCACGCTCGCGTCTCCAGGCGCCGCCAGGGGAGAGACGCGTGACGACACTTCACGTGCTCGACCTGTTTGGAGAGCCGCATGACTTGGATGCTGTGTCGCGAGTAGCAAAGCGGTGGCAGGTTTGTCAAGCGAAATCTTTTCGGAAATCTTTTCGGAGGGGAACGACCCAGGGGCTGTGTACTTGCCCGAAGGCGTGTTTCTTCCCGGTGGTATCGATGCCGAGCGCGACGACGATGCAGTGCTCCCCGACATGGACGCCATCGATCACGAGCGTGACCAGATCGAGCGGTGCAGCTCGCTCGCCGTGTCAGGGACCCGCGGTCAGCGCCGGCGGCGTGGCCGGCTCCACGCATCGTGGCCTCGGATCCCGAATCGGCGGAGGCTCCAACGTGGGTCCGTCCGGCCGCAGTAGATCGAACAGATAAATCGTGCCCGACACCTGGTACGCGCGGTAGGCAAGCACCGGCGCGAGTCGAAGCCCGCCGAGCCTGTTCTTTCCGCCGAAGCGCTGCTCGAACATCGGCATCTCCCAATCCTCGACGAGCACGTATGGATGCCGGCCCTGCTGCTGCAGCCACCCGGCGGCGCGATCGAGCCACGCCTCATCCAGCTGGTCGAACCGCATCGTCGCGCGCCCGGCGTAGTACCTCACGGGCCCGGCGTGCATCGACGCCAGGATCATCGCTGACGGCTCGGTCTGCTGTTCCACGAGCTTCGCGATCGTCGCGTAGCGCCGTTCGCCTTCGCCGGCGGGAAACACATCGCGGGCCCGGGCCACCACGATGCCGTTGATGCCCAGCGCGAACGTCACGACCAGTGCGGCCGTGCGTCCCCACTTCGCGCGTCCCTCGAACAGCCAGACCACCAGCGCGGCGGTGCCGATGCAGAGCGCCGGCCACGACGGAAGCAGGAATCGAAGGAACCACCACGCGTCGAAGGCGGCGTAGACCGCATAGAGCGCCCAGACGACGGCGAACACGATTGCGAGCAGCCGCGCACCGTGCCGCGCGCGCTCGTCGGGCCACACTCGTTGCGGCGCGAGGGCAAGGACGATGATGCTGACGGAGGCGAGCGGCGTCTGCGTGTCGATCAGCCAGCGGCCGTAGCGCGACAGCGTCGTCGGCACATTCGAGAGCGAGAACAACGTGCTCAGATCGCCGTAGCCGGATGAAAACGGCGAGCCGTACAGCCAGTTGTTGATCGCGGCAACGGCAAGACATCCGGGCAGAGTCGCTAGAGCAAACGCTGCCACGCGGACCTGAAAGGTCCGCGCCGCGGTGGCAGGCGTATTAGCGGTGTCATGTTTATTCATCGTGCGGCGCGGACCCTTTGGGTCCGCGAGGCGAGCCTGGAAGGCTCGCCCCGCTTCAACGAGTGGCCAGAGGGCAAGCACCGCGGCGATCGGCACCAGGTTCGGTCGAACGAGAATCGCGACCGATGCCGCGAGCCCTGCGGCAAGCGCGCTGCGAGCGGTTCGGCCAAGGATCCAGTACGTCGCCAGCGCCCAGAAGGCCGCGGCGGGCACGTCGCTCATCTGCGACTTGAACATCATCAGGAACGTCGGGCTCGTCGCCAGCAGCCATGCGCCGCCAAGTCCAATATCGCCAGACCCAAGTCGCACGCCGATCAGGAACGTCGTCCACACGAGGAGAGCGCCCGTGAGCGGCACGACAAGAAACATGGCGGGATGACCGGCTATCCCCTTGAACATCGCCATCAGCAACGGCAATCCCGGTCCGGTCATCGGCACGATGGCTGTCTCGGCGGGCGAGGTGCGATAGCCGAGCGGCGTGAACGTGCCGAGCGCATTTGGCCATGGCGCCGCATCAGCGATTGGGACTCGGACTTTCAAATCGCCGCGCAGCCAGAGATCCGCCGCCGTCACATAGGAATAGGAGTCAGGGCCGCCGGCCGACCACGAGTTATGCGTGAGGCCGATCGCCAGGATCGCGGCGGTCAGCAGCGCCGCGCGCCTGCGCTGCGTCAACCACGCGCGCAGCAGAAGGATCTCGTCAAAGGTTCGAGCAATGCCCGATGCGAGAACGTACGCGCCCAGTGCGATTGCCGCGACGATGAGCGGGCGAGTGGGATCGGAGGAGGAGACGCGAATGCCTGCGACGGAGAAGGCGAGCCCGCCCGCCATCCAGGCGCCGAGGGCCCAGAGTGAGGCGAGCGCCGCGAGCGTCGCGAGGGTCCAACGCATGACTGCGGGGCATTATGTGCGAGGTGCGATGGTGCGAGGAGTGCGATGGTGCGTACGATGGTGCGAGGAGTGCGATGGAACCGCTCGAGTTCTGGGGGCTATGGGATAATGAAGCCCCTGCCGAGTTGAGAGTCAGAGTCGGGGCGTAGCGCAGCCTGGTAGCGCACCTGCCTTGGGCGCAGGGGGTCGCTGGTTCGAATCCAGTCGCCCCGACCAAATCTCTTAGAAATCTCCACAACACACACGTGATGCAACTGAAGGTGCTTCCATGATAGCTGCCGTCAGAAATTCCGAACAACTCGCATGTGGGTTCGTGGAGCCTAAGAAGCTCAGATTCCGAGTGGACCGAGCTGTATTGCCCTGGCGATATAGCCGCGATGTCTCCTCGATCAATTGCCGTGAATCCAGTGCGCCAGCGCGGCGACCTTTTCTTGCGGCCTCGTGAGGAGTAATCGTTCGTCGCCGCTGCGGATGCACGTACCTTCCCTGTCCCATCGACCCGAATCCCGTCGTAATAGTCTGCGCAGGTTGGTTCCAAC
>JAHFUJ010000284.1 GCA_023265105.1 Acidobacteriota bacterium
GTCGCATCATCGATACGTTGCTGGCGTTCCCCGGGTTGCTCCTGGCAATCGCGCTCGTCGCGGTGCTCGGGCCGAGCTTGGGCAGCGTGCTTTTCGCGCTGACGATCATCGGGTGGGTGGGCTACGCGCGGCTCGTGCGGGGTCAGGTCCTACGCGCGCGGGAGTTCGAGTACGTCCACGCCGCGAGGGCGCTCGGCGCCGGCGCGTCGCGCGTGTTGCTGCACCACGTCGTTCCGACGGCGATGCCGGCCGTCGTCGTGCAGGCGACGCTCGGCATGGCTGGGGCCATCATCGCGGAAGCGGCCTTGAGCTTTCTCGGCCTCGGCGTGCAGCCGCCGACGCCCAGTTGGGGGACGATGCTGAACGGAGGGCGGACGCATTTATTGGACGCGCCGCATCTCACGGTGTTCCCCGGGCTCGCGATCGCGCTGTTGGTGCTGGGGTTCAATTTTGTCGGCGACGGCTTGCGCGATCTGACCGATCCCAAACGGCAGATGTAAGGAGCGTCCGAAAAGATGCGGCGTTTTACCGCAGAGCACGCAGAGTTCGCCGAGATCTGTGTGCAGGACTAAAAGTCCTGCGCTACGAGAACCCGTACTGGTGGCGCAGGTCTTTAGACCTGCATTCGCGAGCACCGGTACTCGTGGCGCGGGTGTTCAGACCCGCCCTCAGCACCCGTACTCGTGGCGCAGGTCTTTAGACCTGCATTCACGAGCGCCCGTACTCGTCTTTAGACCTGCCCCTCAGCGGACGCGGCGGCCGAGGGCGAGGAGCGCCGTGTTCGCCGGATCGGTCTCGAGGCCGCGCGCGATCGTGGCTTTCGCCCCGTCCCGATCGCCGGCTTTGATCTGCGCGTCGGCCAGCAGCGCGAGCAGTCGAGCGTCGTTGGGGCTTGCGGCGACCGCACGCTGCAACCATTCGACCCCCGTGGGGACATCGTTCAGCCGCAGCGAAAGCGTGGCGATGCGCGTCGCCCGCGGCACGAACTCGCTATCGTCGCCCATCAGTGCGCCGTACTGGACCAACGCTTGTCGCGCGGCGGCGAGATGGTTTTGTCGTTCGGCGGCCGTCGAGTACAGCAGCAGCGCCGATGGATCGATGGGATACCGCTGGGTCGCCTGCTCGAGCGTGCGCTCGGCGACGTCGCTTTGGGCGTTCTGGAGGAGCGCGCGCCCGTAGAGTGTCAGGATCTCGCTGGTGGACGCGGGGCTCGACGCGACGCGCTGGAGCGCCTCGAGCGCCTTGCTCAGCGCCACGCGATCGTTCCGCGTCTGCGCGATGTCCAGCCACACCCGACCGAGTGCGCCGTAGATCAACGGCTGATCGGGCGTCCGCTCGAGCGCATTGCCGAGCGTGAGGACCGCCAGGTCGGCATGGTCCGCGCGCGCGTGTGCCAATCCCACCGCCACCTGCCGCTCGACGTGCTCGCGATCGAGGCCTGCCATCACCTGCAGCTGCTCGAGCTCGTCGGCGCGGCGGCCGAGACCGGCGTACAGGTCCGCCAGCTCTTCGCGTGCCGCGATGAGTCCCGGGGAGAGGGAAACCGCCTGGGCAAACGCCTGCTCCGCCTCGGCGGGACGCCGCTTCTCGCGCAGGCACAGCCCACGCAGGTAGTACGCGTCGGCGGCCCGGTCGTTGAGCCGGATGGTCTGCGCGAGCGCCGCAAGCGCGCCGTCGATGTTTCCGTCGCGGTAGCGGGCGAGCGCCAGTTTGTAGCTGACGCTGGCCGAGCGGTCGTCGAGTTTCAGGCAGCTTTCATAGGTTTCAACCGCGCGCCGAAATCGCTGCAGCTCGTACAGGACGTCGCCGAGCTCGTCGAGTGGGCGAGTGGCCGTCGGGTCGAGCGCGGCCGCGGTGCGGAAGTCGCGCGCGGCGGCGTCGAGGTCGGCGCGGCGCTGATACGTCTCGCCGCGCCTCAGATGCGCCAGCATCGAGTCAGGGCGCAGCGCGATCGCGCCGCTATAGGCTTCGATCGCGCCAAACGTCTGGTCGTCGCGGAGCGCGGCGTCGCCGCGCGCCAACAGCGCTCGATAGTCACGATCGCGCGCCGCCGCCTGGTAGGCGACCGCACCGCCCAGGGCCGCCACCGCCAGCACGACGAGCACCGCGATCGTACGTTTCATGACGGTTCTATCCTACACTCCCGGGCTCGCCGGGCGATCCCCCTCGCGCCCTCCGGCCGGCCGGGCGCGCCCATCGGGGGAACTTTTCGCGCGCGGCAGGGTCTAAATTGGTTATAGTGAAAGGAGTTAGCCGCCTCGTGCCGTCTTTTGGGGAACTCTCGGTGAAGCAAGCGCACGTCGTCAGTTGGTCCGAAGTCGGAGGCCGCGAAGCAGCGCTGGTCCAGCGCTGCGCGACCGGGGACGAAACCGCCTTCGCCGAGCTCGTCGGCGAACACCAGCGGATGGTCGTGCAGCTGGCGGTGAACCTGCTGGCCGATCGCGACGAGGCGCTCGACCTCTCGCAGGAGGTGTTCCTCCGCGTCTTCAGGACGATTCATCGCTTCCGCGGCCATTCGAGCCTGCGCACGTGGATCTATCGCATTGCCGTGAACCAGGCGCGTAACCGCCATCGCTTCTGGCAGCGGCGGCACCGGGCCGATCAGGTGTCGCTCGACGAGCACGTGGCCGTGCACGGCGACGTGGTGTCGGCAGGCGGACCGATGCCCGATCGTCTGCTGGCGCAAAAAGAACTGGCCGTCCGCGTGCAGCGGGCGCTCGACCACTTGCCGTTCGACCAACGCACCGCGATCGTGTTGCGTGAAATCGACGGGTTGAGCTACGAGGAAATTTCCTACTCGCTCGACGTGCCGATCGGCACGGTCAAATCGCGGCTGACGCGCGCTCGTCAGGCGCTTCGCCTCGAGCTGGGCGAGGCCAGGGCCTCATGACGCCCCTCACGTGTGCGGCGGCGCGCCGGCGGTTGCACGCGTTTCACGATCGCGAGCTGCCCGTCAGCCAGCAGATTGCGGTCGAGTCGCACCTCGAATGGTGCGACAACTGCGCGGCGGTGTTGGCCGAGTTGCAGCTGGTTCGCGCGGCGCTGCGGACCACCGCTCGAGAACGAGCCACGCGGGCGCTCGACGACGCGGCCGGCTTCAACGCGGCGGTCGTCAATCGGCTGAAAGCCGAGCAGGACGCCTCGTTGTCGGCGCGCCTGCAGGTGATGTTCGAAGACATGCACCTGGTCTATGCGGGCGTGGGCGCGGCGGCGGCGACGCTCGCGTGCCTCGTCATCATCCTGGGCATGGTGCGGTTTGCCGCCGACGCACGACCCGACTCGCTCGCGGCCCTCGTCACCATCCTCGCGACGCCGGGATCGAATCAGAACCCGGTCCCGATCGATGAGCGTGTCCTGCTGCCGCGCGCGCTCGACGGCGCGTTTTCGACGACTCCCAGCGGGAAAGACGAGAACGCCGAGGCGGACGCCGTCTTCGCGCTGGCCGCGGTCGTCACGCGCGAGGGTCGTATCGCGAACCTCGAGCTGTTGCACGCCCCCGATGAAAACGACGGGCAGCCGCTGGCTGACGAAGCCAAGCTGGTCGAAGGGCTGCTCGATGCCGTGTCGCGCGCGCGGTTCGAGCCGGCGCGGATGGACGGGCTGCCGGTGGCCGTCAACATGGTCTGGCTCGTGGCGCACACGACGGTCCATGCCAGCAAGAACGGATCGAGCGACTTGCCGGTCGTGCCGGCGGCGAAGAAGCGCGCGGCTCGGCTCCTGATTGGCCGGTCCCGTCTGGTGATGGTGTAGAGGTCCGGCTAAAGCCGGACGCCACGTGAGAACCGCCGGACGCCACGTGAGGAACGCCACGCCGGGCGCGCGGCTCATTTCTGTCCGAAAGCGTCTCTGCGGTCTCTGCGAGCTCGGCGGTTGAATTTGCTAGCGTCGTCGCGGTGCGTCGACGTGCGACGTCGCGATGTTATTCATCGAATCGCTCGCGCGCAGCGCGAGTCCGCGCTGGCCCAACTCTCCCTCAATCACGACCTCGTAGTGCTCGCTCTTGCTGTCCGCAATCCCGTCCGTCGGGAACACACCGATCCACTGCTGGCCGCCGTCTTGTGAGAATTCGACGCGCCGAATGGGCGAATCGGCGTCCTTGACGTCGAAGGTGACGATGGTCCGGCCGCCTTCGACGCGAGGGCTGCCGACGCCGATCGAAGGAGGCGTGTTGTCGATTTCGAACGCCGAGCTGTCGAGCTCGCCCGCAAGCGCCGTCCCACTGGAATTGGACGGTCGGTCGGACGCGACAATCTTCACGAAATACGTGCCGCTCGGCACGGTCGTGGTGTCCCACACGAGAATCGACTCGGTGACGCTCGTCCGGAGCGCTTTCCAATTGGTCTCGCCTTCGCGTCGATACCGCACGTCGTAGGCGAGTTCGTCCTCGTTTTCGTCGTCGGCCCTCCAGGCAATCGTTTGCAGCGCTTTTTGGTACGTGCGGCGGCCGAGCGACGGCGAGCCGGACGCCCCCTGCGCGCCCATCGCGGCGGAGGCGAGCTTGCGGTCGGGCGTCGTCTGATCCTCGAAGCCCGCGAGCTCGGGTTCGCCGGTGGTGAACGCCTTTTGAAAGACGATGCCGGGCGGATGAATGGTAATGGATCGGACCTGCGGCCGCAGATTGCGTTGCATGTAGGCCGCCGTCACCGACGTCAGCACGGGGCCCTCGCCTTTGCCGGCGAGGACTGCGCGGAACTGCAGGTATCGCGCCTTGGGGCTGGCGATCGCCGAGCCTTCGGACGCGCCGTACGCGGCGGACCACGAACTCCACGTGTCGTCGGGCGTGTCGGTGTTGCCCGAACGCGTCGACAGTTCGGTCTGCGAGCCCTGGGCGGGGGCGGCGCGCCAACTGAGCGCGCCCCAGGTCGCCACCATGCGCGCGTCCAGCACCTCCGATTCGTACGTGCCGCGCGTGGCGCGCTCGCTCGACAGCCGGAACAGCTTGCCCGGGTTGGCCGTCGCGTAGTACAGCCGGCCTCGCTCATCGCGATAGAACGCGGTGACCTGCTGCGCCACGGCGCGCGCCAGCAGCGTCGGCCGCGGTGGGTCGCCCTCGAGGCGATACAACTTGCCCTTGTTGCCCGTGCCGATGATGAGCGATCCGCTTGGATCGAGCGCGATGTCGTACGGCGAATCGTCGCGCGACTCCCACAACTGGTCCCACAGGCCGTCGGGCGCGATCCGATAGACCGCGCCCTTCGCCGTGCGGCGATCGTCGCGCGGCGATGCGGGTGCAGCGGCGCCGACGGACACATCGACGATCGAGATGGACGTGATCTCAGTGGACACCGACGGGACGGGCGTGCGTGCCGCGTCGGGCGAGGGACGATCGCCGGACCCGTCGGAGACGATCGGCGCCGAGCCGGCCGCCGGGCGGCCGTTCAGCGCGGCGACGTACAGGGCGCCTTTGTCGTCGAAATGCAGCGTGCGAATCTCCTGGAACGGCGAGTCGAGCAGCAGGAACCCCTTGCCGTCCGGATCCACGCGAAGCACTCGTCCTGGTGATTCCGTGCCGACCAGGAGGTTACCGGTCTTGTCGAACGTCAGGGCCGTCGCGTGCGTCGCCTTTGTGGCGTAGAAGGACGTGCCGTGACCGTCGGGCGTGATCTTGTAGACAACGCCCTTGTCGCCCGTGCCGGCGTAAAGATTGCCCTTCGCGTCGGCGGCGAGAGCCCAGATGTACTTGGCGTCGGGGTCGAAGAACGTAGTCGCCGTGCCGCCGCGATCGACTTTGTAGATTCTGCCGTTGGGAGACGTCGCCACGTAGAGCCCGCCGCCCGGCGCCGGCGCGAGCGCGTGCACCTCGAGCTCGGCGCTCGCGAAAAAGAGCGAGCCCCTTCCCTGCGGGTCGACCCGATAGACCTTGCCCTCGTTGCCGGTTCCAATGAACAGCGATCCGTCCGGTCCGGCCGCGACGGCCCACAGGGACGGCGCCGCCGTTTCGTACACGAGCTCGGTCGCCGGTCCGAGCGTGAGCTGGCCGCGGCCGTCGATCGAAAGATTCTCGACCTCGCCCTTCAGAAAATCGGCTTGTGTCGAGGCCTGGAAGAATTTCGGCGACGAGGCGTGGATCGGCGCCAGCGCGAGCACGAGGAGGGCGGCGGCCAGGG
>JAHFUJ010000285.1 GCA_023265105.1 Acidobacteriota bacterium
CAATCGTCGACGTCACCAATCCGAAGCAGCCGAAGTACCTGGCCCATATTCCTGGTAGCGGGGCCGGCGGGGGCGAAGCAGGGGGCGCGCAGATGGTGCGGGTGTGCAGCGGCAGCGATCTCCCGCGCGCGGACAAGAGCAAGGTGTACCTGCTGCGCAGCTTCGGCACGTCGGGTCACGAAACCTGGGACGTCACGGACCCAGCCAAGCCAAGCCGCTTGGCCGTCGTCGTCAGCGGGCTTCGCGACACGCACAAGAACTGGTGGGAATGCGATAGCGGGGTCGCGTACCTCGTCTCCGGCGATCCTGCCTGGCATACCATGCGCATGTTGAAGATCTACGACTTGAGCGATCCGGCCAAGCCGGTGTTCATTCGCGACTTCGGCCTGTCAGGCCAGCAGCCCAGCGCCGCCGCGCCGGGCCAAGTGGGGACCGGGCATTTCCAGGACATCCACGGCCCCGTGTCGACCGGGCCGAAAGGCAACCGCGTGTACATCGGCTATGGCTACAACGGGAACGCCATCCTGCAGATTGTCGATCGGAACAAGCTGTTGAACGGACCCAAGGAGCCAACCGACGCGAACCTGGTGTACCCACAGGTGAGCAGGCTCGACATGCGGCCGGAAGACGGCGCCCACACGGTGCTTCCGCTGCTCGGCGTGCGGGCCAACGAGCTCTCGACCCAGAGATTCCCCAGCGCTGGTGCCGCCGCTGCCGCCCCCGCCGCGGAGCAGAATCATGATGAAGCCACCCCGGGATCGAGCAGGTCCCGGCGAGACTTTGCCGCGGTCATCGGCGAAGAGAGTGGCAGTATGTGCTCGGGGGAGAGGCAGCTGCTGCGCATGGTCGACATCACCACCGAGACAAAGGCCTCCGGTGTCTCCACCTGGAGCGTGCCTGACAAGGGCGGCGATTTCTGCGGCAAAGGCGGACGCTTCGGTCCGCATTCCTCGAACGAGAACAACACGCCGATTTACTACAATCGGGTGCTGTTCGTCGCGTATTTCAACGCCGGCGTCCGCGCCCTCGACATCCGCGATCCGTTCCACCCGCAGGAAATCGGATATTTCATCCCGGCCCCGACCAGCAAGACCAGTCAGCAATGCGCCGGCAGGGGCGCGGCCGCGCCCTGCAAAGTATCGATCCAGACCAACAACGTGGACGTGGACGACCGCGGCTATGTCTACACCGCCGACCGCGCCAACACCGGCATGCACATCCTCGAGCTGGCCGGCCCCGCGCGCAGGATCGCCAATTTTCCGTAAGAGACCGTGGTAAGAGTCGAGATAGCCTGCGAGGCACAGAGGCATTTAGCCACAGAGGCTCAGAGGCACGGAGAAAACCCTAATGATTCTCTGTGTCTCGGTGTCTCTGTGGCCCATTCTCGGTGCCTCGCAGCCCGTGGAATGACTTCTGCCACGGGCTGCATATGAAGCCCTCGCATTTCGGAGTTGTGGCGCTCGGCGTCCTTCTTGGCGTCAGTGTGGCGGCGCAGCAAGAAGAAAAGAAGGACATGAATCTGGTGGGCCATGATGATCTGCAGGCCCGGGGTGCCTATCAACCCACCGCCCACAAGCAAGGCGAGCGCTGGATTCTTTATGTCGGCCACGACGGCGGCGAGGCGCTCAACCCCCTCACCGGTCGGCGGGAAAAGAACGGCACGTCGATCGTCGACGTGACCGATCCGCGGCGGCCGAAATACCTGACCCATATTCCTGGCGGCGATCCTGGGGGCGCGCAGATGGTGCGTGTCTGCAACGGCAGCGATCTGCCGCGCGCGGACAAGAGCAAGGTGTACATGCTGCGCGAATTACCGATCGCCGAAGGCAACACCGCTCAGGAAATCTGGGACGTCACCGACCCGTTGAAGCCGAGCCGCCTCACCGTCGTGGTCAGCGGGCTCCGCGACGGGCACAAGAACTGGTGGGAGTGCGACACCGGGATCGCCTACCTCGTCTCGGGCGACCCCGCTTGGCACACCCTCCGCATGCTGAAGATCTACGACTTGAGCGACCCAGCCAAGCCGGTGTTCATCCGTGACTTCGGCCTGCCGGGCCAGCAACCCGGCGCCGGCGTGTCGGGCCAAATGGCGATGGGACATTTCCAGGACATCCACGGCCCGGTGTCCACCGGGCCGCGAGGCAACCGCGTGTACATCGGCTATGGCTTCGACGGGAACGGCATCCTGCAGATCGTCGACCGGGAAAAGCTGTTGAACGGACCCAAAGAGCCGACCGAGACCAACCTGCTGTATCCACAGGTGACCAGGCTCGATCTCCCGCCGGACGCCGGTGCACACTCCGTGTTCCCGCTGCTCGGCGTGCAACTCGCGGAGTTCGCCAAGCAGGGCACGCAGATCGGCGACTTCGGCAGCCAGAAAATGACCCAGTCGCGGAAAGACTTTGTCGCGGTCATGGGTGAAGAGACCGGCAATGAGTGCATTCACAACAGGCAGATGGTGCGGTTTCTCGACATCACTACCGAATCGAAGCCCTTCGGTGTGGCCACCTGGACGGTGCCTGAGGCGAGCGGAGGCTTTTGCGGCCGCGGTGGGCGCTTCGGCACGCATTCTCCGGCCGAGAGCTTCACGCCGATCTATTACAACCGCGTGTTGTTCATCGCACATTTCAACGCCGGGGTGCGCGCGCTCGACGTCCGCGAGCCATTCAACCCGAAGGAAATCGCGTATTACATCCCGGCTGTGACCGACAAGACCCGCAAGCTCTGCGTTGGCAGGGGCGCGGACCAACGCTGCAAGGTGGCGATCTCGACCGACAACGTCGACGTAGACGACCGTGGCTACATCTACATCGTCGACCGCAACGACACCGGCATGCACATCCTCGAGCTGACCGGCGCGGCGCGCAGAGCCGCCAATTTCCAATGAGACCGCGGGACTTCTTTCACACTTTTCACACTTTTCTGCCTTGACAGGCACAACCGCCGACCCTACTCTAACCCTTTCAGAAGACTTGCTTTACTTCTGAAAACCCGGGTGCTGCTTGCTTAAGCGTGACCCTGATTAAAGAGGCAGATGGAGGGCATATGCGCAGGTTGTCCAGAATCCTCGTCGCGTTCGCGTGGATGGTCATCATCCCGTCAACCCTGTATGCGCAGGCGTCTATTGCGGGTGTGGTGAAAGACACATCGGGCGCCGTGTTGCCGGGCGTGACGGTCGAGGCGGCGAGCCCCGCCTTGATTGAGAAGACCCGATCGGTCGTGACCGACGGGACCGGCCAGTACAAGATCGTCGACCTGCGCCCCGGCGCCTACACGGTGACCTTTTCCCTGGCCGGATTCAGCACGGTCAAACGGGAAGGGATCGAGCTGACCGGGTCGTTCACGGCCACGGTGAATTCAGACATGCGCGTGGGGACCGTGGAAGAAACGGTGACCGTGACCGGTGAAACGCCCATCGTGGACATTCAAAGCACGACGCGCCAAAAGGTGTTGGACCACACCCTCATCGATGCTGTTCCCACGGGCCGGCTCATTCAGAACCTCGCTGTCGTCCTTACGGGAGTGAGCGTCGCAGGAGGTCTCACGCTCAATGGCGTCGGCACGCAGGATGTCGGCGGGAGCAGCGGCAACGCAGTGTCGCAATTGGCAGCCCATGGCGGCCGCGGCATCGACCAGCGGACGACGATCAACGGCCTCTCGGTGATGCTGTCGGCTGGGGCCAACAATACCCCCTATGTGGCCAACATGGGCAGCACCCAGGAAGTGACGATCGATATCTCCGGCGTGTCGGCCGAGGCCGCGGAAGGCGGCGTGCGGGTCAACCTGATTCCCAAGGAAGGCGGCAACGGCTTCAAAGGCTCGACGTTCGCCAGCTTCGCGAACGAATCGATGGCGAGCAGCAACTACACCGACGATCTCAAGGCCCGGGGTTTTACGACGCCCAACGCCCTCAGGAAGGTGGCGGACTTCAATCCGGCGTTCGGCGGCCCGATCATGAAGGACAAGCTGTGGATCTTCGGATCGTATCGGATGCAGGTCGCGGACAATTATGTGGGCGGGATGTTTTACGACACCACGACCAACGATCCGAACGTGTGGACGCTCAACCTCGACCCGAACCATCGAGTCTCCAACGACGGCTTGTGGAACGAGGGGAACGCCCGCTTGACCTGGCAGGCCACCACGAAGCACAAGTTCGGATTCTCCTTCGCGAAAGAGCACATGTGCACGTGCCCGTCCGCCATTCGGGCGACCACCTCGCCCGGGTTCGACAACCACTGGGGGTGGCCGCACCATTTCGTGACGGCCGAATGGAGCGCGCCCATCACGAATCGGATGCTTCTCGAAGCGGGTCTGTTCCAACAGTACCAGAACTGGGGCTGGTTCCCGTACGAGGGAACGAACCCGAACGTGATCGGCGTCCTTGAACAGTCGACGCAGATCAACTACAAGATGCGCCCGTCGGGCTTCGCCGACCGCTGGCAGCACGACTTGCGCTATCGGGCGGCGCTCTCGTATATCACCGGCGCTCACGCGTTCAAGGTTGGGTTCAACAACGGGCGCGGCGATATCGACGCCTTCCTGTTCTTGAACGGCGTCAACGTCAACAACGTGTACTATCGGTTCAACAACGGCGTCCCCAACCAGATCACTCAGTACGCGACGCCCTACCACGACGGCTGGAACCTGGACCACGAGTTCGGCGTGTACGCCCAGGACCGATGGACGATCAAGCGTCTGACCCTCACCGGTGGAGTGCGATTCGACGCGTTCAAGAGCAGTTTTCCCGCAGAGACGTACGGGCCGGTACAGTTCGCGCCCACCCGCAACTTCTCGCTGCCCGAGACCTTGACCTCCAACTGGAAGGATGTCACGCCGAGGATGGGCGCCGCGTACGATGTGTTCGGGACCGGCAAGACCGCCGTCAAAATCAGCCTGAACAAATACCTGCTCGGCTTGGATGGACCCGCGTTCCCCCCGGGAGCGCAGGCTCCCTATAGCAGAGTCGTCCACAGCACGACGCGGACCTGGAGCGACGCCAACAGGAATTTCATTCCCGATTGCGATCTCACCAGCCCGTTGGCGAACGGCGAATGTGCCGCCCTCGCCGACCCGAACCTGGGCCGGCCCGTCATCAGCACGAGCTACGACCTCAGCGCGATCACCGGGTGGGGGAAGCGCCCCTTTGACTGGGAGCTCGGCGCGAGCGTGCAGCAGCAGATTTTCCCGCGTGTGTCGGTGGAAGCGGGCTATTTCCGGCGATGGTACGGGAACTTTGGCGTGACCGACAACGTGGCGTTGAACTCGGCCGACTTCGAGCAGTACTGCATCACGGCGCCGGCTAATCCTCGGTTGCCCGGTGGCGGCGGCAATCAGATCTGCGGGCTCTATAACGTCGTCCCCACGAGGTTCAGCGTGCCGGCGCAAAATTTCGTGACGTTGTCATCCAACTACGGCGAGCAGATCGAGCACTGGAACGGGGTTGATTTCAGCGTCAATGCGCGGCTCGCGCAGGGACTCGTGCTCCAGGGCGGCGTCGGCACGGGGCGCACGAGCACGGACAATTGCGGGGTCGTGGCGCAGCATCCGGAGCTCATCAGCAACGCGACGACCGCCACGCCCCTGGGATACTGCCACGTCGACACCAAGCTCCTCACGCAGGTCAAGGCCCTGAGCTCCTATATGGTCCCGAAGCTGGACGTCCAGCTTGGGGGATCGTTCCAGAGTAATCCTGGCCCGCAGGTCCAGGGCATCTTCAACGCGCCAACCGCGCTCGTGGCCCAGTCGCTCGGACGGCCGCTATCGGGGGGGTCCGCCAACGCACAGGTGAATCTCGTTCGGCCCGGAACGACTTACGGCGACCGCGTGAATCAGGTCGACCTGCGCGTTGGCAAGATCTTCAGGTTCGGCGACCGCCGCGCGACGGTGAATTTCGACGTTTATAATGTCTTGAATTCGAGCGCGGTGCTGACCGAAAGCACGGCCTACGCGACCTTCCGGGTGCCGCAGATCGTGATCGTCGGCCGCTTCATCAAAGTCAGCACGCAGTTGGATTTCTGACAGGCCGTTTCATAACCTACTCGCGGGTGGCCGCGAACGGGGCCGCCTCGGCACCCCAACGCGGCTGCCGCGTTGGG
>JAHFUJ010000286.1 GCA_023265105.1 Acidobacteriota bacterium
CACTACGCGAAGAACATCATCGTCGGCTTCGCGCGGCTCGACGGACGGCCGGTCGGCATCGTCGCGAACCAGCCGGCGGTGCTGGCCGGGACGCTCGACATCGATGCGTCGATCAAAGGCGCGCGGTTCGTGCGTTTCTGCGACGCGTTCAACATCCCGCTCGTCACCTTCGAGGACGTGCCCGGCTTTCTGCCCGGCACGGTCCAGGAGTACGGCGGCATCATCAAGCACGGCGCGAAGCTGCTGTTCGCGTTCGCCGAAGCGACGGTGCCGAAGGTGACCGTCATCACGCGGAAGGCGTACGGCGGCGCGTACTGCGTCATGTCGAGCAAACACATCCGCACCGACTTCAATTACGCGTGGCCGACGGCGGAGCTCGCGGTGATGGGGCCGGAAGGCGCGGTCAATATTCTGTTCAAGCGCGAGCTCGAGGCGGCGGCCGATCCGGCGCGTGTACGCGCGGAGAAGGTCGAGGAGTTCCGCGAGAAGTTCGCCAGCCCCTACATCGCCGCCGCGCGCGGCTTCCTCGACGAAGTGATTCGCCCCCGCGAGACGCGTCGCAGGCTGATCTCCGCCCTGAGGCGCCTCGAAAACAAGCGGGACAAGAATCCGCCGAAGAAGCACGGCAACATTCCGCTCTGACGAAGGCAGAGAGGGCGGGAAGGGAGCGCCTGCGGCCCGCGCGAGGATAGCGAGTCTTCGAGCGCCGCAGCGCGCGCGAGCGGGGGTGGGGCCCCGCGAGCCTAGGAAAAAGTAGGGCCGGAAGGGCGGGAGCGGCAGGAGGGCGGGAGGGAACTCACCGAAGTAAAATAAGTCAGTTGCAGTGAAGAAGATCCTCATCGCCAACCGCGGCGAAATCGCCGTGCGCATCATCCGCGCATGCCGGGAAATGGGCCTCTCACCGGTGGCCGTGTACTCCGAGTGCGACCGGGTTGCGCTGCACGTGCGCCTCGCGGACGAGGCCTACCCGATCGGCCCGAGCGCTCCGCGCGACAGTTACTTGCGCATCGACGGCCTCATCGACGTCGCACGGCGGGCGGGCGCCGACGCCCTTCACCCCGGCTATGGATTCCTCGCCGAGAACCCAGAGTTCGCGGCGGCCGTGCGGGATGCCGGCGTGACCTTCATCGGCCCCACGCCAGACGCGATCGCGCTGATGGGCAGCAAGACCGCGGCGCGCGCCGCCGCAAGGGCCGCCGGCGTGCCGGTCGTGCCCGGCACCGAACAGCCGCTGGCCGACGATCTGTCCGACGCGGACGCCGCACGGCTGGCCGACACGATCGGCTATCCGCTGCTCGTCAAGGCCGTCGCCGGCGGTGGCGGCAAAGGCATGCGCACCGTCACCGATCCGACCGAGCTGTCGAGCGCCGTTCGCGCCGCGCGGTCGGAGGCGCGCGCGGCCTTTGGCGACGCCGCGGTTTATTTCGAGCGGCAGCTCGTCCGGCCGCGTCACATCGAAGTGCAGCTCCTGGGTGACGAGCATGGGACGATCGTGCCGTTTGTCGAGCGCGAGTGCTCCATTCAGCGGCGCCATCAGAAGGTGGTCGAAGAGACGCCGTCGCCGGCGGTGACGCCAGCGCTGCGAACGGCCATCACGTCGGCGGCCGCGGCCGTGGCACGCGGAGTCGGCTACACCAACGCCGGGACCATCGAATTTCTGCTCGACGAGGACGGCACGTTCTATTTCCTCGAAATGAACACGCGCCTGCAGGTCGAGCATCCGATCACCGAAATGGTGACCGGGCTCGATTTGGTGCGGTGGCAAATCCGCGTCGCCCGCGGCGAACGCCTCGACCTGGATCCGCGCGGCCTCGTCGCACCGAACGGGCATGCGATCGAATGCCGAATCTATGCGGAAGATCCGGACAACAACTTTCTTCCGTCGCCCGGCCGTCTCCTGCAGCTGCGGCCACCTGCCGGTCCCGGCATTCGCGACGACGGTGGCGCGACCGCCGGCTCCGACGTCCCCATTTTTTACGACCCGCTGATCTCGAAGCTCGTCGCGTGGGCCGAGGACCGGCCGCGGGCGATCGCCCGCATGCGCCGCGGGCTCGGCGAATACCTCGTCACCGGCATCAGGACCACCGTGCCGTTCTTCACCTGGCTGCTCGCGCAGCCGGAGTTCGTCGAGGGCACATTCCACACGACGTATCTCGACGAGCTCCTGAAGGCACGGAACGGCCGGCCCTTCGTCGAGGCGACGCCAGAGGTCGAGGAGGTCGCCGCGATCGGTGCCGCGCTCCAGGCAGCGCTGGCGCCGGCCGGTTTTGCAGCGGGAGTGCCGGTCGCGTTGGCCGAGCGCCGGTGGAAGACGCAGGCGCGCGTCGAGGGGTTGCGGAGCGACGCGTGACCGGTGGGCAGCGGCACGAGATCGAGATCGACGGCCGCGTTCGCCACGTGGTCGTCACTCATGCGGACGACGGATTTGCTGTCGCCGTGGATGGACGCACGTGGCACGTGAACGCGGCGCGCGTCGACGGGCACACGCTGTCGCTGTTGATCGGCGACGAGAAGGTCCGGCTGAAGCCGGACGCCACGACTACGACGGCAACGAGTCCAGACGTCGTGTCCGCCTTCGGGCGGGAGAAAAGTCCAGACGTAGTGTCCGCCTTCAGGCGGACCGTGACGAGCAGCAGCTACGAGGTGACCCTGGCGCCGGATCCGACCTCGGCTCGCCTCGTCGTCCACGTGGCAGGTCGCGTCGGGTCGTTCGGGCGACGGACCACACCGGTGGTCGTGGCGCTGAACGGGCGGCGGGGCCGGGGGCGTCAAGACGATGGCGCGCCGGCCGGGTCGGGCCCGCAGCGGATTGTCGCGCCGATGCCAGGCAAAATTGTCCGCGTGCTCGTCAGATCGGGAGAAGCCGTGCACGCGCGTCAACCGCTGGTCGTTGTCGAGGCGATGAAGATGGAGAACGAGCTCCGCGCCGATCGTGACGGCACGGTCGCCGAAATCCATGCGCAGGAAGGGACGTCGGTCGACGCCGGCGTCCTGTTGGTTGTCATCAAGTGAGATTCTTCCGCTGGCTCCGTGGGCACAAAGCGCTGCGGTACGTCGGCCTGGCGTTCACGCTCGCCGCCGCGATGCTGGCCGCCGCCATCGTGGCGACGCTGACGATCGACCTTGGCCCGCGCGTGCGCGAGCTGGCCGAGCGGCTCGGCTCGACGCAGTTGAAGCGGCCGATCCACATCGGCCGGCTGGGGATTCACCTCTTCCGCGGACGCGTCGTCCTCGACGATTTTTCGATCGACGGGTTGAAACCGACCGACCGTCCGTTCTTCACCGCCAAGCACCTGTCGCTCCTGCTCGACTGGTCGACCCTCTTCCAGAAAGAGGTCTCGATCGCGTCGGTCGAGATGACCGACTGGCAAATGCTGGTCGAAAAGTGGCCGGACTTCCATAACTTTCCCAAGTTCACGAGCGACGAAGAGCAGCCGGGTCCCCGGCGCTTCACGACGACGCTGCGGTATTTGAGGGCGTGGCGCGGGCAGTTCACGTTCGAGGACCACGAGGCGCCGTGGAGCATCGTCGCACGCAACCTCGATCTCAACATCAACCACACGCCGGAGTACCGCGGCACGGCGGTGTTCAGCGGCGGCACCGTGAAGATCCAGGACTTCGTGCCGTTCTCGGCCGCCATGAGGGCCAATTTCGTCCTCGACGGCCCGCGCGTGCACCTGGATCGCATCGATCTCGACACCGACGGCGCCAAGACCGTGGCGAGCGGCGACGTCGATTTCAACAAATGGCCGGAGCAGACCTATCGCGTGAAGTCGCGCGTGCAGTTCCCGCGCATGCGCGAGCTGTTTTTCAAGGACGAGACCTTCGACCTCTTCGGCGACGGCGACTTCACCGGCACGTTTCATCTCTTCAAGGGGGGCCGCGACCTGAGCGGGACGTTCGCCAGCGACATGGCCGGCGTCAACGCGTACCGGTTTCCGGCGCTGTACGGATCGCTCCGCTGGACGCCGACCGCCTTCGACGTGTGGAACGCCGGCTCGCGGTTCTACGGCGGCGACGCTCGATTCACCTATTCCATCAAGCCGCTCGGGCAGCATGCTCGGCCGACCGCGCGGTTCGACACGGCGTACACGGACGTCGACCTCGCGGCCTTCTCCAATTTCCAACAGCTTGCCGGCGTTCGCTTCGCTGGGACGGCGTCTGGACACAACGTGCTCGAATGGCCGCTCGGACGATTTGTCGACCGTCGAGGCGACGGTCAGCTTTCGGTAACGCCTCCCCCGGGCGTCACGCCGATGACGACGTCGCTCGAGGCCGCTCGCGCAGCCGACGCCGACCACACGCTGCACGAGTGGGGACCGTTCGCGCCCCTCCCGCTTCCCGCGCATCTGCCGATCGCCGGCGAGTTGACGTACCGATTCGATCCGGACCGCGTGGAAATTGAGCCGAGCGTTTTTGCCACCGCGCGCACCCACGTCACGTTCCGAGGCTTCACGGCGTGGGGCGATCGCTCCCTCTTTCCATTTCACGTCACGAGCAGCGATTGGCAGGAAAGCGATCAGGTGCTGGCCGGGATCCTGACCGATTTCGGATCGCCCACCGGCCCGGTCGCGTTCGGCGGGCGCGGGGAGTTTGACGGTGTGATGACCGGCGCGTTCCGGCGTCCGCGCGTCGAGGGCGGCTTCAGCGGCGACGATCTGCGCGCGTGGGACACCCTCTGGGGCTCCGGGACCGCCCACATCGTCGTCGAGAACCGGTACGTCACGGTGACCGACGGTATCGTCCGCCGCGATGATTCAGAGATTCGCGCCGACGGGTTGTTCTCCCTCGGGTACCCTCGCGACGACGGCGGCGAGGAGATCAACGCGCGGGTCCGCGTGGCGCGGCGCGACCTCGACAGCCTGCGGCACGCCTTTCAGCTCGACGGCTATCCGGTGTCGGGACGGCTGTCGGGCGAGTTTCATCTGACCGGCGACTACGAGCGGCCGATCGGATATGGCGGCATGACGATCGAGGGTGGGGTCGCGTACGGCGAGCCGTTGGGGACCGCCACGGCCTCGCTGCGGTTTGACCCCTCGGGCGTGCGGCTCGACGGCGTGACCATCGAGAAGGGCGGCGGCGCGATTATGGGCGCGGCGCTCGTCGGATGGGATGCGACCTACTCGTTCGACGCCGGCGGGCAGCGCATTCCGGTCGAGCGGATCACGGCGTTCAGCTATCCGCGCGCGCCGCTGTCCGGGCTCGCCGGGTTTTCGGCCAGCGGGAGCGGCACCTTCGATCAGCCGCGGTACGACGTCAAGTTCCGGGTGGACGATCTGTTCGTCGCGGAAGAAGGCGTCGGCCAGGTCACCGGCTCGTTCGTCGTCCGCGGCAGAGAACTGAGCGGGGAAGTGGCCGTCGCCTCGCCGCGCCTGGCGATTACGGGCACCGGCCGGATCGCGCTGACGCCGCAGGCCGATTCCGAGATCAGCTTCAGGTTCCACGACAGCTCGCTCGACCCGTACGTGCGCCTGTTCGTGCCGCGTCTGTCGCCGTACACCACCGCCATCGCGAGCGGATCGATCCGCATCGTGGGCGAACTCGCCGACGTCGATCACTTGCTCGTCGACGGCACAGTCGACGCGTTGGACATGTCGCTGTTCGATTACGCGCTGAAGAACGCGGCGCCGATTCGGCTCGCGCTCGATCAGCATCAGGTCGAGGTGCGCGAGTTGCAGCTGGTTGGCGAAGACACGCGGCTGCGCGTGTCGGGCACCATCGGCTTGCACGACGAGCGTATCGCGCTGCAGGCGGTGGGCGACGCGAACCTGGGCATTCTGCAAGGATTCTTCCGCGACGTGCGCGGATCGGGCCGCGCCGAGCTCACGGCGGCGATCAACGGCCCGTTGCGCGAACCGCTGTTCTCGGGCCGCGCCATCATCACCGACGGCCGCATTCGTCATTTTTCGCTGCCGAACTCGCTCGATGCGATCAACGGCGCGATCCAATTCGACGCCCGCGGCCTTCGCCTCGACGAGGTGACGGCCACGATGGGCGGCGGGCGCGTGCAGTTCGGCGGCCGCATCGGATTCGAGGGCTACACGCCCGGCGAACTGAACGTCACCGCGCGCGGTCAGGAGATGCG
>JAHFUJ010000287.1:0-3268 GCA_023265105.1 Acidobacteriota bacterium
CGTCCTTGCGCATGTTGGTGATGGCGCGCTGCGCGGCGACGCCAAGAATCTGCGACAGCGCGAACGAGGTGGACGACTCCACCAGCGTGGCGGCGCCGGCCGCGAGCGCGAGCATCGGCAACAGATCCCAGTGCTGCTTGCCGACGACGTCGTCCATCAGCCACTTTGAGGTCGAGGGGAGGACCAGGCCGGCCAGCCGGTTGACGAGCATGAGCGCCAGCCCGAGCGCGAGACGCTTTCGGTGCGCCCACACGAGGGCGCGCGCCTCCTCCCAGGCGCCCGGGGTCAGTTTCTTTTTCGGTGTGTCAGTGTCAGCCACATAGAGATGATACTTCGGCGAGAGGGCCGATCAACCACTTCGCGTACGTGCGAGCAGTTGCTCGAAGGTCGGCAGGAGATCGCTCTGGCCGAGCGCCTGCTCGAGGAGCGTCAACGTCTTTCGGACATATCCGACATCGAGCACGTTCCCGTAGGCGGCCAGAATCGAGGTGACGTCATCCAGGTCCTTCCCTCGCCCTGCCAGCACCTTCATGACGGCGATGTCTTCCGGGGACGCCACTCGAGCGCGCACACCGTCGATCTCACGAACCTGCGCTCGATCGAAGAACAGGTCTTCGATGCCCGGGGCCGCAATCACCACGTCGAGTGGCAAGTTTGTCGGCGCGTGGACGAACGGGATGACCCGCGTGCGCTCGACAAACGCCGGATCGACAGTTCGCCGGCGGAAACCGTGCTGCTCGATGCGCGCGGCCAACGTCTCCTGGGACATGGCCTCCGGCAGTCGTACCGTCACGTCCACGTCGGCCGTCAACCGCGCGGCACCGTGAAGGATTGCGGCCTGAGCGCCAAAGAGATACCAAGCCACGCTCGCTTCGTCGAGAGCCAATGCAAGATCGGCCAGCAGGTCAGCGACGGGCGAACGCATGAGCGGCGCGGTGGAGGAGGTCTCGGAGTCTCTCGTGATGGGCGAGGTCGAGTGCGCGATCGCGGTCGGTTGGAAAGTCGGCGCGCACGCGCCGGACGTGCGCGAGCAGGGATTGGGCGGCGTCCCAGATCGGCCTCCACCCGTCCTGCCGGAATCGCTCGGCCCAGTACGTCCGCTTCGACGCGGCGCCGCCGTCCCAGTCGCGCCGGACGAAGCGCTCAATGGCGTTCCGATCCACGGTTCTATTCTACGCGCACACCCGCTAGTCCGCTCGACAAGCGGTACCGTCTGCGGGCTGTGAAAAGAGGTCTCCCCGGCCGCGATAGACAACGCCGTGCTCGTGCGCGGCTTCGAGCGCGTCGGCGATCTGCTTGGCGATCGCGAGCGTCTCTGGCACGGGGAGGCCGGTCACGGTCCGGCTAAATAAAGCCGGACACTACGTACTGAGACGAACCACCGGACGCCACGAAGAGCAGCCGCTCCGCCAGCGTGAGTCCTTCGACGAGCTCCATGACGAGGGCGCGGATGCCGTCCGCGTCCTCCACTCCTCGCTGCCCCAGGCGCCCACGGGCGCGAGGACTTCATCGGTGCCACGTTTGAACGCCGAGCACGCAGAGCTCGCGGAGAATTCTCTTAAGGATCTTTCTCTGCGGCCTCTGCGTCTAGCGTGATTTTTCACACGCCCTGCTCAGGGGCCAGACAAAGTTGGTTGCAAGAGGGCACGCGGGTTATACTATCGGGGTCAATCGAGGATTCCTCACGTGCGACTTTTCGTCAGTTTCGAAGCGACAGTTCCTGTCATCTCACGCCCACCTTTCCGAAGTGTCCCAGAAAACGCTCTCGGTCGGATGGCGCGGTTCTTGCTAACTCCATTGACGCCATGAGCTCAAACACCATACAAGTACCGCAGCGATGCACCCTCGATGGATTCGCCCGTGAAGTGGCGGCCACCGAGGGCGTGAATATCAACGACCTGGAACCGCTCACGACCCTGCTGGTGCACACGATGAATTCGCTCTACCGCATCATCACGCTCCAGGGAGGTCGCTCGCGGGTCATGGTGCAGGGCGGGCAGTTCTTCCCGGACCTCGTCGAGGCCCATCTGGCCGGCTCCACCTTCGGCGGCAGCTTCTTGAAGATGCATTGGGTCGGCGTCGGACTGCACATGGAGTTCAACTCGGGCGGCGAGCGCATCGTCACGTCGCCGGTCCGCAGCTTCCGGATCGAGCAGGACGCCCCGGTTCACAGTACGCACTAGAAGTTAAAAGGCAAAAGGCAAAAGGCCGTTTAACTTTTTCCTTTTCGTGTGTACAGCGCCCCAGCCTCTTCGATCTGCTTCGCAATCTCGCGCGACAACCGCTCGGGCGACACGACTCGCGCAAACGGCCCGAAACTTAAAATCCAGCTCTGCAGCGCATGATCGAGGCAGACGTCCAGCCTCACCGCCACACCGCCGCTCGGCGTCTCGCGAAGCTCCTGCGACGGGTGCCAGACGCGTGCGCGCACGTACTGGGCGGCCGCCGACTGAAACTCGATCTCCACCCGCTCGGGTGGGCCCGAGTGCACGCCGAGGGAATGCGGGAACGCCTCGTCCGGTAACTCCTCAATCGGCGTGAAGCGCTCTTCGAGCAGCGACGCCTCCTCAATCCGCTCGACGGCAAACGTCCGCACCTCGGCGTACTCCGGCACGTACGCCAGCAGATACAGTCCACCCTGCGCGTACGCGAGCCGGTAGGGATGGACGAGGTAGGTCTTGGTGCGATCGCTCGACGCGGAGTGATACGTGATGATGGTCTGCCGCTGGCGCAGCGTGGCTTCGAGCGCGCGAGCGACAATCTGCGGCTGGCGCGGGTCGTCGCGCATGCGCATCGGATCCGCCTTGGTCGAGATGACGCGCGGCAACCGATCGAGGAACTGCCGCATGTGCGGCGTCAGCCCCGACGCGAGCTTCTCGAACGCGCGCTCGACATCGTCTCGGAACGGCGTGCCGGAGAGCGACTCGACGAGCGTCCGGCTGAAGTACAGCGCGCACAGCTCCGAGAGCGTCAGGCCGGCGGCGAGCCCCTTGAACACCTGGCCGTTGATGTTCCAGCGCGTCCGGCCATCGTCGTGCGATCGATCGTCGTAGAGCGGGAACCCCGCTTCTTCGAGCGCCTGGAGGTCGCGCCGGATCGTGCGCGTGGTGACGCCGCACTGCGACGCCAACGCGTCAATGGTGACGCCGGCGCCGCGCGTGCGTTCAATCTCGCGCAGGATCGTCCACTGCCGGATGACCTCGGCGTTGCGCGGCACTGGGTGATTCTACAATTTAAGGATGTAAGGATTTAAGGATGTAAGGATTTA
>JAHFUJ010000287.1:3368-6085 GCA_023265105.1 Acidobacteriota bacterium
ATTTAAGGATGTAAGGATTTAAGGATGTAAGGATTTAGGGATGTAAGGATTTAAACCGGAATTGAGGGCATCGCACCGCCGCGCGATGCGACACCCTCCGCAGAATGGCCAAGGAGGGCGGCAACCCTTGGATGCCCGCCGCGTCACGACTTGGTATAGACGAGCGTCTGGGGCCC
Source organism: Acidobacteriota bacterium (assembly GCA_023265105.1). Lineage (GTDB taxonomy): Bacteria > Acidobacteriota > Vicinamibacteria > Vicinamibacterales > CAVVIG01 > JAHFUJ01. The sequence goes on from JAHFUJ010000287.1 coordinate 3,545, forward strand.
AGTGACGGACGTCGATCCGCCGGTCTGCCCGTCGATCTCCCGGTTGATCGTGAGTTGACCGCCGTTCAGCGTTAACTTGTCCCTCACCTGATTCCACCCTTGGTACGTGAACAGGACTAACGTGTCTCCCTCCCAACGCCCTTTCAGCATCCACCTCCACCCTTCAATTCCAGGATGCTTCGGATCGTCAGTCACCTTCTCCTTGTTATCCAGCGTGTACACGAATGTCCGCCGCTCGTTGTCGCCAAACGCTGTACTGTCGACCGTGATCTGGCTTGCGGTCTGTTTGATGACGAGCGTCGCCGAGGTCGCACCCCACCCGGCTCCTGGCCCCGGGTCCAGGTTGATGCTTCCGCGCCCGCCCTTGTATCCCGCCGGTTCGGCCTTGCTCAATTTCCACGTTCCCGAGAAGTCGGCCTTCCCTTGAGCCCACGCGGCTGCTGGAAGGGCCAGAGTCAACACGAGGACCGATATAACTCGCCGCATGATGTCCTCCTTCAGTTGGTTGTCGTGGCCATCGGCATGAGCGGCCGAGGACGAACTAACCGCGCCGGATCCACTCCCGGCCTCGGCACGAATTTCTGCTGACGGCCGTTGAAGCACTCGGCGACATACAGATTGCCGTCCGAGTCCGCGGAAATCTGGTGCGGGCACCAGGTGTAGCCGGGCTTCAGGCCGTATTGGCCCCAGGCCTGCACGACGTGGCCGTTCAGGTCGAATTCGACCATCCGGTCGTCCCCGATGTCCGCCACCCAGACGTGCTGATCGTCGGCGCTCATCATGACGTGGTTTCCGCGGATGCCGGGCCACTCCTCGATGAACGTGCCGTTCCCATCGAAGACCTGCATGCGGGCGTTCCCTCGATCCGACGTGTAGACGCGATCGCCGTTGGCCGATATGGCGACGCCGTGCGGCCCATTGAACTGACCCGGGCCCTTGCCGCGGGATCCCCACTTCATGAGCGGCTTGCCGGTCGCGTCAAACTTCACCATGCGCGTGTTCGAGTAGCCGTCGCTCACGATGAAGCCGCCGTCCTTGAACCAGTCGATCGACGTCGGCCGGTGGAGGTGCGTGAGGTCCTCGTTGTCGCCCCACTCGCCGAGCACGCCGAGCGTCTGCACGAGCTTCTTGCCGTCGTGCGAGAACTTGAAGACCGCGTGCCGGAAGTCGTCGACCACCCACACGTGCCGCTCGGGATCGTAGGGGCTGATGTAAATGCTGTGCGGTCCGCGGCCGAATTCAAACAGCTTGTCCCACTGATTCCACGATTCGATCAGCTTCCCGTTCCCATCGACGATGGTGATCACGTTCGCCATGTTGGCGATCGGCTCGTTGGCGGCCTGGTAGCCGAGCGCGCCCCAGAAGCCGGGGAACTCGGCGTTCGCGCCGCCGATGCCGTAAGCCGGCAGGAGGGGCGGCATCTTCTCCGGGAGCTTCAGCTCACCTCGGTTGGCGAAATAGATTCTGTTGGGCGACTCGGCGAACACCCCGCCCTGGGAGCCCCAGATGTATCCCGGCTTCGGGTACGGATGGGCCCATTGCGGCCACTTTGGATCGGGAACCTGGTAGGGACCTGCGATCTCGCCGACGCCGCCCTTCGGCTCGGACGAGGCAGAGGCGCCGCCTGCCTGCGGGGGCGAAGCGCTGGGGGAAGAGCAAGCCAAACTGCCTACGGCGAGCGACGAGGCGACGAGCAGCGAGAGGAGCAACCTGCGCATGTGAACCTCCTTCACTGTGTGTGAGGTCGGAATCCAACAGATACTACACCCGGAGGGAGTGATTCCAAGAATTTAAGGATTTAAGGATTTAGGGATTTAAGGATTTGAGGATTTGAGGATTTGAGGATTTGGAGTGGTTCTTACGCGCTGTGGAGAGCGACGCGACGAAGATCGCGCGCAATTCTCGGCTTTCGGACCGCAGCCACTCGAGCTCAGGGCCCGCAGACAAGCGGCTCTCGTAGATCACATCGAGCCAGTGTTCGGCTTCGTCCGCCTCTTCGACGACGATCCCAAGCTTGGCGACGAACTCTGCGCGTGACCGTGCCCGGCATGCCGCGCGATAGTTCGACGATACGCCGGTTCCAGATCGGACAAGCTGCCTGCCCATCGCGTCACCAGCCGGGTCGCGAGGCAGTGTGCGGACGAAGCGAATGATCCGGACCGCGAAGTGCTTCACACGCTGTCGAAGTTCTTCGGCCTGCAAGTTCATGCCGTGCCCAGAATGCACGATCCGTTCCGCGCGGGAAACGCTCAGCATCCGCCGACAGCGTCCTTCGATTGAGGCAGAATGTGCACACCTTCGTCAGGCACTCAGGGCAAAATCCTCACATCCTCACATCTTCAAATCCTCACATCCTCAATTCCCTACATCCTCAAATCCTTAGGTGGCCCTGCCTGTATAATACCCGGGCCTCCGAATGATCAGACGAACCCGTGCGGCCAGTCTGACGGCTGCGCTGTGTGTGTTGTGGAGCGCGCCGCTGCTTGCCCAGCAGAGCGTGAGCGCCCCCGCCGCAAGCGCCCCTGCCGTCCGGTCCAGACC
>JAHFUJ010000288.1 GCA_023265105.1 Acidobacteriota bacterium
GGACCCGAAGACGCTTCGATATGAATTCACGGTGGACGATCCCACGACGTGGACCAAGCCCTGGTCGGCAGAAGTGATCTGGCCGCGCATCGAGCCGGGACTATTTGAATTTGCCTGCCATGAACAGAATTACGGCCTCATAAATGTGGTGAAGGGCGCGCAGATCCGCGCGCGCGAAGCGGGCGCTCGGCCCGGGCGTGAGACTCCCGAAGGCAATCGCTGAGCGAACCTGACTGGCGGCTCACGAAGATGATCAAAACGTTGATTTAGGGCGAGTTCCGCCGAAGGCGCGGACCCGCCGGGACGAGAAGGGAGCGGAATGATGAACACCCGTCGGATCCCGTCTCTCGTTGTGGCGTCATGGCTCCTGCTCCTGCCCGCCTCCGCGTGGGCGCAGAGCAGCATTACAGGTGTTGTGCGGGACGGGTCGGGTGCGGTTCTGCCCGGCGTGACGGTGGAGGCGGCGAGCCCGGCGCTGATCGAAAAAGTCCGGTCGACGGTGACCGATGCGCAGGGCCGTTACCGAATCGTCGATCTGAGACCCGGCACCTACACCATCACCTTCGCGTTAGCGGGCTTCAGCACGTCGAAACGCGAAGGGCTCGAGCTGCCCGCCGAGTTCACCGCGACGGTCAACGGCGACCTCGCGGTGGGGGCACTCGAAGAGACGGTCACCGTCTCGGGAGACGCGCCGCTGGTTGACATGCGCAGCTCGCGCGCACAGGTGCAGTTCGCGCAGGAAACGCTGCAGTCGCTGCCCGGTACCGGCCGGCTCGCCATGCTCCCCGCAATCATCCCGGGCGTCACGCTGCGGCGCGAAAGCGACCGAGGCGTCGGCGGCCTGAGCGATCGCACACAGACCGCCTACAGTATCCATGGCGCTCCCGAGGCGCAGCCTGTCGTTGACGGGGTGAATCACCAGGTTGCCAGCTTGACGTCGGGCGTGTTCGTGTACAACCAGATCGGTATCCAGGAAGTCGTCGTTGAAACCAGCGGTGTTGGTGCCGACCGCGATACCGGCGGCATGCAGCTGAACATGATTCCGCGGGACGGCGGCAATACCTTCTCCGGATTAGCGACGTTCGCGTATGTCGGCCCGAGTCTCGAAGCGAGCAATATCAATGATGGACTGCTCGCGCGTCACCTCGACCCGAAGAGAGTTGGCTCCATCAAGAAATTCAGAGACTCGGCAGGCGCCCTGGGCGGTCCGATCGTCCGCGACAAGCTATGGTTCTTCGCCGCGTTTCGCGAAGGTGTGACGCAGCAGTTTGCAGAAGGTCTGTATTTCAACAAGCTCAAACAACCGCAGTCCTTCCTGTACGAACCCGATCTGAGCAGACCGGTTCACAGCAACGACTACAGCCGGGACTTCACCGCCCGCTTTACCTGGCAGGCCGCGCAGAAACACAAGATCGTGCTCACGCACTCAATCCAGCCCAATTGCAATTGCGTGTTCAATCTGTTGAATCCCGGCGCGCGGCGGACGCCTGAGGCGGCCGGGCCGCACCATTACGATCCGCATTACCTGTCCAGCGCGTCTTGGACGAACCCTGTCACGAGCCGAATCCTGCTCGAAGCAGGCACGACGATCTATGTGATCAACCAGAATGACAAGCGCGAGCCTGGTTTTCCTGAGACGAACATTCAAATCACCGATCAGGGCCTCAATCTGATCTACGGCAACGTGCCCACCCGAACGCTCCCCCGGCGCCAGTATCTGAATCGGTTCGCCGTGTCCCACATCACGGCCTCGCATACGGTGAAAGCCGGTGTGACGGTCAGGCAGGTTCGAATCGGCGATATCGAGAGACTGGGTCATGACCCCTGGATGCACAACGGCTCGCTCAATTACCGCTTTCGGAATGGAGTGCCCAACCAGGTCACTCTGACTGACGCACCCTGGAATTTCGAAGAGTCGGTGAGAGACGTCGCGTTGTACACGCAGGATCAATGGACGTTCAGGAGGCTCACGCTGAACGCTGGCCTTCGCTACAGCGATGCAAAGGCCTGGACTCCGGAACAGGTGCTTGGGGCGGGATTCTTTGTGCCCGAGCGGCGGTTCGCGCCGGTTGACAACATTCCGCATTATCGGAATCTCAGTCCGCGAGTCGGGTTTGCCTACGATCTGTTCGGTACCGGCCGAACGGCGGTGAAAGCCTCTCTGGGCCACTATCCGGATCGCGTCATACAGGCGTCGGCGAATCCCGCCGTGAATCTCACGCGCACGACGAGCCGAAACTGGACCGACAGCAACACGAATTATCGTCCCGACTGTGATCTGTTCAACCCGGCGGCCAACGGCGAGTGTGGAGCGTGGTCGAACCTCAACTTCGGGAAGGCCAATGCAGAAACGCACTATGCAGCCGATGCGCAGCGCGGATTCGACGATCAATTTCACAATTGGCAGGGCTCGGTGTCGTTCCAACACGAGCTGCGCCCGGGAATCGGGCTGAATGTCGGGTACTTCCGTACGCGGTACACCGGTTTTCTCGTCACCGACAATCAGTTGGCTTCGGCGTCGGATTACGACTCGTTCTGCATCACAGTGCCTGCCGACACCCGGCTGCCCAACAGCGGGCAGCGCTTGTGTGGGCTCTATGACATCAAGCCTGGCGCGTTCGGGTTGGTGGACAACCTCGTGACCCAGGCCTCGCGGTACGGCAAACAGACGCAGATCTTCAACGGCGTCGATGTCACGCTCAATGCACGATTCGGTCAGGGCGGTCAGTTTTCCGGCGGCCTGAGTATGGGGCGCACGGCGACGAACAACTGCTACCAGAATGGTGATCCATCGCTCACCGCCCAGACATTCCCGGGTGTTCTGGGCCTGCCGACCACATCGACCGTGTCGAGACTGCCAGCATTCTGCGACGTAGCACCGCCGTGGTCGCAGGCGACGCAACTGAAGTTCATGGCGGTGTACCCGCTGCCGTGGCACATCCAGACCAGCGCGATTTATCAGAACAGTTCGGGTATTCCGATGACCGCCAGCTACGTCGCGACCAACGCGGAAATCCTGCCTTCACTCGGACGCAATCTGGGCTCCTGCCGCGGCGCCGCGACCTGCAATGCCAATGTCACGGTTGAACTGATACCTCCGAACTCGTTGTTCGAACCGCGGCTCCAGCAGGTGGACCTTCGCTTCTTCCGAATCTTCGAATTCGGTCCGCGCAAGCTGCGGGGGAATGTGGACATCTACAACATCCTGAACGCCAGCAACGTCCTCAACATGAACACGACCTACAGCCCTCCAGGCGGAGTCTGGCAGGATGTGACGCAGATTCTCGGTGGACGTCTGGTAAGGCTCGGGGTGCAGTTGGACTTCTGAGGCGAGGAGAGAACGATGCCGAATCGCCGGGATTTCTTCAAGAACGTTGCGGGCGCGACGGCGGGTGTGATCATCGCGGATCTCGTCCACCAGCATTTGGATGAGGGAGAGATCCCATGAGTAAGGGAAGAATATTCGTCGTGTTCGGGGGCCTGTGTTTTCTGGCGCTGTGCGTGTCCGCCATGGCACAAACGCCGACGGCGCCGAATTATAAGTTCGATCCCGATTGGCCGAAGACCATGCCGAACAAATGGAAGATCGGCGGCGTCACGGGGCTGGCCGTGGATAAGGACGACAACGTCTGGGTGTACGACCGTCCCAATGACCTGAGAGACATGGAGCTGAAAGCAGAGTTGACCCCCACCATCGCCGACTGCTGCGTCCGGCCTCCATCGATGATTCACATTGACAAGGCCGGCAACGTCATCGGCTCGTTCGATCCGCCGCAAGGCCACGGCATGGCGGTAGACAGCAAAGGATTCGTCTATCTCGGGAACACCGTCAAGGGGATGAACACCGTTCGCAAATACGATCCGAAGACCGGTCAGATGCTCAAGGAAGTTCCTCGCGCACCGGAGACACAGGGTGGCGGCGGAGAAGATGCCGATGCCGCTCCCGCTGCCCGTCAGCCCGGCCGCGGCGGCCCGGGCCCAACCGGAACATTCCCGGCACAGGGCGGCGGGCGCGGTGGCGCCAATCCAGCCGCTCAGCAGGCGGCCGCTGCGGCTGCAGCAGCCTTTCTTGCGAAGTATCCTCCGACCACGCCGATGATCGTCGGGCAGATCGAAGAGGTTCGGCTGGACGAACAGGCTCACGAGCTGTACGCGGCGGATAGCTCCTTCGGCGGGCGCGTGATGGTGTTTGACCTGGATACGTTTGCATTCAAGCGCGGATGGGGCGCCTACGGCCACAAACTATCGGACATCGACCCCGGCAACGCGGCCCGCGTGTACACGCCCGGTGGGCCGTTTGCGAAAGAGTTCCGCGGCCACCTCACGCTGAACATCTCCAACGATGGGTTCGTCTACGCCGCGGACCGGGCCGGGAATCGCATCCACGTCACCGATAAGCAGGGCACGTTCGTGAAGGAAATCCCTGTCGCCACGAATACGACCGGCGGCTCCGCGGGGGGCGTGATGTTCTCGCCCGACAAGGAGCAGCGATTCTTGTATGTGTGCGACATCAACAACAACCACGTCTGGTTCATCAACCGCCAGGACGGCAAGACGGTGGGGCAACTGGGCAGCATGGGCCAGAACGGCGGCCAGTTCTTCGGCCTGCACATGATCGCCACCGACTCCAGGGGCAACCTCTATACCGGCGAGGTGTTCAACGGCGAACGCGTGCAGCGGTTCCTGGCCGTCCGCTAGATTGACTCGGACGTGTGGCGGGCGTATGGTTGGCGCACTTTGAGAGGCACCGATATGACACGACGAACGATCAAGATTGCGGCTGTCTGCATGGCCTTAGTCGCGGTGATCCTGGTGAATAACCGGCTGGACACTGTCCAGGGACAGCAGAAGAAGACGCCCGGGGAGGGGTTTGCGGCCGTCCCCGGACTCAAGGGCGGGCAAGACGTGTTCGGTCCCTACGATCCGGTGCAGCAATGGCCGAAGCCGTTGGCCGAGAGCCTTCCCAATCACGCGGGGTGGACCTGGTCGCAGTCGACCGATGTCTTTCCCGAGAGTCCCGACCGTGTGATTGTGGCGCAGAAGGGCGAGCTGCCCACGCTGCCGATGGGGCGTGGGGCCGGGACCACCTGGCTTCCGCAGATTGGGCCCAGCATCAAGTTTCCCGTAGGAGGCGGCGTGCCGGTGCGCGAGGCTGCCAGTGCCACGCCCAGCTTCGGTAAGGCCGCGGATGCGAGCGACGGCCGGCCGGGCGTCGACTGGCGGTGGGAGCACGTCATTGTCGTCTTCGATCGCAACGGCAAGATGATCGAAGACTGGTCCCAGTGGGACAAGATCTGGGGCCGGCCGCATGACGTGGAGATCAGCCCCTACGATCCGGACAAGCACATCTGGATCGTGGATGCCGACGCGCACTTCGTCAGCGAGTTCACGCATGACGGCAAGACGCGCCTCCTGACGCTGGGCACGCCGGGCATGCCGGGCACCGACGATACGCATTTCAGCCGGCCGACGTTCATGGCCTTCATGGACGCCAACACGTGGTATCTGGCCGACGGCTACGACGGCACCCGCGTCATCAAGTACGACATGAAGGGCAAGAAACTCTTGGAGTGGGGAATGAAGGGCACTCCTCCCAACGAAAAGCGTCCCGGCTATTTCAACAGCGTGCACGGCATCGCCGTCGACCCGACAACGCGGCGCGTGTACGTGAACGATCGCAACAACGGCCGCGTGCAGGTGTTCGACGAGAACGGCAAGTTCCTGGACCAGTGGGATTTTGGTCCGCGCCCGCCGATGAACATTCACAGCATCTACATGGGCGCCAACCACATTCTCTGGGCCGCCGACCAGGGATCGAACAAGCTCCTCGCCTACGACGCCGCCGGACACTTCCTCTATTCGTGGGGAACGTTTGGCACGTGCCAGGGCTGCCAGTGGGGTATACACGGCTTCGCCACCGACAAGGAGGGCAATCTCTACACCGCCGAAGTGAGAACCGGCCGAGTCCAGAAGTACGCGCCGCGCAAGGGCGCCAACCCCGATTTCGTCGTGGGCAAGCCCTGGCCGGGCGTGTGGTAGAACCGGTCAAGCGAGATCGACGTGTCCGT
>JAHFUJ010000035.1:0-22842 GCA_023265105.1 Acidobacteriota bacterium
CAGCAGCCGGCCACAGGGTCCCAGGCGAGGGGAGTGCCTCGCACAGCCGAGGGCAGGCCCGATTTCTCAGGCATCTGGCAGGTCATGAACACCGCAAGCTGGAACATCCTGCCTCATGCCGCGTCGATAGACGGCCCTGCTGGCCCGGGAGTCGTCGTCGGCGACGAGCTGCCGTATCTGCGCTCGGCCCTTCCGAAGCAAGACGAAAACTACCGCAACCGAAACACCGCTGATACGGACCCGAAATGCTTCCTCCCCGGGGTTCCCCGTGTCATGTACCAGCCTTATCCGTTTCAATTTTTTCAGACGCCCACAGTGGTGAGGATGGCCTTCGAGTACGGCCACGCCACGAGGAACGTCTACATGAACACGCCGCATCCGAAGGGGCCGATCGAGTGGCGGATGGGCGATTCACGTGGCCGCTGGGAGGGGGACACGCTCGTGGTCGATGTCGTCCACTTCTCCGGCGAGACATGGCTCGATCGGGCGGGCAACTATCACAGCCCCGCGATGCACGTGGTGGAACGCTACACGTTTCTGGACCCGGACCACATTCAGTACGAGGCGACGATCGAGGACCCGAGCGTCTTTTCCCGGCCGTGGACGATGCGGATGATCCTGTATCGCCACCTCGAGCCGAATTTCCAGCTTCTGGAATACGACTGCCTGACGTTTGCCGATGAAGCCGCGGGCAATCTTGCTCCACCGAAACCGGATCGCGCCTCGCCCGCCGGCGAGACCGCTTCGTCAGCGCCAGCCAGGTCGGAGGCCGCCGTCGCATCGCCGGCGGCAGCCGGCCAGGGGCTGACGATCGCCGGGCAATGGGCGAACGGTGGCGACGCCGGCGCCGGCCAGGCGAACTACACGCTGGAGTTTGGCTTTCCTGAAGCGCACGCAGCGCTGCTGGGCGTGGCGTCAACGCGGCACAGTGTCATTGTCGATCCACCCGATGGCAGGATTCCGTTCCAACCGTGGGCGATGGCCGTCCGCGAGGCGCGAGACAAGATCCACGAGGACTTCGCGCACATGAAGAGCAAGGACCTCGATTCTCAGGCGAAATGCTATCCGACCGGCGTGCCGCGCTTCGCGAATCGAGGGGGACCATTCATAACAGTGTTTCCGAATCATGTCCTGCTCCAGGTCGAATACGGACACGAGTACCGAATCATCTATACCGACGGCAGGCCGCGGCTGCCGAAACAGATCAAACTGTGGAACGGGGATTCACGCGGCCACTGGGAAGGTGCGACGTTCGTGGTCGAAACGACGAACCTCAATGGATACGCGTGGCTCGACGTCATCGGGAGCTTCCTCTCCGATCAGGCGACCGTGGTCGAGCGCTTCACACCCCTTGATGCCAACACGCTGCGGTGGACCGGCACCGTTACGGATCCAATCGTGTTTACGAGGCCCTGGACAATGGGGTGGAACTACGTGCGCACCCAGGGGCAGGGGGCTGAAGCCGAAATATGGGAGTTCGGATGCGCTGAGGGAAATCATTTCGGGGCGTGGGATGACATCTACGCACGCGAGTTGGCACCCACGACCAGGTGACGCGCCGTCATGTGTCCGTAAGTATCAGGGCGACACTCCCGCGTTTGCCTGCGAAGCCCGGCCCGCCGGGTAGAACTCGACGCCGTCGGCCCTCACCGCCTTGATCCACAGGGCGGCAGGGCGTCCGTCTTTCATCGGATGGCCGGTGATCGTGAGCTTGGTGCCGGCAAGGAAATCACTCGGCCGGATTTTATTTCGCAACATCGTGCTCGGCCCCTCCGCCTCGAAGCCCCACGTCGTCGTCGAGCCGTCCGGGTTGGTCACATCAACCAGCAGCCAGGAGTGCGGATTCGTATACTGAAATTCCTTCACCGCGCCCTGGAGGGTGACTTCCTTCTTGTCATCGAACATGACGGCAGAGTGGTGCGCTTCGACCAGCGGCGGCGCAAGCACCACCATCGCCGTACCAAGAACCGTGACGAGTCGAATTCCGATCATCGGGATGGCTCCGTGGAGTTGTCTTTGTCCGTGAAGGTCAGGTCCTTGTAGTTGGTGCTGCCGTCCGGGGTCTTGAAGACGTCGTTGTTGGGATTCTCGTTGCAGTTCCAGTATCGAATGCGGAGGCTCGTGTCGTCGTTCGGCACCTGGCTGTAACGCCGCTTCATGTACCAAGGCTCGACATACAGCGCCGGATCGTAGACCCAGACATCGGTTTCAATGGTGCCCGCATCAGCCTTCTGCCAGATCTCCACCGTCTCCATCTGCTCACTCTGCGCCGGCTGGCCCCGCCCCATGGAGCGAGCCATGAGCTGATTGGTGTGAATGACCAGCTTCGGGCCGTCCCAGAAGCCTATGGAATCGCCGTAGTAGAGGGGATACCTCTCTTCGGCGGGCGGGTGGCCGCGACCGTCGGTGTAGATTCGCCGGATGTTGTTCGTCGTTTCCGAGGAGAGCCATGTCTCTTCAGGCCGGACGATGAACTCTCTGAGGAAGGGAATGACGAGCCAGCGGGGGAAGCCGGGCGGGCCGCACTCGCTGAGATTCTCATCGTACGAGATGCCCTTTGCCTCGAGCTCGGCTCCCTGTTTCAGCATCGCGGCCGCTGCCGGCGTCAGCTTCGGCGCGGCGCCTCCGGGTCCTGGACTGAAGAATGTGCCACCCCCGGCTGCGGTCCACAACCCTGACCAATCAGGCAACTGGCCATACGGTGGTGACTGGCGTCCGCCGCGGGCCGCCGCCTTCAGCGCCGAGTACAGATCCGACGCCGTCCGATGCTCGAGCCCCATCGCCAGCATACGCTGGAATTCCGCAGGGGATTGCCGTCCGCCCTGGGCGACGACAACAGCTGGGGCAAGCGCGACGAAGGCGAGCACGGCCAGTCGGGAGATGCGTGTCATTGCCGGGGTCCTCGCTCGAAGCACCGAAGCTATCCCCAGAAATCACTTGAGTTGAGGGATCGTAGGGCGGGCCTTCACGGCCCGCCAGGCGCGGCGTAAAGCCGCGCCCTACGTCAACTCAAGTGAGCTCGGGGGGCTAGAGTGCGCCGGTGATTATACGCCGTTCGAGCTGAGCCGACATTCGTGCGTGCCGCTCGATCATTCAATACAATACGTGACCGCATGAAGCGCAGGAAACCTTCGATCGCCATCGTCGGCGCGGGCCTCGTCTTCCTGGCCGGCCCGGCCGCAACGGGCCAGCGACCGCTCCCGGACCCGCACACGTTTCTGCCGGAAGTTCGCGCCCGCCTTCAAACCGACGCCCAGCGTCAGTACGGCTACACGTACATCGAGACGCAGCGCCGCACGACGCTGGACAGGACCGGACGTCCGACCGGGGAGTCTGGCACGGTCATCGAGAGCGATCCTGGTTTTCCTGGCGAGGCGCGATGGGAGCGTGTCATCGCGCGCGATGGCGCACACGTCTCCGACGCGGAATTGCGGAGTCAGGTCGAGAAGCGTCAACAGCAGGTGGACCATTACGTGCGGACCGTAACGCGTCAGACGCAGGCGGACCGCGCGAGGCAGGAACGCGAGTGGGAGAAACAGCGACGCGAGCTGGCTGACAGCATGGACGACGTGTTCCGCGTCTATGAGATCGCGATGTCGGGTCGCGAGCTGGTCGAAGGACACAGCACGATCGTCTTCTCGCTCACGCCCAGACCGGGCGTCAAGCCGATCTCCGGCGATGGCCAGTGGTTCCGCCATTTCAGGGGCCGCGCCTGGATAAGCGAATCGGATTACGAGCTGGTCCGCCTCGAGGTTGAGGCCATCGACGACATGGACATAGGCATGGGGCTGCTGGCCCGCGTCCACAAGGGAACGCTTGCTTCGTTCGAGCGGCGCAAGGTAGACGGCGATGTCTGGCTCCCCACCAGGGCCACGTACACGATGAGCGCCAGGGTCTTGCTCCTGAAGCAGGTGCGTGTGGCCGTCACGTCGGAATTCTCACACTACAGCAGGGCGGCGATCGCCGGGCCAGCCCACGTGACACCGACGCGGTGATTGCACTGGTCCCGCCTCTGGGCGTATAGTCCGGCTGTCTTCGACACCCATGCGTTTATCGTCGCCGGCGATGCTCGTGGTTGCGCTCGTGCTGGGGCTTCAGCAGTCGGCCGCCGGCCAGCGCGCTCCGTTCGCGTCCCCCCTGCCCGGATCAGGTCCGACGCCGATGAGGCCGTATGGCCAATCCGGCGGCTGTTCGGAGGAGCCCGCGCAATTTCACCGGTGCGCGATCGCCAAGATGACAGAGTTCAATCCGCCGCGCACGCCGGACGGCAAGCCCGACTTCCGCGGCTTCTGGAACCGGATCGTCGTGCGGAACATGGAGAACATCGAAGAACATCCGGAGACCATGGATGGTTCGGGAGGGAAGAGCTCGATTATCGATCCCGCGGACGGCAAGATTCCGTACCAGCCCTGGGCGGCGGCGAGGCGGGAACAACAATTCGCGGCGTACGTGAATCCCTCGCAGGTCTGCAGTCCTCAAGGGCAGCCAAAACAGGTGTATGGCCCCGGGACCTTCCGGGTCCTTCAGACGCCTGACACCGTGTTCATGCTGAACGACTTCGCCCACACCTATCGCATCATTCCGATCGATGGACGTCCGCATGTCGGAACGGACATACGACTCTACGAAGGGGACTCGCGCGGCCGCTGGGAGGGGAATACACTGGTCGTCGACGTGACGAATCAAAAGGACCGCGTCTGGCTGGACGCGGTCGGAAATTTTTTCAGCGACGTCGTGCATGTCGTCGAGCGCTTCACGATGATCGACAAGAACGTCATCCACATCGAGGCCACCATCGACGACCCGCAGATCTATACGCGGCCCTGGACGATGGTGGTCGGATGGCGGCGCAACACGGAGCCGCCGCTCGAGATCTGGGAGAGCGGGTGCTGGGAAGGCGTCCAAGGTTCCCTGGATCAGGCGCGCTACGGCCGCAAGTCCTACCTGGGCGCTTTTCCCAAATAAGAGGGGTCAGCGGGCGTCAGTTCCGGCCGTTGCTCGTTGTTCCTCGAGCAACATGTAGCACTCGTAATCCAGCAGCTGAAGATTCCGCTCCTGCCGACGGTAGAGCGGCATGCTCATCTTCCACGGCCGGGTGAAGACCTTCAGATCCTCGATCGTGGCCTCGTAGAGCATGTGATCGCGGCCGGTGGGCGTGTAGCGTTCGACCACGTGCAGCGCGTCGCTGTGAAAATTCCCGGCCCGGTCGAGCCACGTCTGGTCGGTGAAGTGAATGACGTCGACGACGAGCGTCGTTCCCTCCCAGTGCGCACGTGAGTCTCCCATCAGCCAGTAGTTGATCGGACCCTTGGGATGCGGGCTCCCATCCACGTAAATGTGGCGAGTGGTGTGGATGTACTCGTACAGAAGCGCGACGTAATCAGCGGTCTGCACGATCTGAAACGGATACGGCATGTACGTGATCCGTGGCACGCCAGGCTGGAAGCATTTCGTTTCAGGGTCCGCGGTGCGCCGGTTCTGGAAGTTCTCGTTCTTCCTGGCCAGTGCCCACGGCTGGTAGGGAATCTCATTTCCCTCAACCACTCCCTGCCCGGCAGGCACTCCGAGCGACGCGCCATGGTCCTGGATGTCCCAGGCCGCGGTGTTCAGGGTCTGCCAGAAGCCGGACAGGTCAGGCTTGCCGTCCTGTGCCGCGGCTCGTTGCGGAACCGCCACAAAGACAAGCAACGAAAAACAAATAATCGGCAGGCGCAGCATTCGAGCGTCAGGTCGTACTGCCGCACAATATACCGTATCCTTGTCGCGTTCGCGTGAAGCGAATCGTTACAGCTTACCGAACGAGTAGACCACGCCCGCGAGGAAGCGCGACTCCTTCCCGCTGTGCCCTGACGTTCGAATCACCCGGTAGTCGCCCTGAAACCGGATTCCGACGTTGGGCGCGACTCTGACATCAATGCCCGCGCCTGGTTGATAGGTGAAGCCGGTGTTCAATGAGCCGACGAACTCCGTGCCGCCGCTCATGTGGGAGCCGCCAAAGAGGACCTGTGCAAAGGGCGTAACGGCTGAGAAGGCGTGAGACGCGACTCTGGGCCCGCCCATGTATGTCTGTACCCGAGGGTGGAGATTCGTACCGCGGAGTTTCTGGCTCGCGAAAGGACCGCGCTGGCAGTTCTTACAAACCCTGTAGTTGCCGCCGACCTCCGTGACGACACCGATCCAGCTCTTGACATTTCCTATCGCGGATACGGCCCACCCGGCCGGGAAGTCCTCGGATCGGTCCGTGTCGTGCATGAATGAGTACCCGCCGGAAAGTTCGACTCTCGGGGTATCGGCTGCGAAGAGCGGCACCGCCCCTAATACGAAGAGACACAGCACGACCCCTGCAACTCTCATAAGCGGCTCCTTTCAAGAGGGAAGCGGACGCGGACCCGTCGTGCCCGTTCAGCACCAGACTGCCGGTGCTGAACGGGCCGGAGACGCAATACGCGGACGTTAGAAGGAATACTCCGCGCCCACCTCGAGGATCCTGGGCGGCAGAACATTCCCCGGCCTTCCGAAATTCACGCCGGACAATTGGGTGATCGATTGTTCGACGTTGATGTTGGTGACGTTGAAGATATTCAACCGCACGGCCAGCTTCTTCCCGCCGGTCAGCTTCAACGCCTTCTCGATGCGCATGTGAAGGAGGTTGATGGTCGGGAGGCGGCGGGCGCCGATCGCCTCCGTCCGCAGCACAATGCTCGGGATCGGCTGACCCGCGGGGGCCGCGAAGTTCACGGTCCGTGCCCATGGCTGGCCGCTCCGGTGCTCGAAATTCCCCGACACCTGTACGGCCCAGGGGAAGATATAGGCGCCGTCCAGCCGGCCCGTCGATTCCCAAATCTTGTAGGCCGAATTGATTTCCGCGTTGGGATCCATTGTGGCCAGGAACACCTGCAGGCCAGGATTCGTGAAGTCGTTGCCGGTGCTCGCCGTGTTCTGCCAGTGCGGGACGTCGATCTTCGTGGCGGAGTACGAGGCCATCATCATCCACCGCCGGTCGAGGCGCTTGCTCGCCGCCACTTCGAACGTCGTGTACTTCTGATCGTCGGCCGACGTGCCGTTGACGATCATCGGTTGCTGGAATTGACGGGTCGCGAGCGCCGCCGGGTATTCGTAGAAGGTGATGGATTTCCCGGTATCGTCAGCGTTGCCCAACACTCCGTCGGGGCCTGGGTCCGGCCTCGTGATAGGAGTGTTGTACACGCTATACGGCCGCAGGTTGTTCTGAACCCGGAATACCTGCTGCCGCGAATAGATCCCGGTCGCGCGCAGGGCAAAATTCGCCATCACCTGGTGTTCGAGCGACGCCGAAAATTCGTTGCTCATCGGCTCTTTGGCGTTCGGGTTCGGCACGGCACCCGCGAGCCCGTCCTCGCCACCTGTAAAGAGGCTCGTCGACACGAAGTCCGGAGGGCCCAGGGTGAAGTTGATTTCACCGGGATCGAACAGCTTGTTGTTATTGAGGTCATGCCACAGGAAGCGCGACACGAGATGGACGTTCTCGTTGGCCATCTGCAGCTCGTCGGAATGCCAGTTGTGCGCGAAGCGTCCAAAGCCGCCCTTGATCACGGTCCTCCCGTTACCCCTGAGGTCGTAGGCGGCGTGCAGGCGCGGGACGATGGAGTTCCACGTCGGGAAGTTGATCCGGTCCCAGCACTTGGCCGGGTACACCGTCTCGAGCGGCGCTTCGGAGGCCGAACGACACTGTTCCGGGATGAACCCGACCGCGTGGGCGTAGCGAGCCCCAAGATTCAGCGTCAACCGCCGGGCGATCGTCCAACTGTCCTGGACGAACAGCCAGAGCGTGTGGGTCAGATCCTTCGGGACACAATCCGGCTGGCCGTCCTTGTAGCAGTTGTTGTACGCGTCCATCGCGAACGGGACGACACTGGGGGATCCAGGCGGCGTCCTGTAGACGAGCTGATAGTTTCCCACTGTGGGCCCTTTCGGCAGCCCTGTCGCCTGGTTCTTGGTGCCGTCGCGCGAGCTGATCTTCCGGTCGGCATGAGCCGCCGCGTAGTCGAAGCCGGCCTTGAACTCATGGTTGCCCTGGAAGAGATTGGCCTTGTACCAGTTCAGCCTGCCGAGCGTGTGATTCCGCCCTTCGAATGAATCGATCCCGTAGTTGTTCGTGCAGCCCGTCACGCGGCTGGTGAGCAAATCGGTGGTCGCGACGTTGTTCGAGTAACACTGCCGCGACACGTTCCAGATCCAGGCTCCGGACTGCAGCGAGACGACCTTGTCGCCGCTGATGCCCTGCCATTCAATCTTGCTCGTCGTCGCCTGCGTGGGGCTGTACGTCCGCGAGTCGTACGAGGAGAACTGATTGTTCGTGCCCTCGCCGCCCTGGCGGACGTACTGGACGAAGCCGATGAACTTGTTCGAGGCGTTCATCTGATACGACAGCTTGCCGGTGTGGAAAAATTGAAACTGGTCGGTGAGCGAAGGCGTCACCCCGTCATCGTGGAAGGCGTTGAACGTCTGCACCTTCTCTTCGCGCCGACGCGTCGAGTAGAAGAACCAGAGCTTGTTCGGGACAATCCGGCCGCCCAGCTCGCCGCTTCCATCCCAGCGAGACTTCACCGGGTTGCCGCCGGTGACGCCCCTCGCGCGTAATGCGTCGTTGACGTTGTCGAATTCCAGGCGATGGCTGGTGCCGCCAAAAAAGCCGTTGCCATGGAACTGGTCGCCGCCCGATTTCAGGATGACGTTGATCTGCAGGCCTTTGGTCGGGGCGGCAGCCGTGTTGCCAACGGTCGAGACCGTCGACTCTTCGATGGCGGCGTAATCGTAGTGGTTGCCGCCTTGAGTACCCGTTTTCGGCCCGCTCGTCACGACGCCTTCCAGTGCCACCCACTGCTCGCCGAGCTCCCCGAACACCTTGAAGAACGGGTTGCCGGTCGTAAAGCTCCAGTCCAGCTGCGGACGCGCACCGGGCGCCTGAATCATCAGGGCGACAATGCTGTTTCGGCCGGTGGGAATGACCTCTAACGTTTCTCTGGTCAGCTGAGTGGTGGCGGTCGTCGACGTCACGTCCACGAGTGGCGCTTCTCCGGACACAGTGACCGTCTCCGACAGCGTGCTCACCTTCAGCACCACGTCCAATTTGGCGGTGAACCCCGCCGTCATCCTCAGATCCGGCCGCCTCAGACTTGCAAAGCCCTGCAGCGAGTACTCGACGGTGTAGGTTCCGAGCGGCAGCGGAGTCAGACGATATTCGCCGCGCTCGTTGGTGACTTCAATCACCTCTTTCACCTGCAACGAAGGACTGGTGGCCGTCACGGTCACTCCAGGCAGAACGGCGCCTGTGTCATCGGTGACCTGTCCGATGATGCTGGCCTCCTGCGCCTGGCTGGCGAGAGGGACCAGACACCCTATCAAGACGAAAACAAGAGTGAGAAGAACGTGTCTCCCGCGGGATGTCTCGAATGTGGTGTCCATTACTCGCCTCCTTAAAAGTGGCGTCGGCCCTTCGACGGCAACGCGTCGAATCATTCTCATTCCGTGGTCAATTCATGGAATCGGTGTGACGAGATCCTTTCGAGCGCGTGGCGTGCTCTCGCCACCCAATTTGCGAAGCAGATCGGCGGTGCTCTTCAACGCTTGCGCCTTCATCTTCGCGCACGGATAGAAATCCCGCGAAGCCGGCGGGCACAGTGACGAACGGAGCGGTTGGTTGCGCATGACCGCGTCAGGCTGAGACCGCGTTGATGACCGCCTGCGGATCATCCGACGCGATCACGAGACGATTTCCCGTCGCCAGGTAACTGTAGCGCACGTTGACGTGGGCTTCCGCAATTTGTTGAAAGACGCGAGCCGCCGCCCCCGGCTCGTCGGCGACGGGCACGAGTGCCACCTGTTGCTCCTGGACCACGCGAAATCCCGCTTCGCTCAGGCATTGACGCGTCGCAGGCAGGTCATGGGTCAGCACGTGCACCACGCCGCTCATCTCTGCGTAACCGTCGATGTTGATCCCGGCGGCGCTGACACACCCAATCGCCTTGGCAAGCATGCCGGGACGATCTTCGTTGAGCGTGACGGCCAGGTCCGCAGCCAGGTGCGCCATGGTGCCTCCGGGCAGGAAGGTGAGCGCGAGATACTACCACGAGCGCCGGCAACGGCAGCTCATGGCTCGCCCGACACCGTAGCCGTGAACCGGTCTAAGATCGCGGACCTCTGTGGAGCGCAGGAAACCTTCGATCGCCATCATCGGCGCAGGCCTGGGTGGGCTGACCGCCGCGGCCACGCTGCGCCTCGCCGGATTCGACGTGCGCGTCTACGAGCAGGCCGGCCGCTTCGCGCGCGTGGGCGCCGGCATTCAGATGATGCCGAACTCGATGAAGGTGCTGCGGCGGATCGGCATCGAGGAGCGCGTGCGCGGCACCTCGTTCGAGCCGTACTCGCACCTCAACCGGACGTGGGATACCGGAGAGGTCATGCGAGAGCTGCCGATGCCGGAAAGTCTCTTCGATGCGCCGTACCTCTGTATGCACCGCGGCGATCTCCACGAGGCGCTTCTGTCCGTTGTTCCGGCGGACGTCATTCACCGCGGCAGGAAGCTGGTCGGGCTCGATGAACGTGCGCGAGACGTGACGCTCACCTTCGAGGACGGCACGCGCGCGCAGGCCGACGCGGTGATCGGCGCCGACGGCGTGCATTCAGTCGTCCGCGACATCATCATCGGCCCGGACGAGCCGATCCACAAGGGTCGCATCGCCTATCGCGCCGTGTTTCCCTCGGCGCTGATGGGTGGACGGGACATCGGACCGTCCCGCACCAAATGGTGGGGCGTCGATCGCCACATCGTCATCTACTACACGAGACGCGATTGCAGTGAAATCTACTTCGTCACCAGCGTTCCCGAACCGGCGGAATGGCTCACGCACGAGTCGTGGTCTGCGATGGGCGACGTGCGCGAGCTGCGCGCGGCGTACGAAGGCTTCCATCCCGATGTGCGCGCGGTGCTCGAGGCGTGCCCGGAATGTCACAAATGGGCGATTCTCGAGCGCGAGCCGCTTCCGCGCTGGTCCGTCAGACGAGTCGTGCTCCTGGGCGATGCGTGCCATCCCATGACGCCGTACATGGCCCAGGGCGCCGCGACCGCGATGGAAGATGCCGCCGTCGTGGCGCGCTGCCTGGCCGAGGTCGAAGGCGACGACGTCGAGACCGCATTCAAACGCTATGAAGCGCACCGCAAGCCGCGGACGACGCGCATTCAGGCGGTCTCGAGCGCGAACACCTGGATGAAAGGCGGGAACGACGATACGTCGTGGCTGTACGGCTACGACGCGTGGAACGTTCCCCTGACCGCGCACTCGGAGATCGCGTGAAACGTATGCGCCCTGCGCGTGCCGAAGGCGCTGCGTGATCGACGTCGCAACCGAGGGGCTGATCGCGCGGCTCGAGAGGGTCCCCTTCTCCCGGTGGCACCTGCGCCCGCGCGTGACCATGGGCAGCGCCACGTTTTTCGACGCCTTCGACGCGCTGTCGCTGGCGTTCGTGCTGCCGGTGCTGGTGCGCGAGTGGAGCATGTCCCCGGCGCAAATCGGCTGGCTCATCTCCGTCGGCTATCTCGGTCAGTTCGCCGGCGCACTGCTCTTCGGCGCCCTCGCTGAACGGTTCGGACGCATCCGCAGCGCTGCCGGAGCCACGGCGCTGATGTCGGTCATGAGCCTTGCGTGCGCGATGACCGGGAGTTTTTCCTCGCTGCTGGCGCTTCGCCTCGTGCAGGGCATCGGCGTGGGGGGGGAAATGCCGGTAGCGGCGGTCTACATCAACGAGTTGTCAAAGGCACAGGGCCGCGGGCGGTTCTTTCTGCTGTATGAGCTGATTTTTCCCGTTGGCCTGATGGCGACCGGCCAGATTGGCGCGCTGGTCGTTCCGACACTCGGCTGGCAGATCATGTTTCTGATCGGCGGCATTCCCGGCCTGGTGATTGCGGCGCTGCTGCTCCGGCTTCCCGAATCGCCGCGCTGGTTGATCGGGAAAGGACGGCTGTCAGAAGCAGAGGCGATCATCAGCGAGATGGAAGGGAGTACCGCTGTCGGTCCGCCTCTACGATCCGCGCGTGCGATGTCTGTCACCGAGCGCAGCGGATGGATTGAGCTCCTGTCGGGCTTCTACCGCGGTCGTACGGCGGTCGTCTGGACGCTCTGGGCAAGCGCGTTCTTCATCACCAACGGTCTGAACAACTGGATGCCCACGCTGTACAACCGCGTGTATCACCTGGGCCTCGACCAGTCGCTGCGCGCGGCGACGCTCACGAATGTCGCGCAGGTGCTGCTCCTGCTCGTCTGTGCGTTCACGATCGACAGGATCGGGCGCCGGCGATGGACGGTGGCGTGCTTCGTGGCAGGCGCGGTGCTGCTGGCCACTCTCGGTTCGTTCGCCGCGCAGTCGGTGACCGCCGTGATCATCCTCGTGACGGTGAGCTACGGCATCGTCGGCTCCGTCAACGCGGTGCTGTATCTGTATACGCCGGAGATCTACCCCACGCGCATGCGCGCCATCGGCACCGGGTCGGCCACGTGCTGGCTGCGCCTGTCTTCAGCCGCGGGGCCGCTGCTGGTGGGCTACCTCGTTGCCGCGAAGGGCACCGAGTCTGTGTTCCTGATGTTCGCCGCGGCGGGTGTGATTGGCGCGCTCGCGGCGACGTTCATGCTGGAAACGCGCAATCGGCGCCTCGAGGACCTCGCGCCCTAGTCAGACGAGATGCCGCCTGGAGATCTCCCACGTGTGGAGTCGTTTGGCCACACACACGCTGATGACGGCCACGGCAGCGCCGCTCACCATGTCGGGCACCCAGTGAACGCCCAGCGTGAACGTCGACAGGACGACCATGGCGCCAAGCGCGGCAATAGCGGTGCGCAAGCGGATATCGTAGAGGTAGCACACGCGCACCATGATGACGGTCATCGACACGTGGAAACTGGGAAAGCAGTTGTCCAACGCACTCATGGGCCGGAACGCCTCGATGAGATTCGAGCTCCACAGATCCGACAAAAGAATGGCCCCCGATTGCGGAAATGCCCATCGCTCGGGAACGGGAAAGAATACGAAGAACCAGAAGCTGATGAAGTAGTCGACGGCGATCGCGAGTGCGAACACGCGGTACGGTTCGGGATCCCTGCGGCGCGCCAGCGCCATCATCACGGCCAGTGCGAGGAACGGGAACAGAAAGAAGTACGCGAGCGAATAGCCGTAGACGGCGATGCCGCTCGCCATGTCGTGGTTCTCGAAGGTGATCTGTTGCTCGAGCCAGCGCATCGTTGTCGCGGCCGTCAAAGCCCGATCGGAGACGGTCGGCGTCAGGCGAGCGTCGGCCCATGTCTCGAGCAAATTGATCAGGAAGATGGCCGCCAAGAGCAGCGACGGACCAACCGCGGACACGAGCCGACTCGCCACGGTCACCATCTGAGCCGGCAGCGGCGGGCTGATCCGAGGGGCAACGGTGGGCGCCCCGGCCACACTCACGGGTCGCGCGATCGGCGGCGGTTCGACATGGGGCGCAGTCGCCGTCGCATGGACCGGGGGCGCGATCGCGGCAGGCCGGGGCAACGCACGAGCGCCGCCCGCCGGCCCCTGTACGTCAAACACCTGGCCGTCCGACGACAGTGTGTACAAGGCCGGTGTTCCCCACTCCAGCCCCCACCCGTCGGCGAACATCGCTTTTCTCGAGTCGGCGAGCGCGGAGTCCAATGAGGATCCGTCGGCCATCGCGCCGTAGAACTCGCGCGAGAACGTGACGGCCGCTTCGTCGGAGATCTCGTACTGCATGGCGACGACGGCCGGGATTCGTTGCCGCACGAGCGCCTGCGCGACACCGGCAAAGGGATCGCCCACGGGGGCCCGGGCGCCTTCACACGCATTGAGCACGACCAGCCGCAGCGAGGAGGTGTAATCGTGCAACAGCGTGCCGATCTCTCGACCGCTGACCGGCCGGCCGCGACCGTTGCTGTCCTCGAAGACGAGCATGCCTTCCTTCGTCTGCTTGTCGTACAACCCGTGCCCCACGAAGTGCAGAATGTGATACGGCGTCCGACGCAGTTTTTGCTGCAGCGCGGCGAACGATCCTGAGGCGAGTCGCTCGATGACCAGCAGGCCACGTTGTTCGAGGTCGGCCACTGCCTGACGCACGGTCGTCCATTCGCGCTCGACGTTCAGCCGCGTGAAATCGGTGGGATCCGCCACCATCACCAGGAGCTGCAGCGGTGGGACGAGCGCAAGCGCGGGCACGTTGTGGGACGTCGGCACATACCGAACGATCGGTGTTTCGGCCGAGAGCGAAAGAAACCGGTCGAGCTCAGGGGAGTACAAATACTCCCACGGGACGTCGTTGAGCTCAGCCGATCCGTTCACGCGCAACCGGAGGCCCGCACCCTGATTTGCCGCCTCGTTCAGGCTGGCGCGAAAGCAGTTCTCGACCTCGCCTGAGAACACGGCACTGAACAAGCGTTCACCGAATGCCCTGGTCGTGTCGCCGGCCACCTGTGTTGAACCTCGGACGGCTGCGCGGCCGCGGGTGATCTTGAGCCGCAAGTTCTCGAGCTCGAGATCAGAGAACGGCAAATCAAAGGTCGTCGACCGGTCGCCGCCAGCGGGCGAGGCGGACACGGTCGCGGTGTATGCCTTGCCTTCTCGTTTGATCAGGAGATCGAAATTGAGATACTTGGCCGGCATGTCAAGCTTTCAGGTCGATTCAGGTCACACGTCGAAGCCAGCCGCGTCCTCGGTGAGCACTGCGAGCGGTCCAAAGCGCATGCGGAGACTCGGGCCACCGTTCGCCTCCACGACGCTGACCTTCAGGATCGTGCCCAGCAGCCAGCACCTCAGCTGCCCAGAGTTCGACGCTCGCGACAACGCCTCCGGGGGCACGCCAAACTCGAGACTGAGTGTCCGGATGCGTTCTTTCTCACGCCCGACTTCGAGCTCGGCCGGCAACGTCACGACCGCCGACGCGACGATGTGCTCATCGCGTACACTCACGGACCACGTCGCGGGGAAGAGGCTGGGATTCTGCAGCCCGTCCTCGATCACCTGGCCGAAATGCTCCGACGCGCGCGCGACGATGACTTCGTCGCCGGGCTTCAGCGCGGCGTCCCTGGCGGCGCCGCCGTTCCCGCCGATGGCGCGCGAGACGAGGCCATTCAATGCGTCCCATTCGATTGGGCGGCCGACGAACGTTGACAGCAAGGATTGGTCGATGAGGAGACGCAGCAGTGCGCCTAGTCGAACCGTGTCGCCGACCTTGGCGGGATCGATGACGAGGTTCCGGTATGAAGACATTTCGGCGCTCGGCGTGATGAAACCGTTCACGAACGGGAGTTTTGCAGCAATCGCCCATTTCGTCCCATATCCCTGGGTGCCGAAGGCGGCGATTGACACAAGGTGTCTGGTCTTGAGCTCCTCGATCTTCTCCTCGATTTTGGGGCGGTCGCACCACAACATATCGGCATCGTTCAGCGGCCGCAGCCAGGGCGCGTGAGTCCCCCGTGCCAACGCGAGACACTCCTGGTCCAGCGAAGGAATCCGCTCGGTTTGGTCAGGAGGTGACGACCTCTTCCGACGCAGATCAAAGGCTGCACCGGCCGCGGCTGCGATCAGCAAGACCAGCAGCGCGGCGGTTCCGACCTTCGATGTCGTCGTTTCGTACGTCGGCCGTTCCAGGATCGCGCGGTACGCGACGTTACTCAGCGGACTGTGAAAATCGAGCTTGCCTTGGGCGGCGGCCTGGAACTCGTCGCGCTTGAGCTGGAACTTGTAGAAGTCGGCGTCGACAATCGTTCCCAAAAACGAGCCGCCTCTCGTGAAATCGTTACGCTGCGGGTCGGTCCACATGATGCGCTCGACTCTGACCTGGGTTCCTTTGGCGACCGTGAAGTCCACATCGCCAAGAATCGTCGGCGCTAACTCCTGGTAGGGCCACACGTAACGGACTCGATGCATGCGGGTATGGATGAGCGCCATGATTCGGGTTGTCAGATCGCCCTGCACGTTCAGGTAGCTGACAGGAAAACGCTGGGTCAGATCCTTGACGCCCGTTCCATTCATCTCCGTGATGAGTTCGACCGCTTCGTCTTTGTGGATCACTTGAAGCGTCCACTTCATATCCCACGTCTCGTGGAAGTCGGAATCGAACAGCACGAACTCGGGATACGACAGTCGGACCGCCTTCCGGAGCGCGTCCTTCAACTCCTCGGACGGGGCGTCAATGTCCACCACCACCGGTGCGGGCGGAGCGGTCGCCAGCTGACGCAGGTTCGCGAGCGCCTGGCGAGCATCGAGCGCGTCCTGAATCTGCGTCCATGACGTGAAGTCTCCGATGCCAATGTTGATCGCATTTTTTTTCATCGCCGCGATGGCATCGGTGACGGCTTTCTTCGTGTCCGGATTCAGGCGATTGGTACACACCAAGAGGTCGTTCGGGAGCGGATCCGGCAGCGGAATGAACCACACATCAGGGCTGGCGGCGAACTTCTGCTTCGTGC
Organism: Acidobacteriota bacterium; assembly: GCA_023265105.1. Taxonomy (GTDB): domain Bacteria; phylum Acidobacteriota; class Vicinamibacteria; order Vicinamibacterales; family CAVVIG01; genus JAHFUJ01. Next base: position 16,491 of record JAHFUJ010000035.1, read on the forward strand.
CGTCCCAGACCGCCGCCAGGTCGGCTTCTCCCCGCGCCACCGCCTGGACCGAATCCGTGCTGCTGCCCTCGGTGTTGTAACGGGCCTCAATCGCCGTCAGACCGCCGATCGAGGCGGGCATGTCAAAGATCAGCTGCCGGCGCAGCCACAGAGCAGGGAGGAAGTAGCTCGACGTGCTGAACTGATCATGGTAGATGAACACGGGCCGCTTGGTGTTCGACAACCGCTTTACGTAGTCACGCAACGTGTCGAGATTCCGTTCACCCTCCCCGAAGCTGCGCCTGTTGACAACGAAGTAGGAGTGGTAGGTCGTGTTGCCGGTCGCCTTGCTCTCGTACGTGGCCAGGACGTCGAAATCCGCACCGAGCATCCAGGCCGTCACGTAGGCATACGGCGTCATCCGCGCCAGGTAGGCCCCTTCACGCCGATCGGTCACGTTCCGAATTTCTTCTCCGTAGCTGTCGAACTTCTTGTAATCCATCGTCACGCCAGGCCTTGTGGTCCGTAAGGCCTTGACGAGATAGTCCTTCAGTGCCGAGTCCGCCTTGCGATAGTCATCGTCCTTGGGAGGAACGACTCCGAGAAAGTCGATCGGCTCGCGCGTCTGCGCCTCCAGCGCGAGTGGAATCGACGAAAGCAGCACGACCACCGACGCGACACTAATGAGGCGGAGCGACACATCGACCTCCCATGGACCGGCCTGTCGGGCTCGTTGACAAATGTGCGTGACCCGAATTTTGTGCGAACAAATCGGCCAATTCAACGAAGAACTGATCTGGCCGTGGCCGGGCCGGCCCGTCGGCCCAATCCGACCGTTTCGTTGACCGAGCTAACCCTGCCCTGCCCTCATATAACGTTGTAGAACGAGCAAACGTACATCGGAAACACAGTCCCTCGCTCATCCGGCGCTGGCTGCGCCTGTCTTCAGCCGCAGGGCTCGCGCCATAGGGATTTCTGCCTGGCGACCGTATACCCCAATGGTTGCGTGTGTTAATGGTTGCGTGCGTGTTGCCAAGTCGTAGTCGAAGGCGTATTGTCGGCGCAACTCACGCCGAAATCGCGCTCCGCTCCGGAGGGGTGACAAGATTCCCGACCTCTCGAGTCACGACAATCCGCGGTAGACGTGACGTCGACGCGGATACTGAAAGAAGAAGTCATATGAAGCGAACGGTCACGGGCAAAGGGCATCGATATGCCAGCCGCCCCCTGGGCAATGAAGACTGGGTTCACCTGTTCGTCGAGATTGACAATCCGAAGGCGCCGGAAAGATAGAAACGGGGACATTCAGCCATGAACCGCAAATATTGTCGTCATCTGCCACTCTCCCTTACGCTGTTCGCCGGACTCATCCTGGCGCCGATCGCTGCGCTCGCGCAGGAAGCAACGCTGAGCGGCCTCGTGACGGATCAGACCGGGGCCGTGTTGCCCGGGGTCACGGTCACCGCCGTTCAGGAGGCCACCGGCAACAGCTTCGTCAGCGTCACCGACGAGCGCGGAGGGTATCGGATCCCGCTGCGCATCGGCACGTACAAGCTCACGGCCGAGTTATCAGGATTTGCGATGCTCACCCGTGAGGGCCTTCAACTGCTCGTGGGGCAGCAAGCGGTCGTGAATCTGCAGATGGTCCCGGCGACGGTGCAGGAATCGGTCACGGTCACCGGCGAAGCGCCGCTCGTTGACGTCACGCAGTCGAACCTGGCCGGCAACATTGATTCGCGTCAAATGCAGGATCTTCCTGTGAACGGGCGGAACTGGGTCGACCTGGCCATGCTCGCGCCGGGCAATCGCGCGAACGCAGTGGAAGAAGCGCCGGTCGCGCGGGATTCAGAGGGTTTTCAGCTCAATGTCGATGGTCAGCAGATCACCAACAACATTTCGTCGAGCAGCTTCGGCCAGCCGCGATTCAGTAAGGACGCCATCGCCGAATTCGAGTTCGTCGCGAACCGTTTTGACGCGAGCCAGGGTCGCTCCCTTGGCGTACAGGTGAATGCGGTGACCAAGTCCGGCACGAACACGCCGTCGGGCTCTGTCGCCGGGTACTTCCGCGACGACAAGTTCATCGCCAAGGACTTCGTAGCCCAGCGCGTGCTGCCATACTCGAACCAGCAGCTGAGCGTCACCTTCGGTGGCCCGATTCGGAAGGACAAGATTCATTTCTTCACGAACTTCGAGTACGAACGCGAGCCACACACCTTCACGTACAACACGCCATATCCGCGCTTCAACGTCGACATCAACGACGTGCGGAAGAACAAAACCGGCGGCGTGCGGCTGGACTATCAGATGTCGCCGAAGACCCGCCTCTCGTTCCGCGGCAACCGGCAGACCAATCTCCAGCCGCATGATCCCCGGTACACGGGTGGCGCCACGATCACGCCGTCAGGGTCGTCCGGCGTCAACCGCGCCAGCACCGGCGGGCTGGCCACACTGACGCGCGTGATGGGAAACAACGCGGTCAATGAATCGCGGGTCGGCTACGCCGGCTACGTGTGGTACGAGTTCGTGAACGGCACCTTTCCGAATTCAATCCTGCCGGACCATGCCGGCACGCCGCAAATCGCGTTCAGCAACATCACGCTCGGACTGATTCACGGCAATGCGCCGCAGAACATCGGCCAGGACCTCTACACCATCCATGACGACCTGACCCTGACCTTCAACAAGGGAGGCCGCCACACGGTGAAGACCGGCGGGGAGTACAACTACAATTGGCGCTGGCTCTTCGTCTGCAACAACTGCATCGGGAGCTTCGATGCCCGCACGTCCCGCTCGCCCGCCAATGTCGAGGATCTGTTTCCAAGCATGTCCGATGCATCGACGTGGAATCTGGCGGCGATCAGTCCGCTGGTGCGGTTCGCCTCGCTCGGCGTTCAAGCCGTTCCCGGAAAGGCCATCGAGCAGGCGCCGCGGCACGAATACGCAGGCTGGGTGCAGGATGACTGGGCGGTGATGCCGCGACTGACGCTGAATCTCGGCCTGCGGTATGACCTCTACGACGGCGCGTACTCCGAGGACACGGTGATTCCTCCGATCCTGACCGCGCCACGCAAGAACGACACGAATAATTGGGGGCCGCGCGCCGGCTTCGCCTACAGCGTCAACGATCGCACGGTGATTCGCGGCGGCTACGGCAAGTTCTACGGCGAGGTGCCGGCGGTGGCTGCGTATTTCGTACAGGCCGCCCGCGACACGATCGCCCTGCAGGTCGCCAACGATGGCCGTCCCAATTTTGCGGCGAACCCCTTCAATGGTCCGCCCCCGACCTTTGCACAGGCCAGCGGTCGGCTCTGCTACAACAACAACTTCGCACCGGGATGCGTCACGCGGAGTGCGGGCAGTATCACCTCGCCAAATCTGGTGATCCCGGAAAGCCACCAGGCGTCAATCGGAATGCAGCGCCAGCTCGCCGCGACGATGGCCGTCGAGGCCGACTATATCTTCACCGGCAGCCGTCATCAGTTGGCCACATATGGAAACATCAATCTGACGTTCAATCCCGCAACCGGTGCGAACATCCCCTTCAACCCGCTGACGACCGCGCTCTATCCGGGCTGGTCGTCGATCAGCTCGTATTTCACAGACGTGCGCTCGAACTATCGGGCGCTGTCGGCCGCGTTCACGAAACGGATGAGCAACCATTGGCAGGCGTCCACGACCTATCTGCTCTCAGGCTTGCGGGATTCGGATACGCCGCCACACAGCGGGTTCACACGTGTCGCCTTTCCACTGGCCAAAGATCTCGGGGGCGAATACGGGCTCGCCACGACCGACCAGCGGCATCGCGTCGTGTTCAACGGGATCTGGGAGCTGCCGGATGGCTTCCAGGCGAGCGGGCTGTACTTCTTTGGTTCGGGCGCCCGCTATGGCACGACGTACGGTGGAGATTTGCGCCAGTCGCAGGGCGGCTTCACACGCTTGCGGCCGGACGGCACGATCGTCCCGCGGAATAACCTGGTGGGAAGCGCACTGCACCGCGTTGATGTGCGCCTGCAGAAGAAGGTGAAGCTCGCGGGGAGAACCGAGGTGAGCGGAATTCTGGAAGTCTTCAACCTGTTCAACCATGCGAACTACGGGTCGTACACGACGCAGGAAAGCAACGCCTCGTATGGAAAGCCGGTGCAGAACCTGAACGTGGCGTACCAGCCGCGGATGATGCAACTGGGCTTCCGCGTGGGCTTCTAAATTCAGTTCCCGGCGACCCGCGCCCATCGTTGATCGGAGTATCGATGTCGCGTCTCGGTCGTTTCCTGTACGGTATCCGCGTTCTCGATCTGTCCCGCCACTTGCCAGGCCCGCTTGTCACGCTGCTTCTGGCCGACATGGGTGCCGATGTCGTCAAAATCGAGCCCCCGGTCGGCGACGAGCTGCGTTCTCTCGGTCCGAAGGGGTCGAGCGGCCATTCGGTGTACTTCGACGCTGTCAACGCCGGCAAGACCACGCGTCGCATGGATCTCAGGGATGCGGCGGCGCGCGAGGAGTTTCTTGATTATGTCCGCCAATCAGATGTACTGCTCGAGTCCTTCCGCCCTGGCGTGACGGCGCGATTGGGCGCCGGCTACGAGACCCTCAAAACGATCAATCCGAAACTCGTGTACTGCTCCCTGAACGGGTTTGGGGCTGCCGGCCCCCTGGCGCACATGCCAGCGCACGATATCAACTATCTCGCGCTTGCCGGTGCGCTTGGCCACAACGCGAACGCCTTTGACCCACCGGTCGCAGATTGTGCAGGAGCCCTGTTCGCCGCAATCGCCATCCTCGGTGCGTTGCATGCACGCGCGGCTGACGGCAAGGGCTGTCACATCGACATCGCATTGGGCGACGCCGTGATGCCGCTGCAGCTGTTTCAACTGGCCGAGCTCGCCCTCACGGGCGTGTCGCCACGACCGCGATCGGGCCTCCTGAACGGTGGCGCCGCATGTTACCGGGTCTACGAAACCGTCGACGGGCGCCGCGTCAGCCTCGGCGCGCTGGAGCCGAAATTCTGGCGGGCATTCTGCGCCGCAGCGACACGGCCCGAGTGGGATGCGCGACACAACGATCCGTTACCGCAAGAAGCGCTCACGGCGGAGGTTGCCGCCATGTTCGGCGCGCTCACGCAGGCACAATGCAACGAGCGATTCGCGTCTGCCGACTGCTGCTACGCACCGGTGCTGGATCTCGCGGAAGCGATCGAGTCACCGTACATCCGGAGCCGCGGGATCGTGCACCGGACGGCAGGCGGGACCCTGCAAGCTCTGTTTCCCGCCTTCGTCGACGGAGAACCACCACCATCGAGATCGGAACTGCGCGGGCGTTGACGGAGGAGATACGCGATGACGGAGTCTGTGTTCCTGATGTTCGCCGCGGCGGGTGTGATTGGCGCGCTCGCGGCGGCGCTCATGCTGGAAGCGCGCAATCGGCGCCTCGAGGACCTCGCGCCGTAATGCGGTTCTCAGGGTGCTCGGGTGCTCAGGTGCTTGGGTTCCGGTTCTCCGGCAACGATGTCCGGCCGTTCAGAGCGGTTCATAGGTGCTCGGGTGGTTCAACGGTGCGATGCGGCTGAGCCGAACCCCGAACGACCTGAGTACCGATGACCTAACACCTGTGAACCAGAGCCTGAGCACCCCAGCACCCGAGCACCCCAAGAACCGTTTAGATCGGTCCTGTCGGTTACAGGGGATGGCACCGGCGTGGAGATGAGACGATTGAGACGATGAGATGGATGTGATACGATTTTTAGGCATGGCTGGAGGAATGATCACCGTTGACGAAGCGGGTCGCGCGCTTGGTGTTTCACGTTCGACCGTCTGGCGGTTGATTCAACGGGGCGACCTCCCGAGCGTGCGTCGAGGTGGACGGCGGCTCGTTCCGGCTACCGCGATTCACAAGGGCGCCAGTCGTCACCGGACCGGACAGCTTCCTCCGTTTACTCACGACCATCCGATGTTCCGTCTCGCCGGCGCGGGCCGTGGGGGCGGCAGAACGCCTGGCGCCCGCGACAAGCACGCCATCCTCGATCGGTGACTCGCAGTGTTCTCTGGGACTCGAGCGCCATCCTCGCCATGCTGGATGCCGACGATGCCGACCATGCGCGAGCGGTCGCGGTGGCGCGTGAAATCGCTTCCGAGCGGCGGCCGAGCTTCGTCACCAACTACGTCGAGGCGGAAGCGCACGCGCTCCTCGTCCGGAGGCTCGGAAGGGTGGTCGCTCGACAGTGGCTGCTGACGGGAGGGTTGCCAGTCGTGCGGGCGTTGCCCGCGGAAGAGCAGAGCGCTCGAGAGATGCTGGCTCGACACACCGACAAGGATTGGACGTTGTGCGACGCTATCTCGTTCGCCGTTCTCGACGCACGTCACGTCGCGAGGGCGTTCAC
>JAHFUJ010000035.1:22942-25388 GCA_023265105.1 Acidobacteriota bacterium
CGCTAGTCAGGCCGGGACGTGTGCACCGGCAGCGCGGGCCCCGGCTTCGGGCCGGTGTACTTGAGCACGATCTTGAAGGGGAAATGTCCGTTGACGTTGGTGAACCCCACGTACTCGACGTTCTGTGCGAAGGCACCCTTCGGCAGCGGTCTGGCCGCGGGCCGCGCTTGACCGGCGATTGCAGCAGCCGTCGCCACCGCCAGCGCAAGCGCAATGGGGACCCGGACGTTTGCACGCGTCATGACGGCTGCCCTTCCTGACTACTTCGCTGCCTGCGGCGCCGCCGCCAGCTTGATCGGCTGGACCAGTGCGCCGTTGCCCGCCACGTCCCACGCCGCGAAGCGCACCCATTTCTTGCCCGTCGCATCGAACGGGATCTCGAAATGATGCTGGCCGAACCCCGCCATGTCGGTCGTGGAGATGATCGTGCGATCCGTGCGCTGGCCATCGCCCCAGACGACCTCGACGAAGTCCAGGGGGAACGTCCATTCCACGTCCGCCACGATTTTTCTCTGATTGCCTGTTCCCTGGACGTTGTAGGACGGAATCAACACTTCCCCGGACGTCACGAAGTAATCGCCGCGCATGAGCGTCTTGATGATCGGGCTCGCATCGTCCACGGTCGGCAGGGCATCGAGCTTCAGGTAATTGACGGGCGCACTCGAGTAGATCTCGTCGCCGGGCGCCTGCGTCTGCACTTCCGAGATCGCCATGATGTACTTGAGCGGCGGTAGATCGTTCACGAACCAGTTGCTCGCATCGTCAAGCAGCGGCTGGCAGCGATACTCGCACAATCGCCGCTCCGACCTGTCCACGCCCATTCCCCAGCGGAAACCGAACCCCTGGAAATGCGCGTCCTTGAAAAACGACTTGTCCTTGTATCCATCCGGGTAGCCGGCGTTGTTCTTGGTGCGCGGATGCGGCATCGACATCATGACGTCTTCACGCGTCACCATCTCCATCAGGTCGTCGGGACTGCCGATGTGGTAGACCTTTCCGTACTTCGCGTTATCGTCCACAAGCGCCTGACCAGCGGGGCGCCCGTACAACCAGTAGACCGGATGCGAGAACAACAGGTCCGTGTGCCCGCCGAGCACGCTGCCGTAGAACTCCTGATCCGGCATGACAAGAAAATCCTTGTCCGAGTGGCGCCGAGCACCGTCGATCTCGAATTGCCTCATGGTAAGAACGTCGGCGGCCGGACGATTGCCGGAGCCTCCGCCCATGCCGACGTTGTCAACCGGGCTGACGATGTTGATGCCGAGCGCTCTCAACGCGTGAAGATCCTGGATCTCGGCGTCGGCGCTACCCGCAGCCATCAGGCGCACGCCGAAGCTCATGTGATAGTGATGGCTCATCACCTTGTAGCCGGCAAGCGGCTTAAAGTGATCGCCGTGCGTGAACGCGAGCACCGATTCGCGTGTCTGCTCGGCCGGCTCCGCGCTGACGTAGAAGAACACGGGCATGTGCTGCAGCGTGCCGGGACGCGCGCTGTAGAGAGCGAAGTTCCCCTTGATGTTCTGCGCCTCTTCGTTCTCAGCCTGCCTGATGCCGAACGAGAAGGAGGTGTCGCTGTCCTTGCGATACCAGTTGTAGCCAAGGTTGGCGTCGCTTTCGCGCGCCCAGAAGAAATTGTGCGGCGGCGGGAACGCAGCGATGGAACCCGCCTTGCCTCTCTCCGCAATCAACAGACGATTGGCGGTCTTCAGCGGGGCCTCGCGTTCGTTCTTAGAGCCGCCGAACCAGTTGCTCTGTGGCGTGTTCGTCGGATCGCGCCACACGAGACGGGATCCGTCCCCAATCGCCAGGCCCTTGAGGCCCGCGTCGTACTTGTAGGCGACCGAGTTCTGCTCGGTCTTCGCGATCACTTCCTGCTGGATCAGATTGCTGCCCTTGTAGACCGTGTACTGCAGCTGTCCCGCAAAGAGGCCAAGCGTCACGCCGGGGAAGGTCACCGAGAGGTGTGTGCCGTCGGTTCTGACTTCGCAGCTCTGCGCCTGATACGTCGCGGTTCCGCGATGCACTTCTTCAGGTTTCCGCGGCAGGCCCAGCGTCCGGGTCTGGTCGGCGGTGCCGGGGATGTTCAACGGCGCGTCCCAGAACGGATCCCACTGGTTTTTTTCGAAGACCTCGGGCGTGATCTCCGTGATGCCGTTCTCTCGCAGCCCTTCCTGGGCCTCCCTGTCCATGCGCCGCGTGCCGGAGACGACGCGAAACTCGGGCGTCACATTGGTCGCCACGGCTCCCCATGCAGACCCCTTGCGCCTCACCGCGAGCTCCTGAATCGTCGGCGTCCCGCTGTCGATCGTGAACCGGAGGCGGAGTTCCTGATTCCTGTCGCCGTCCCACGTCACGGCCAGCGCGTCACCGGCCAGCGCTGCGACAAGGCCGGGTCCGGCCTTGAATCCCGCGAGGCTGCAGTTCAGGGACCCCGGCGCGGCGAACA
>JAHFUJ010000036.1:0-16392 GCA_023265105.1 Acidobacteriota bacterium
TGTCGCGACCGCGGTAGACTTCCCCCATCCCGCCGGCGCCGAGCGGGGCGAGAATCTCATAAGGACCAAGACGGGTGCCTGGCGCCAGCATCAGCGCTGACACGATACGGAAAGCCGCGGGGAGGATGCAAGCATAAAGAACGATGACCGGAACGTCCGGCCAGAGCGCGGTCTGTCGAACGCGTCAGGGGGCGGCGCGGATCGATTCGAGGCCGTGGCCCCGAGGTCCGATCTCGTGCGCGCGAAGCGCGGCCGCGAACAGAAAACCGAACAGGCTCAGCGCAAAGAACAGCCACAACATGGGCCCGTACCCAGAGGGATTGTCAGGCCCCGCGCCGTTCATGTCGTTCAGCGCGCCCGCCAGGAGATTGACGGTCGTCAGCCCGACGTTCTGCAGCATCGTCATCAGGCCGTACGCCGTACCCAGCCGGTTGGCGGCCACGAGGTAGGGGACGGCGGGCCAGAGCACTGCGGGCACGAGCGAAAACGCGATGCCGATCATCACGGTCGACGGCCACAAACTGGCGCGCGAATACACGAGAATCGGGAACACGAGCGCGAGCAGGAGCGAGCCGAGCGCCATGAACGCCGCCCGCCGGCCGATGCGATCGACCATCAGGCCGAACGCCGGCGTCGCGAAGATGGCGGCGAGGAACACGTAGGCGTTCATCGAGCCCGCGTCCTGGAGCGACAGGCCGTGGGCGTGCTGGAAGTACTTGATCGCGAAGGTGCTCCGAAACGGAAAGATCACCGAATAGAACGTCACGCACAGGCCGACGATATACCAGTAGGAGAGATCGAAGCGCCACAGATCGCTCCAGACAATCCGATCGGCGGGTGCCGGCTGCCCGAGATCGAATCGCCGGCTTGCGCGCTGTTCGAGCAGGAGGTACGCGACGCAGGCCGCCACGGAAATGCCGGCGAACCCGGCCGCCAGCATCAACGGTGGCTGCCACCCCAGGTCGTACAGCGGCTTGAACCACGTGGTCGACATGTCGGCGCTGTACGATCCCGCGCGCGCGATGCTCAGGTTCACGCCGAATGCGAAGCCCAGCTGACGGCCGACGAACCACTGCCCGATGGCCACGGTGATGGCCACGATCATGGACTCGGCGCCCAGTCCGAAGATGAGCCGCCCCGCAGCCATGACTGGAAAACGGGGCGACAGCGCGGTGACGAGCGCCCCAACCACGCACACGAGGGCGAACGCGAGGGTCGAACGACGGGTGCCGAAGCGATCGACGAGCACGCCGCCGACGAGCACCATGATGATGTTGGGGAGGCTGTAGATCGCGTTCAGGGTGCCGATCTGGGTGTCGCTGAAGCCCAGCAGGCGTTGCAGCGAGTCGGCCACCGGGCCCACCGCGTCGTACGCGTAATAGTTGCCGAACATCGCCACGCTGACCGCGACCAGGACCCCCCATCGCCAGACGGGGGTCGGCGGATGCAGGGCTGCGGTGCGAGCCTCGGTGGTCATCGAGCAGACCGTGCCGCATCAGGCCGACTTCCCCGCCACCGATCGAATGTAGTCATCGATCTGGCGCTCCAGCAGTTCAAGCGGTACCGTCCCGGTGCGAAGCACCACGTTGTGAAACTCGCGTACCGAGAACTTTTCGCCGAGCGCCGCCTGCGCTCTATCGCGCAGTTCCAGGATCTTCAGCTCGCCCATCATGTACGAGCACGCCTGGCCGGGGTAGACCGTGTAACGTTCGACCTCGCTCGCCTCGATGCCGTAGTCGATGGCCTGTTGACGAGTCCAACGCTTCGCATGGAGGCCGGTATCCACAACCAGACGCCGCGCGCGGAACAACTCGTAGTCGAGTTGACCGAGTCGTCCCTCGAGATCGTCACCGTACCATCCGGATTCGGCTGCGAGTCGCTCCGCGTACAGCCCCCAGCCTTCGCTCAGCGCGGAAATTCCGCCGAACGCGCCGATCTGGCGGAAGCGCGGCAGCGCCTTATTTTCGACTTGCAGGGCGATCTGGAAGTGATGACCCGGCACCGTCTCGTGATAGACGACGCTGCGAAGGCCGAACTTCGTCATCCGCTCGACGCGGCGTGGATATTGGAACGTGCCCGGCCGCGAGCCATCGGGCGCGGGGCCGTTGTAGTTGGCCGCCGCGTTGGCTTCGCGGAATGCCGGGAACGGCTGCGCCACGATCGGCGAGTTCGGACGGATGTCGAACAGCAGCGCCGCGCGACGCTCCGCGTCGCGGATGACGGCGTCGATGTCCACCATGATCTGCGCCCGGCTCTGTTCCGACGCCGGGTTCGGATACCGCAGGTCGAGATTGAGCCTCGCGATTCGGTCTTTCACCGAGCCTTCGGTGCGGTCGAGACGGCGCAGGAGTGAATCCATCTCTTGTTCGATGCGGGCCACCTGCTGGAGCCCGATCTCGTGGATCTGATCGGCCGTGAGATTCGTCGTTGTGTATCGGCGCAGGAAGTACGCGTAGGCATCGTCGCCGCCTTTCAGCCGCCAGAGCCCCGCAGCGTCGGTCGCGCTCGGAAGCTGTGACTGAAGCAGCGCAACCGCCTTCTTCCACGCAGGATATACCCGCGCGTCGACGATCTTCTGGGCCTCGGTGCGTAAGACCTGACGGCGGGCATCGGACATGGACTTCACCGACGCCATCTTGTCCGCGAAGACCGTGACGAACGGATTCTGGGCGGGTGATGGGTAGACGAAGCCCTGCATCTGCGTGATGGTGGCGGTGAGAATGAATCGCGGAGGAAGGATGTCCTTCGCGGCAAGGCGCTGGGACTCGTCGATCGCCTGCTCCATGCGATCGCCCACCTGGCCGAGCGCCGCCACGTAATTTTCGGCGTCCTTCTCCGTCAGCAGCGGATGTCTTACCGTCAGCGTTTCGATCACGCGAACATTGACGCCATTCATCTGTTCGAGCGGGAATGTGTCATCGAGAAACGGCTCCTCGCGCACGGCGGTGTCCAACTGCCAGTCCATCAGGTCTGCGGCGAGGCGCTGCGCGTCGGTCATCGTGGCGCGGTTGTATGTTCTGAGGTCAGCCAATCCCCGGCGCGCAAGCCCGATGCGCGCCCGGCGGTAGGCGTCGGTCTCGGGCGTCAACTCGCGTTCGAGACGCTCCTGGTCCTGGCCAGCGAAGTAGCGCGCGGAGGTGGCGAGATTCGGATTCCCGCGCACCCACTCGGCGGTGAAGTCGTTGAAGAAGTCATCGATCGCACGCTGTTGAGTACGGACGTGGCGCACTGCGACGCCGGCCAGGATCAGCGCGATACACACTGACAGGTGCCGGCGTGTGATGTTCTTCATCATCATTGGCCCCCTTGCAATATTTCCCCGTCGTGTTCACGTCCCCGAGAAGGTCGCCGTGCAAGAAACCGCAGGCCCTTTTAGACCGGTGCGACGACAGCAGAAATTTAGCAGAAATCAGCCGGGTGTGGCGAGCGTTGGCAGTTGGAGATAACAGCAGACAGCCGTGCGCCGCCATCCGCGGCGGCGCGCGACGCTCCAACAGCGCGCAGCGGTTTCCATTGTCAGCGTGGAAGAGGTCTTGGACGGGCTAACTCCGCTTGGTGAGCTTCAGCACTAGAAGGTGCGACGCGCGACCCACTCGCGCAGCAGCGAGTCGACAACGACGTAGCGGTCGGATTCGCGACTGATGACATCATCGCGAACGAGCGCGGCGAGGGCGGTCTGCACGGTCGACGGCCCGGCGAGCCGGTGCCGCTCACGCACGTCGGCCGACAAGAGCCCGTGGCCCTCATCGAGCACGACGGCGCGCAGGACGGAGCGCTGCGCAAGTGTCAAGCGTTGCCAGAGCGCTTCGAAGATCACTTGCTGCTCGCTCAGCAGCCGCCGCAGCGCCCGATGCAGATCGTCGAGGGTCGCGCGGCGCCTGCCGCCCGAGCGGATGTCGTCCCAGGTCTCGTGCGCGAGGCGCTGGACGTCGTACGGCAGGTTGCCGGCCAGCTCGACGATCGCGGCGCCGAGCCCCGGATCGGGGCGGAGGCCCGTTCGGGCAAAGCGCTCGTCGATGAACGCCGCGAATTCATCCGGCGGAATCTTGTCGAGCCGCATCACCGGGCCCGCGTTGTAGAACGGGCGCCGGGGACCGAGCATGCGCTCCATCAGGCTCGGCTCCGATCCGGCGAACACGTACCCGACGTCGCGTTGATGCTGCACGGCGGCGCGCAGCGCGTGCTCGACCGATCCGCCGTTGAAACCGGCGATGGCCTGGAACTCGTCGAGCGCGACGACGACCTTGCGCCGCCGGAGTTGGGCGAGGCGCGCCGGCAGCGCGAAGACGTCCTCGGCGAGCCGCGAGACGTCGCGATCCGATCGCACGGTGGGAAACGAGACGGTGAGACTGCCCCGAGGCGGTCGGCGTGGCTCGTCCTGGGCCTGTCGACGGGGCGCGGGGGCGCCGGACGCGAGCCCGTCGGGCGCCCACCGCACGTCGGCGCGGGCCGATCGGATGGCCTCGCGCAGCCACGTGCGCGCCCGGTCCCCTTGGGTGTCCGCGACGACGATCGCGCGGGCGTATCCCTCCAGGAACGCCACATACGAGCTGAACCGACTGACGGTGGTCTCGACGGTGAGCGCGCCGCGGCGGCGCGACATCGTGGCGAGGGCGTGCCGGATGAGGGACGACTTGCCGTAGCGGCGCGGCGAGATGAGGAACACCTTCTGGCCGGCCGCCAGGTCGCCGACGAGGCGGTCCAGCTCGACGACGCGATTGGCGAACGCGGTGGAGGGAACGACCTCGCCGTACACGAACGGGTTGTGCCTTACCTGAGATAACGTAATGGTTACGTTATATCACGTAACGCCGTTCCTTGGCGAGCGAGACGTGGCCGTCCCTGTGTCACGCACCGCCTTGGTGCCGGTGCTGAGGCGGTCTCAGCGGCACGAGCCGGTTCCGGAGTCGCTCTGCCCGGACGCCGGCATGAAGTCCCACTGGTAGCTTCCACTCTGGAGGGTGAACTTCAGCACGCCGAAGGTGTTGCTGATCCGCCTCTCGCTGTTCGCGCTCGTAGCCCCAAAGTTGTACGGGGTCGCGCCGCCCGTGCCGACGATGAACTCGCGGATGCCGCGCGCGTCGTCCCGTCCGCCGTCCGGATTCTGCGGCGCGAACCGCTCGTACAAGTGATCGTGGCCGTTGACGACGATCTCGACGCCGGCCGCGTACAGGATGCGCCAGAAGTCGCGCATCTGCGTTTGGTTCCCGTTGGGGCCTGATGTGAAGAGCGGGTAGTGCCAGTACGCGATCGTGCACCTGTTGCCGCGGCTCGCGGCCGCGGCCAGATCGTCCCGTAGCCACTGCGCCTGCGCCGATCCGGTACTGACGTCAATCAGACTATTGAGCGCGACCGCGTGCCACTCGGCGCCCAGCTCATGGGCGTAGTAGCCAGGCGGCCCCGCGAACCCTCCGAAGTACTCGAAGTACGGCGCCGCTCCCGCCGTCTCATACTCGTGATTGCCGGGCACCGGAAACGTGCGGCCTTTGAAGCGGCCCCAGCTCGGGTTATAACAGTTCTGAAACTCCTGCCGGGTCCCCGAAAAGTATGCGTTGTCGCCGGTCGTAAACACCGTCCCGCCGATCGTATCCACCAGCCTCGCGGTCTGCTCCGGGCCGGGGGAGCCGCACCATCCGATATCGCCCGCGCCGACGAACACCTGAGGGGCCGATGGTGGCGCCGGCGGCGGCGTCGCCGGCCCTGGCGTTCCGGGAGGCGCGGAGCTGGTCGGTGGCGGCGTCGGCCCGGTCGGGGTGTTGCCGCCGCCGCCGCACTGCAGGCAGGCGAGACACGCGAGCATCGCGACCGGCGGCAGCATCGCGCGCAGACCGGCTCTAGTGGAACGCGGGGCCATCAAAATCTCACGATGGCCGCGAGCTGGACGCGCCGGTTTGGAAACGCCGAGATGGGCCTTGCGAACAATGGCGAGAGGAGGGCGCCGACGTATTCGTCGTAGTTGGTGGTGTTGAAGATGTTGAAGGCCTCGACCCGAGCGTCGATGGCCGTGCTTCCTCGGGAGAATCGTCTCGAGAGCGCCAGATCCACGTTCTGGTACGCGTCGGTCCTGCCCGTATTGCGGCCGCCCGGCCGCGCGTCGTTCTGCGTCGTGCCGTTCCGATCGTCCCCCCACGTGATTGTGTACGGCCGATTGCTGCGGAAGACGCCAATCCCCGACAGCGACCAGCCGCTCGACAGACGCCGCGCTCCGGGCATCTGCCACGTGAACCCGACCGTCAGGTTATGCGTGACATCGGCGCTGGCGCGCGCCTTCTCCGCCTCGATATTCCGGCTGTCCTCCGGCAACTGATAATTGTCCATGTCCTCGGCGCGCGCGAGCGTGTAGGAGGCGAGCATCTGCAATCGTCCCGTCGAGCGATCCGCCTTCACCTGCAGCGCGTGATACCAGCTCCGTCCGAGGTTGCCGAGCGTGACGATGTTCCGGTAGCTTCCCGGCACGGCTGGAAGCGGGCGCGTCGCGTCCGCCTGCGCGACGCTCCGCTGCGCCGGCTTGGGATTCGATGCCGGAGCGTTGGTGTCCACGAGACTCATCAAGTCGCGGCCGTTCAGCGTCACATAATCGGCCGACACGGTGACGGTCCCGAACCCCCGCTCGGCGCCAATCGTCGACTGGAACGAGTAGGGATTCCTGAAGCTCGTGTCGACGCGTTGAATGTCGCGCGGCAATGCCGACACGCCGGGGAACGCCGGCAGCACGTTCGGGAACTTGGGGAATAACGGCGATTCCGGCGAGAGGGCCATCGTCAGCGTGCCGTCGGGTCCCTCGAGCTGCACACGGTTGATGTAAAAGAGGAGCTGCTGCTGGGTGTACAGCCCGGCGCCGCCTCGAATGACCATCCGTTGACGAGGCCACGGCTCCCACGCCACGCCGGCCCGTGGCTGCAGGTTGTTCTTGTCGACCGAGACAGAGTAGTTGCGGACGTTGCCGACCTTCTCGATGTCGTACCGCAGCCCCAGGTTCAGCGTCATTCTCGGCCGAACCCTCCAGTCGTCTTGAATGAAACCGAACGCCGACACGCTGCGTGGATCCGCATGCGCGCTGGCCGCGTCCGGCGCGACGCCTTGGATGAACAGGTACGGCTGGGGGTAGAGCTCCGGGGCGCCGGCGAAGAAGTAGGCCCCTCGACCGTAGTTCAGGGACGCGTTGTGCGCGCGGACGTACTTCGTCCCGCCTCCGAGCTTGAACGTGTGAGGACCCGACCAGGCCGACACCGTGTCGGCGGCCTCCCAGGTGTCTTCCGGATCGGCGCCGAAGCCGAACGCGCCGAGCGTTCCGCCCTCCTGGGAATAACCGGCGCGCGACACAAACACCTTCGGTTGGAGATCGGTCCGCACGTCGACATAGCGGGCGAATTGCACCCGCACTTCGTTCAGCAGCCGCTCGGAGAATTGCAACCGGTCGGTCGCCAGAATCGTGTGGACATCGTTTCGGTACTCGGTCCCGGCCCCAGGCAGGGACAAGCCGCCGGGCTCGTTATGCCAGCGAAAGAACTGGCCGTTGTATCGGCCCATCATCAAGTGCCGCTCGCTCCGGCGGTGGTCGACTCTGAAGAAGACGAGATGCTCGTCTTCATTGTCCGAGACGAATGCCCCCGCGCCTTCAGGATGCGGCGAGACGACGATGTTGTGGTTGCGCGAGCGCCGGCCCTCGTAACTCTCCAGGAAATGCGTCCGGTCTTTGGCGAACGGACCGCCGAGCGTGAACCCGTATCGCTCGGATGCCGCCGGCGGATTCACCAGCGCGAAGGCGGGTGTGGCGTTCAGCGCATCATCCTGAAAGAACAACAATCCGGACCCGTGAAACTCGTTGGTCCCCGCCTTCGTGACCGCGCTCGTGACGGTCGCGAGCGACTCCCCGTATTCCGCGGAGAAACGATTGGTGAGGACCTGCACTTCCTTGATGGACTCCAAGCCGTACCCCGAATAGAAGGTCCGCGCCGCGCTCCGCCACTTCGAGAAGTGACTCGCGCCATCCACGACGATGTTGTTCGTCCAGTAGATCTGCCCCTGCGGGCTCGGAAAGTTCGGGTTGCCCGTGAACCCGGCGGCCAGCGTGACGAGCGGGATGAAGTTTCTGCCGACGAGCGGCAACGAGTGCACCAACTGCTCGCTGACCGTTTGCTGCACGGCGGATTGTCCGCTTTCGAGGAGTGGCGTCTGCGCGCTCACGGCCACCGATTCGACGACCGTGAGCTTCAGGCGGAAGTTCACGACCAGAATCGCGTTGGGAACGACCCTGACGTTCTCGCTCGCCGCGGTGGCAAAACCGGCCAGCGCCACACTGACCTGATACTCGCCCTCGCCCGGCAGGTTCGCGATCTCGTACCGCCCGTCAGCATCGGTCGTCGCGGTGCTGCGGATCCCGGTCACCTGGTTCTGGACAGTGACGATGACCCCCGGCAGGCGGTTTCCCGCGTCGCCGCTGACCGTTCCCGTCACGGCGCCCGTCGCCGGCTGCGCCGCGACCGCCTGCGGCGCCGCAACACACGCGAGGATCACCAATACGAGCCGTACTCGCGACATGAACCTCCGCTCACCTGAAACGAGAGTGCCAGAAGTATCCATCGAAGACCGACCGGATTTCTATGGCCCATTGCATCACCGCGTCGTGTCCGCCTTAAGGCGGACGTTTTCCGGGGGCACACCGGATTTCCAGGTCTTTGATGTATAGTGCGGGTTTCGCTGCAGAAAGCGCAAGTGATGCCAGGACCGACACCACCGGACCGGGTGGTCATCTCCGTCGCCGATCGCCGAAGCACGATCGTGGACGTGATCCACAATGCCCGGCAGTCGATTGCCTTGTCGCTCTTCCGGTGCAACGATGCGCAGATCTTCAGCGAGCTTGCGGAGGCGACCGCCCGTGGCGTGCAGGTCGATGTGCTCGTCACGTCCAGAGCCAAAGGCGACAAGAGCAAGCTGAGAAAACTCTGGGCTGCGCTCGAGCAGACCGGCGCGTCGACTCACCCGTACACCGACCCCGTGGTCAAGTACCACGCCAAGTACCTCGTGGCCGACGATGGTCCGGCCGTCGTGGCGTCGTGCAACTTCACGCGGAAGTGTTTCGAGCGCACGTGCGACGCGCTCGTGTTGAGCTACGATCCCGAGGTCGTCGCCGGATTACGAGCGCTGATGGCCGCCGACTGCGAACAGCGGCCGCTGCCCGCGACGGTGCCGCCGCGGCTGATCATCGGCCCCGAGCGGGCGCGCCGGCAGTTCACCGCCCTGATCGAGCAGGCGCAGTCGACGATTCGCCTCATCGACGCCAAACTGTCGGATCCGGATCTTGTCACGCTCCTCAACGCGCGGTATAAGGCCGGCTTGACGGTGGAGGTGTTCGGATCCAAGCGGCTGGGCAACCTCAAATCGCACGGCAAGATTCTCCTGATCGACGATCGCCTGGCCGTCGTCGGCGGCCTGGCGCTCGCCGCGATCAGTCTCGATTTCCGGCGCGAGGTCGCCATCGTCGTCGAGGGGCCGGACGCGGTCGCGGAGGTGAGCGCGCTGTTCCAAACCATTGACGCGGTGCCGACGGTGGGCCGACCGCGCGCGGTGGACGCAGGAGGACTGACGCTGTGATCGCACCTCTCCTCGTCGTGCTGCTCGCCTCAGGAGACACTTCGTCGGGTCCGCCTAATGAGGGTGTAAAGAAATGTGACGTTTTACCGCAAAGCACGCAGAGTTCGCCGAGAATCCCTGGAATATTCTTCTCCGCGGTCTCTGCGGTCTCGGCGGTTAGCAGTTTCCTCACAGGCTCTAAAGCCGGACCTGAGAAATCTGCCTTGCAGCAGGATCCGCCGCCTCAAGTCCAACAGGCCACAGCGGAAAAGAAGGAGAAAAAGAAGGCGAAGAAGACGGCTGCCGGCACACTTGCGCCCGACGAAATCTCCGACGAGGTCGATAATCCAGACCAGGCGCCTGAAGCCGGTGGACCTGGCATCGGCGTCGCCTGGAAGCAACATCCCTCGATCCGGTTCGGCGATGCGTTCCGTCTCGATTTCGAGGCGAAGTTTCAAGAGGATGCGCATGGGTCGTACACGGGCGCGCCGGGTCTCAACTGTCCGAGCCAGGTCCTTCCAACAACCTGCACGTTTCAGCTGCATCGCAATCGCGTCGGCATCCAGGGGAACTTCTTCAAGAAAATCGACTACGAGGTCGAGCGCGAACTCACCGAGCAGGAGCTCAGCGAGAAGGATGTCCTTCTCGGGTACACGCCCAAGTCGCAGTGGAAAGACGTGAATGTGAACGTCAAGTACATGAAGAACGCGCAGATCCAGCTGGGCAAGTTCAAGGTGCCGTTCGGCCTCGACCAGCTCACGGGCGTCTCGCACAACGACTTCGTATATCGCACCCTCGGCGCGAACTACATCGCTCCAGGGCGAGACATCGGCGGGATGGTTCACGGGAGCTTCTTCAAGCACGGGCTGACCTACGCGACCGGCGTCTTCCGGCACGATGGCGACAACGCCCGCTCGAAGAAGGTGGAAGGCGGCGACCAGACCGTCGCAGCGCGGGTCACCTTCGCGCCGTTTCGCCGTGTCCGGCTGCCCGGCGACATCGACGTGGGCGCCGCCTTCGCGGTCAGCTCGTTGTCCGACGACCCCTACCTCCCGAACGGTCTCCGCGGCCGCACCGTCCTGACGCAGGACACGTTCTTTCAGCCCGTCTACGTCAAGGGTCAGCGGCGGCGCTGGGAGGCCGACGTCGATTGGACGGCGGGACCGGCCTCCCTGCGTGCCGAATACACGTGGGTGACCGACGGCCGACTGCGGCAGGGGCTCGGCGATGAAGATCTCCCAGACGCACGCGCGCGGTCGTGGTATGTCGCCGGCACCTGGATTCTGACCGGTGAACAGAAGACACGTCCGCTGAAGGCTGATGGCGAGTTCCTGCAGGGCGGCTTTGGAGCCGTCGAGGTCGTCGGCCGATACGAACGGTTGTGGTTCGACAGTGCGGGCGGCGCCAACGTCGATCTGCCGTCCCGGACGCCCCGCGCCGCGAACATCTTGCCGAGCGGCGACCGGGCTCTGAGCCTTGGCGTGAACTGGGCGCTGAACCGGTGGATGAAGCTGCAGTTCAACGGCATCCGGGAACAAGTCGAGGATCCCAGCCGTAGTCCTCTATTAGGTGGCGGTGCGTTCTGGAGCCAGGTGGTCCGACTCCAGCTGGTGCTGTAAAGGGGGGATAGGAGCATGACGATGCTTCGCGATCGCCTGCGCACTCTTGCGGCCATTGTCGTCCTCAGCCTGAGCGCGACGGCGCCCGTTGTCGCACAGTCGACACCCAGTCCGACTCCCAGCCCGGCGCCGTTGCCCCAACCATGGGAGCCGTTCTTCGATGACACGGTCGTTCACGAAATCCGCCTGGCCATCAATTCGAGGGATTGGCAATCGCTGCAGGTTCATTATCTCGACAACACGTACTATCCGTGCGACTTCCGGTGGCGCGATCAAGTCGTCCGCAACATCGGCATACGCTCCCGCGGCACCGGCAGCCGCAGCGGGATCAAACCGGGGCTCCGCGTCGATTTCGACCGGTATACGACGGACCAGAAGTTCCTCGGGCTGAAGTCGTTCATTCTCCGCAACCAGTCCCAGGACGCGTCGAACATGCACGAGCGGCTGAGCATGCTGCTCTTCCGTCGCCTGGGGCTTCCGGCCCCACGTGAGGCGCACACGAAGCTCTTCATCAACAACCAGTACGAAGGCCTCTACACGATCGTCGAGTCGGTCGACAAGACGTTCCTGCAGGAGACGTTCAACGAGAACGACGGCTATCTCTACAAGTACGATTACCCGTCCGATGCCCAGCCGTACTACTTCGAGGACCGGGGTTCGAACCCGGACAGCTACGTACCGCTTCCGTACAAGCCGGAGACGCACGAAACGGACCCGAGGCCCGAATTCATCGTGCAGTTGGTCCAGGCGATCAACCAGACGGGCGACGCGGCCTTCCGAACCGTGATGGCCGAGTACCTCGATCTCAAGAAGTTCGTCCAGCACGTCGCGGTCGAGAACTTTGTCGCGGACAACGACGGTTTTCTCAGCGATTATGGCGGCATGAACAACTATTACTTCTACCAGTTTCAGGACAGGAAGCTGTTCACGTTCATCGCATGGGACAAGAGCGAAGCGTTCAAGAGCGGGTCCGAGCACAGCATCTTCCACAACATCACGGACGGCCCCCGCGCAAACACGAACCGATTGATGACGCGGGCGATCTCGTACCCTGACCTGTACAACGCGTACCTCGATGCGCTGATCGATTGTGCGCGATCGGCAGCTGAACCGGCGGCAGGGGTCACGGGCGGACCTGGGTGGCTCGAGCGTGAAATTCAGCAAGAATACGAACAGATCCGCGACGCCGCGTTAACCGACCCGCAGAAGACCTTCACGAACGACCAGTTCGAGAGCGCGGTCAGCGATCTCCGCGTCTTCGCCCGACACCGCAGCGACTTCGTGACGGCGGCCGTCGCCGCGGCGCGGCGCTAAACTAACTCATCCCCGGCCGTTTCATCACGAAATGACCGAAGAACACGAAGTTCGTCAAGTCACAAGACTTAAGGAGACTTCGTGATCTTCGTGGGTTTTCGTGCTTTCGTGATACGTCGTGAAGACGCTTGCAAGTGCGCGCGCGCCCGCTCGACGAGCTGGCGCCTGGCGGGGCCGTCAAGCCGCGCCGCCAGTCGATCGGATCCGAATTCGACGAAGCCCGACCGGTCGGCGGCGGCGCGCGCGGGAGCGGCGTCCACCACGCGCGCCTCGTGGGGGCGAGCCGCGAACGAGAACAGATCTTTCAACCATCCTCGCGGCAAGCCGGCCGCGCGTCCAAACGCGACCGCTGTCGCCACGTACGGCGCGGCGACGACCGTGCGGCCCTCCGCGAGCGTCGGACGAATCTCCCATCGGAGCCGGAACGCCAGGTCGGCGGCATACAACAGCAGCAACGTCCGCGCCGACGGCACGCCGGCCGCGCGGTCGGCCAGGGCCAGGTCTTCGAAGACACCCGATGCGTCCCACACGCTGACCCCGCCGCGTCGCGCGGGGGGTGCCGCGGCGTTTTCCGCACGCGCGGCGGCGCGGACCGCCGCGCCGTTGACGCCGTCGACGGCAACGAGCCGGCCCCGTTCGGCGCTCATTGTCTGCCTCGGCTGTGCGACAGCCACTCCGTCACGGCATCGAGGTTCCACTCGGACCACGGGCGCCGCTCGCCTTCGCGAAAGAGCTCGCGAATCCGATAGTGCTGCTCGCTGATCGACTGTTCCGCGTCGACGGTGATGAAGTTGAAGATCAGCGCCAGCGATTCGTATTCGCGAATGACGCGCTTGATGAAGCGGTAGTAGCTCTCGACGGGGTCGTCGAGATCGGTGACGTCTCGTCCCGCCTCGTAAAAATTCGGCGTGCGTGCGGCCGTCACCCGCCGGCCGGACGTGTCCGGTGAGACCGAGAAGTAGAAGATCAGATCCGGCCACAGCAGCGGCTGATACAGCTTGAGGACCCAGTCGAGATCGAGCCCGCGCGCGACGTCTCTGGCGAGCCCGGTGAACAGGAAGCGATCGGCGACGACGAGCTTGCCGTCCCAGAGGGCGGGCAGGATCGCGTGCTCCACGCGGTGCCGGAAATCGGCGGCGTGCAGCAGCGAGAACTCCTCCGGGCTGAGCGCGCGCACCGCCTTGCGCGTCTTGATGATCGGCTTGATGAGATCCGACGAATTCCACTTCGTCGTGACGACGCTATGGCCCTCCGATTCGAGCCACGTCTTGAACAGCTTGCGCTGCGTCGTCTTGCCCGAGCCGTCCGGCCCTTCGAAGGCGACGAGAAACCCGCGCCGGCGCGTGGGGTCGGCGAAGCGCTCGCGTGCGCGCTGTCCGAGTTGGCGTCGGGACATGGGGTGGTGCGCCATCGACGCGCAGGAGCTTACACCGGATTTGCCGTTTTCGCGGTTCCTTGGGTGGTCTGGAGGTGGTACAGCTCGGCGTAGGGTCCACCGTTCGCCAGCAACACATCGTGAGTGCCGTACTCCACCAATTCTGAATCCTTGACGACGAAGATGACGTCCGCGTGGCGGATCGTGTGGAGGTGGTGCGCGATAATCACCGATGTCTTGCCCTCCATCAGGCGGTCCAAGGCGCCGACGACGGCCCGCTCGGAGACCGCATCCAGCCCCGCCGTGGGCTCGTCGAGAATCAGGATCGGTGTGTTGCGAACAATCGCCCGCGCGATGGCGATGCGCTGCCGCTGCCCGCCGGAAAGCGTCACGCCGCGCTCACCAACCATGGTGGCGTAGCCCTGCGGCAAGCTCATGATGAACTCGTGCGCATCGGCCAGCATCGCCGCGCGGATCGTGTCCTCGGGCGGAGCGTCGGGTTTGCCGTAGGCGATATTCTCCCAAATCGTCGCGCGGAAAAGCACCGTGTCCTGCAGGACGAAGCTGATCTGGTCGCGCAGCGACTTCAGGGTGTACTGGCGAATATCCGTGCCGTCAATCTTGACCTGTCCCGAGACGGGA
This sequence comes from Acidobacteriota bacterium, assembly GCA_023265105.1. GTDB lineage: Bacteria > Acidobacteriota > Vicinamibacteria > Vicinamibacterales > CAVVIG01 > JAHFUJ01. The sequence goes on from JAHFUJ010000036.1 coordinate 14,524, forward strand.
TCGTAAAAGCGCGGGATCAGGCTGACGATCGTCGTCTTGCCCGTGCCGGAGGGGCCCACAATCGCGGCGACCTGGCCTGGCTCGATCCGCAAGCTCACATCTTTCAGCACCGGCACGTCGCGGCCATAACTGAAGCCGACGTGGTCGAATTCAATGCCGCCTTTGAACACGGGCGCTTCGCGCGCGCCCGGAAGGTTCCGGACCCGGCTCTCGATCTCCAACACTTCCTGGATCCGCTCGTAGCCGATGGCGGCTTTCGAGACGGTGTTGGTCAGCTTGGAGAGATCTCGCAGCGGCTTGTAGGTCTTGCCCACATACAGGAGGAACAAGACCAGATCGCCGGCGCTCAGTTCGCCGGCCAGGGCCAGACGCGCCCCGTACCCGAGCACCAAACACGTCCCGACGGCGACGATGACGTCCACGATCGGCGACAGCTTCGCCTTCATACTGCGCGCCTGCAGCCCGGCTTCCACGCTTTGCCGGCTGTCCGATTCGAAACGCCGCTCTTCGTAGTCTTCCCGAGCGAACGCCTGCACGACGTGGATGGACGCCAGCACTTCTGCCAGCCCGGAGAGCAGCTCGCTTTCTCTTTTCCGCACCGCGCGCGACGCCTTCTTGATCCGCCGCGAGTAGAAGTACACGACGAGGAAGAGCACCGGCGCGACCGACAGCGCGATGAGCGTAAATCGCCAACTGATGTAAATCATGACGCCGATCATGCCGACCAGCGTCAGGAGGTTCACCAGGATGCCGAGGAGCGCCGAGTTGATGAAATCTTGCACGGCATCGATGTCGCTGGTCACGCGCGCGATCAGATCGCCCGTGCGCGATTCGCCGTGCTCGAAGAGGGAGAGCCGCTGAATGTGTTGGTACAGCGTCCGCCGCAAGTCGTGCGCCACCCACTGACTGACGGTGGTGGTCAGGTATTTTTCGACGTAGCCGCTGACGGCGCCGACCACGGCGATGATCAGGACGGCGGCGACCGCGAAGTTCAGAATCGCGAACTTGTTCTGCCCGAACAGCGCCGCCACCCACGGGCCCCAGCGGGCCGGCAGCGGCTTCGACTGCACGACGTTGTCGATGACCAGCTTGATCGGCCAGGGCTCGAGTACGTCCGTGAGCGTCTCGCCCAGGACCGCAACGAGCGCCATCGCCAGAGCTTTCCAGTGAGGACGGATGATCCCCGCGATGCGCAGCTTCCCCGCAGGCCGCGGGGGTGACGGTCTCGAAGAATCGTTGGGCATGAGGGCCGCGTGAGGACGGCAATCATACCATTGCAGGATCGCAGGATCTCGGCGTGGCAGGATTTGGCCATCCTGCGATCCTGCCATTCTGCCCGCCTGCAATTCAGTAGTAGTTTTTCGGCAGATCGACGATCACGTGCCGGCGTGCGAAATCGAGCAGGCCGCTCGGGAGCCTGCCCGTGGTGAGCGCCGCCAGCGCCGCCCGATCGATCGCGACGTGATCGGGCAGGTACTGTCGGCAGGCGGCGTACTCCTGCTCGTAGTCCTCCGACGGGAAGCGGAGGCGAAACCCCACGGGATCGGCGTTGGTCTCAATGACGTACAGCGGGTTGACGCGGAACTCGCCCCGCGCGTCGGATGGCGGCGGCGCGAGCCGGTGCGCGGCGAACACGTCGGGTCTCCGGCTGGCGACGATGGTGAGCGCGGGGTCGGCGTCGAGCGTCTCTGCGGAGTCTTGTCGCGCGAGATCCAGCGGCCCGCCTTTGACGACGTCCGCGAGCAGTCGGGTTTCGCCGAACAGCCGCGGCTCGAGCGTTTCAAACAGATCGCGATACCCCTCGGGGGGCAGCGGCTGGCCGTGCGACGGGCTCCAGGTGCGCTGGTTGTGTGTATGGTTGATGACCAC
>JAHFUJ010000036.1:16492-25151 GCA_023265105.1 Acidobacteriota bacterium
CGGACCTCATCGGCTGGTCACCGGTTCGCCCAGCAACTCCAGCACCGACTCACCCGATGTGTCGATTGGCGCACGTCGGAAATGCTCGATGCCGAGACAGCGTCGGGCGACCGTCTCGTCGATCCGGGCGAACGGATTGCTGGCGCTCATCTGCGTCCGGTGACAGTGGAGCGCGGCCAGCTTGCGCGCGACCCACGGGCGGACGTCGACGACGAAGGTCGGTGGCTTGGCGGCGGCGCCGAACGCATCGGCCGTGATGCCCCAGAAGCTCGAGCCCTCCGGCGCCCAGCCGTTGCTGATCGCCGCCTCCACTACCGCGCGCATCACCCCTTTCGGCATCGTGACGAAATAGAGGGGCGGCGCGTCGGCTTCGAGCGATCGCACGGCGTCGTCGGTCCGCTCGTGGACGCCGATGTGATCGAGGTGCCAGTACAGTCCGTCCTCCGCAAACGTGATCACGCCATCGGGCCGGTAGCGACGGATGGTCGCGACGATTTCGGCCTCGAGCTCCAGGGCGTGCGCCCACCGCAGATCGCCGTCGGGATGGTCGAAAATCAGCACCTCGGAAATTCCGAGCACCGCCGCGGCGGCGCGCAATTCCTGGGCGCGCACGCGTCCCAGATCGCCGTCCGACACGAGCGACGGGTCGCTCGTCGATCCACGTTCGCCGCGCGATGCGCAGAGCAGCACGACGCGCGCGCCGGCGTCGGCAAGACGTGCGAGCGTCCCGCCGCAGGCCACCGACTCGTCGTCGGGGTGGGCGAAGACGGCGAGAATCGTCCGACCGGCCAGACCAGGCGCGTCAGCCGCCACGGTGGCCCTCTCCCGCTTCCACGACCCGCCGATAGACCGCGACGTACTCATCGACCATGCGGCCGACACCGAAGCGCGCGACCGCTTGGGCGCGGACGCGGCGGCGATCGAGATCGAACACGCAGGGCAGTTCGTTCGACATCTGGTCCACGTTTTCGACGATGATGCCGGTCACTCCCTCATCGACCACTTCGCGGACAGCGCCACTCTCGAGCGCAGCGACCGGTGTCCCGCACGCCATGGCTTCGGCGAGCACCAGCCCGAACGGCTCGGCGGCCTGGACCGGGTAGAGAAGGGCGCGCGCACCGCCGTACAGTGCCACCTTCGCCTTGTGGTCGGCCTCGCCATGATAGATGACCTGGCGGCCGTCGACGTGCGGCGCGACCTTCTCCCGATAGTAGTCGTTCTCGGCCGCGGCGAGGATGAGCCGCATGCCGACACGTCCGGCGATCTCGATCGCCTGCAGCACACCCTTGCCGTCGGTGAACCGCCCAAGAAACAGCAGGTAATCGTCGGGTCTTTCACGAAAGGCGAAGGCGTCGGTGTCGATGCCGTGCAGCACGGTGGCGACGACGTTGAGTCCTCGAAGAAGGCGCGCCTGTTCGCTCGAGACCGCGACGAACGGGGCCTCGGGATACCTCGACCAGAGCCGGATCTCCGCCTCGCTCGGCGCGTGGTGCAGCGTCTGTACGATCGGCGCCGGCGAGATCCGCACGAATGCCAGCGCCATCGGATAGTACACGGCCTCGTAATGAACGACATCGAAATCGCCGGCACGTTCGACGGCGGCGGCGAGATTGAGCATCTCGTACAGCTCCCACGGCCACATGCTGGCGTCGTGGCTGTAGCCGTGCGGGTAGATCGCGTGCAGCGTCGCGTTGGTCGTCGAATCGGCCGTGGCAAACAACGTGACATCGTGACCGCGCGCGACGAGCCCTTCGGTAAGCAGCGACGTCATCGCTTCGACCGATCCGGATTTGGGCGGCGGAATCGTCGTCGCCACTGGTGCGACGTGAGCGATTCTCATCGGCAAACCTTGTTCACGGCTCGCGGGGCCCCACCCCCGCTCGCTCGCGCTCGGCGGCACGGCTTCGCCGTGCTGCCCTCCGGCGCCTCGCGCGGGCCGCAGGCGCTTTCAGGTGCACGCGGTCTCCAACAACTTCGGCAGCACGACGTTCGCGTCGAAATGCTCGCGGGCGATCTCTTCAGCGCGCCGGGCGTGACGCCGGTAATCGCTGTTGATCCGGTCGATGCCGGCGATCGCTTCGTCGAGATTCGAAAAAGCGAATAGTCCGTCGCCGCATGGCAGGTGGGCGGTCCAGCCGGTGTCCTGCACGAGCGCCGGCCGGCCCGACGCCAGATAACATTCAGTGCGATCGCTGAACCAGCCCGAGTGCGTCACGACGTAGGTGTGCTTGGCCACGCCGAACTCGGCTTTCGATCGATGGATAAAGTCGCGGTAGTCCCAGGGCGTACGCGAGACGCTCATTCCGTCCACGGCATTCCAGCCATGTTCGCGCAGCAGCGCTCGCGGACCGTTGACGGCCAGCTCGAAAGGCTGGCTCGTGCGGGACGGCAGGTCGAGGTACTTCAGGAACTCCTGATCCTTGTTGCCGCCGACGTCGGTGAAGCTTTCGATCTGCCACGTCATGACTGTCGTAAAGCGATCGCGTGGCGTGACCTCGGCGCGCCAATCGCCGAGCGTGACCGGCTGCCACGTCTTGTGCCAGGTGAATCGACCGACCGGGATCGGCGAGGCGGGCGTGCCGACGTTCGCTCCGAAGGTAAACAGATGATCGAATGCCCGGAAGAACTCGACGTACCACGGCTCGCCCTTGGCAATCGCGAGCTGAGTGAAGGCCGGATCCGAGTCGATGAACGCCTTGTGCGGGATGCGCGCGTACTCCTCACGCCAGAACCAGGAGCCGCCCGACAGGTTGAGAAACAGGTCGGCGTCTGCGCAGTAGCGCCGCACCTGGTCTGCGCTCCGGCCGTGGTAGCTGCCGTCGTAGTTCACCAGCGTCCAGCGATCGCCGAGGCCGAACGGTGCGAGCGCGTCGCGGATGTAGGAAGTTCCGAAGCTCGGATCGGTCGCGCGAGTATTCTGGGTCGGGTCGTACACGCACTCACCGGTGTCCTCGATGTAAAAGACCTCGTGACCGAGCGCCCGAAGACCGAGCAGGTACATCAACGAACACCAGGTGACGCCGCCGAACGGATAGCGCGCGATGATCCCCGCGAAGAGGATTTTCATGAAAAGGGGGCTCGTGAAAAAGGCTCCCGACCCCTATTTCACGGCCTGAATCAGCTCGTCGACGCTTTCGGGGTCGTCGAGCGACCTGCCGACCGACAATCGCGCGCACATGCGCCGGTACAATCGGCTCGTCTTCAGCAGATCTTCGTGTCGTCCCTGCGACGCGATGCGACCGCCGTCGAGCACGAGAATCCGGTCGGCGTTTCGCACGGTCGAGAGGCGGTGCGCGATGACGATCGTCGTCCGCCGCGCGCGCAGCCGCTGGAGCGCCGCGAACACGATCTCCTCCGAGATGGCGTCGAGCGAGGACGTCGGCTCGTCGAGGATCAGGATCGGCGCGTTCTTCAGGATGGCGCGGGCGACGCTCAGACGCTGACGCTCCCCGCCGGAGAGGCCGCCGCCGGCCTCCGCGATCTCCGTGTCGTAGCCCTTTCCCAGGTGCGAGATGAACTCGTGCGCGTGGGCCGCGCGCGCCGCCTCCTCGATCTCCGCCGGCGTCGCATCGAGTCGGCCGTAGCGCAGATTGTCGGCGATCGTTCCGGACAACAGCACCGGATCCTGCAGCACGATGCCGATCTTCTCCCGAAGCGAGCGCACGCGGTACTGCCGGACGTCGACGCCGTCAACCAATACGCGCCCCTCCGTCGCGTCGTAGAGTCGCGGGATCAGGCTGGCGAGCGTCGTCTTGCCGGCGCCGGTCAGGCCGACGAGTGCGACCATCTCGCCGGGTTTCGCGCCGAAGGTGATGTCGTGCAGGACCTTGGTGCCGTCCGGATAGCTGAACCCGACCTCCTCGAACCGAATCTCGCCCTTGACGGCGTCGGCGTCGATCGCGCCGGGTGCGTCCGCGATTTCCGGGAGCTTCGCGAACATGGCGCGAACGCGCTTGGCGCCGGCGATCGCGCCCTGGAGTCGGCCGGTCGTGTGCGCGATCGAGGACAACGGATCGTACACGGCGCCCAGATAGGCGATGACGATGAGCAGCTCGCCGATGGTCATCCTGCCCTGCAGCACGTGCATGCCGCCCACCATCAAGACGAGCGCCGTGCCCAGAATCCCGATGGTCGTGGTGACGACGACCGAGAACAGCGACTCCTGCCACGTGATGTCGATGCGGGCCCGCATCACATGGTTGCCCATCTTCACGAACCGCTCCGTTTCGTACGGCTCGCGCGCGAAGCTCTTGACCAGCCTCATCGCCGCGAACACTTCGAACGTCCGCTCCAGCAGCTTCGATTCGAGCTCTTTGACCCGCTCCGTCCGGGTGACGAGCGTCGTCATGTAGTAGCGGAGGCACAGATACAGAAACGGGACGACCGTCAACGAGAGCAGCGCAACGGTGACGTCGAGCTTCAAGAGAATCACAAACATCACGAGGAGCGTGACGACCGACGAGGCGAGCGGGAACAAGCCGCTCATCACGAGGTTCTCGATCGAATACGCATCGACGTCGATGCGGTAGACCGCGTCGCCCGTGCTCGTGGCGATGTGGTGATGAAGGGCGAGCGCCTGCAGGTGCTGGAACAAGCGGCCGCGCAGGTCGTACACCATCCGCTGACCCGTGTCCACTTGTATCTGCGTGCCGAACATCGAGACGAACTCTTTGGTGAGCTGCAGCAGCACGCCGGTGACGACCACGATGATGAGCAGCACGAGAGGACGGCCGCCCGTCACGACCGCCAGCCAGCGCGCGATCGGCTCCGGGAAGGACCGTCCCTGCAGCACGTTGTCGACGACGACCTTGAGCGGCCACGGCTGGAGCGCACCGAGCCCAATTTCCAGCAGCAACAGGGCGGCCAGCAGCGTCACCCGCACGCGGTACGGGCGGAGGAACGACACCGTCCACTGGATGAGCGGCTGCTCGACGGCGGGAGTGTCAGGCATCGACGTCTGACTCACCTCAACCCGCCTTCCTGGCCGGCGCCAGCGGACGCGGTGGCACGACGTTGGGCGCGATCTGCGGAATGTTCAGCACCACGATCCGGTCGCGGCTCGAGTCGGTGACATAGAGCCAGCCGCGTCTCGGCGCGAAGGTGACGCGGGTCGGCGCGCCCAACGCCTCCTGACCCGCATCGCTCGCGTCGTGGATGACGCCGTCTGGTCCGACGATGCGGACGTGACCGTTGTAGTAGTCGGCAATGAAGATTGTGACGGCGCCGCGCGGTCCGGCCACGACGGCTATGCCCGCGGGTGTCAGCAGGGCGGAGGTGGCCGGGCCGTTGTCGCCGCCGTAGCCCCACTGGCCGCTTCCGGCGACCGTCGTGATGATGTGCGTCACGGCGTCGACCTTGCGGACGCGGTTGTGGTGCATGTCGGCGATGTAGAGGTCGCCGTTTGGCGCCAGCGCGACGTCGGCCGGCATGAACAGCGCGGCGCTCGTCGCCGGTCCACCGTCGCCGATCGGTCCGCTCTCGCCGGTCGTCCCGTCGCCCGCCACGGTGTGAATGAGGCCGGTGGCGTGATCGATCATCCGGACGCGGTTGTTCAGCGTATCGGCGATGTAAATGTCGCCGTTCGGCGCGCACGCGACGGCGCTTGGCGTGTCGAGCGCCGCCTCGGTCGCCGGTTTCTCGTCGCCGTCGTAGCCGTTCTCGCCCGACCCCGCCACCGTGGTGATGACACCGGTCGGCTTGTCGACGCGGCGAATCCGAGCGTTGTGCGAGTCGGCCACCACGAGATCGCCGTCCGGCGCAATGGCGACGCCACCCGGCGTATCGAGTTGCGCGGCGGTCGCCTCCCCGCGGTCGCCGGAAAAGCCGCTGCCGAGATCGTGGTTGCCCGCAACCGGCGTGATGATCCGGTTGGCGGCGTCGATGCGCCGGATGACATGGTTGTTCGAGTCGGCGAAGTACACGTCGCCGCCCGGAGCCACGACGATGCCGCCAGGCGTGTCGAGCCAGGCCTGGATGGCCGGCCCGTAGTCGCCGGCGTACCCTTTCCGGGCCCCGATCACTTGGGCGGTGGCCGCTTCGCGCAGCATGAACGTGCCGGCGCCCAGGGCGAGAATCATCAGCACGAACATCATCGCGCTGCGCAACCCGTAGGTCCGCAGGATCGATGGCGCGATGATCGGCACGCGTGCCGTACTCGAGCGCATCGTCATCATGCCGCCGCCGATCGCCACCCGTGCGACGCCGCGCCGTACGATCGCCGTCGCCTGCGCCGTGCGCCAGGCGGCGAACGCGATGAGGAGCAAGGTCAGGCCGGCCGCGATCGCCCCGCCCATCGGCCGCCGCAGCGCGACGCCGGTGGCGGCGGCCACGAGGAGCGCCGCGCCCAGGCCGAGCGCGCTGACGACACCGAACGTGGTCGGTCTCACGTGCGTGCTGATGCGCAGCAGCGCCTTCCCCGCGTCGTGCTCCTCGACGAGCGCCCGCACGTCGAGCCACGCCCATCGTCCGACGAACACGCTCACGTCGCGGTCGTCGGACCAGCCATCGTCGATCGCGATCGTGCGCACGGCGCGCGATCGCCGCAGCCAATCGGCGAGCTGCGACAGCACGCCCTCGGCCGATGTCGGCGTCTCGCTCCAGAAGCGATCCTCGGTCACGCTGCCGGAGATCAAAAGCAGCGCGCGCCACGCCTCGCTGAGCGAGGGCCGGGGACCACGGCTCGTTTGCGGCTGTCGAGGCGGGAGCGCGATTTCGGGCGGCGACAGCACGCCGCGGATGCGCCCGCGCACGCGCGCCAGCGGCTGGATAAAGTGGAGATAGGCGACCGTCGCCCGGTATCGCAGCCGCACGAGCAGCCGGCGCACCGCACCCACGCCCGTCGCGCGCGGGCCAAGGCCGGGCAGCGAGTCGATCTCGGAGCGCATCGCGTAGGCGACGTTCTTGGCGATCGTCGCGGCCATGCCGACGCCGCCGCTGCCGAGCAGCAGCACGGCCGCCCACCGGTGACCACCGATGGCCGCGACGGCCAAGCCGGCCAGCGTCAGCACAAAGGACAGCACCTGCCACCTGATTGAATGCGGCAGGAACGCGAAGGGATGCACGTCGGTGCGATAGACCGACGGAAACGCCGCCGTCCCCCAGACGCCGGCGTTGATGCGCGTCCCCCAGAGCGACCGCACGAACGGCAGCGGGCTGTAAATCCGCCCGCGCCACAGCATGCGGCCGTCGAGGAACTTCTCCGGGTGGTGCGCCATCAGCCAGGTCTCGCCTTCGCCGTAGCCGATCTGCTGGCGCCAGTACGCCTGCACCGACGAGCGATGGTGATGCCACACCAAGGCGGCGGCGGCGAAGCCGATCTTCCAGCCTCGCGCCTGCAGCCGCCAGCACACATCCACATCGTCGCCGGCGCGGAGATAGATGGGATTGAATCCGCCGATTGCGAGGAGCGCCTCGCGGCGGAACGCCATGTTGCAGCCGGGCACGTGTTCCGCGATCCGATCGTCGAGCAGGACGTGCGTCGGCCCGCCCGGCGCGCGCGCGATGCACTGCGCCATCGGCGGATCGTCGGACGGCACGACGTTGGGCCCGCCCGCGCAGACAACGTCCGAGGTGAGAAACGGCTGGACGAGATAGGTCAGCCAGTCGCGGTCGGCGCGCACGTCGGCGTCCGTGTAGGCGACGATGTCGCCGTGCGCATCGGCCAACCCGGCGTTTCTCGCGGCGGCCAAGCCGCCGTTCGGAGTGTCGATGACACGCACCCGCGGATGGAGGTGGCCGATCTCGCTCGTGCGGTCGCGCGAGCCGTCGTTGACGAGAATGATTTCGTAGTCAGGGTAGGTGAGCCGCTCGAGCGAGGCGAGGCAGTCCTCGAGCAGCTCGGCCTCGTTGTAGGCGCAGACGACGACCGACACGCGCGGCCACGACGTCCTGATTCTCTGCGGAAAGGGCGCGTCCTCGAAGGCCGAGGCGACGGCGAGCGCCGCCGGCTTCACATGGCGGTCGCCATCGACGAGGCCAAACGCCCAGTCCTCGACCGGATGGCCGCCGCGCCACCACTGGTCGGTCCAGGCAAACGCGACGGCGCCACAGGCGCCCTCCTCGAACGCGGCCCGGACGTGCATCGCCGTGATCTCGGCCTGGCCCGCTTCCCCTTCGCGGATCGAGTCGGCACCCGCCTCGGCAAGGAGCAGCGGCTTGTTGCCGGCGATGTGCTGCAGCCGCGCGAGGTACGCCCGCAGCTCGGTCTCGCGATGCAAGTACACGTTGAACGCGCAGACGTCGAAGAAGGACAGATCGAGAAACTCGGTCGGTGGAAAGTTGACGTAGGTGAAGAGGCTTTCCGGTGAAGCGGTTTTCGCGTCCTGGTACAGCTCGCGGAGGAAGCGCTCGATGCGGAGGCGACCGTGCCATCGGACCACGCCCCGCGGAATCTCGTTGCCGAGCGCGAACATCAGGACGGCCGGATGGTCGCCGAGCCTGCCGACCGTTTCAGCGAGCTCGCGCCGGATGGTGCGCTTCAGCCGACGGTCGTCGAGGAAGGCGACGTGCTGCGACCACGGCAGCCCGACCATGACGCGCAAGCCGTGGCGCGCGGCCTCATCCAGAAGATCGCGTCGCGGCGGCGTGTACGTCCGCACCGTGTTGATGCCGAGGCTCGCCATGAGGCGAAAGTCTTCGGCGATCTGTGCCAGCGAGGGGA
>JAHFUJ010000037.1:0-2596 GCA_023265105.1 Acidobacteriota bacterium
GCAGCAGGCGGGCATGGACCTCCGGTCGTACACCGACCAGTACATCGCCGCGTTCCGCGAGGACGCGCGCGCGCTCGGCCTCGAGCAAGTCGAGGAGAACCCGCGTGCGACCGACGAGTGTAATCTGCAGGCGATGGCCGACATGGTCGGGGCGCTCGATCGACAGGGCCACACGTACCGCAGCGACGGATCCGTCTACTTTAAGATCTCGACGCTGCCCGAGTACGGGCGTTTGGCGCGGCTGGATCACGAGGGGATGAAGTCCGGCGCGCGCGTGGACGCGGACAGCTACGCGAAGGAGGACGCGCGCGATTTCGTGCTCTGGAAAGCCACCAAGCCTGGTGAGCCGACGTGGGATTTCGGCGCCGGGCCGGGGCGTCCGGGCTGGCACCTCGAGTGCTCGGCGATGGCGCTGCGTCTGCTCGGACCGCCGCCCATCGACATCCACGCCGGCGGCATCGATCTCGTCTTTCCGCATCACGAGAACGAGATTGCGCAAAGCGAAGGCGCGACCGGTCACCCGTTCTCGCGGTTCTGGGTCCACGTCGAGCATTTGTTCGTCGACGAGCAGAAGATGTCGAAGTCGCTCGGGAATACGTACACGATTCCCGACATCGTCGCGCGGGGCCATCGGCCCTCCGCCGTCCGGTATCTGCTGCTGTCGGCGCATTACCGCAAGTCGTTGAACTTTACGTGGGTGAGCCTCGGGCAGGCGGAAGAAGCCTTGCGCCGCCTCACCGATTTCCTGTCGCGCCTGGACGCGGTGAGCCGCCCTGGAGCCCGTCCGGACATCGCCGCGCGCATCGACGCGGCGCGGACCGCGTTTGCCGCCGCGATGCGGGACGATCTGAACACTGCGGCGGCGCTCGGCGCGATCTTCGAGTTGGTGCGCGCGCTCAATTCGGCCATCGACGCCGGCGAGATGGGCACCGGCGATGTGCCGGCGATTCGTGACGCGTTCGATCGGTTCGACGATGTCCTGGGCGTGCTCGCCGTCCGCCGGGCGGAGGAGCAGATGCCGCCGATACCGGTCGAAGAGATCGAGCGGCTCATCGAGGATCGGCACGCCGCGCGGCGGCGGCGCGACTTTGCGGCCGCCGATCGCGTGCGCGACGATCTGGCCGCGCGCGGTGTGCTACTCGAGGACAGCGCCGCCGGAACTAAGTGGAAGCGAAAATGAACGGATAACGTCGCTTTACCCTTTTGCCTTTTACCTTTTTCCTTCTTACTTTTACCTTTCTGTCGTCTCCATGATTCCTCACATCAAGACCTCGCTTCCCGGACCTAAGGCCAAAGCCATCATCGATCGCGACGGGATCGTCGTGTCGCCTTCCTACACGCGCGGCTACCCGCTCGTCATCGAGCGGGGTTCCGGCGCCACGGTCGAGGATGTCGACGGCAACGTGTTTCTCGACTGCACGGCCGGCATCGCGGTGAACGCCACCGGGCACGCGCATCCCGAGGTGGTCAGGGCCATCACCGAGCAGGCGCAGCGATTCCTCCACATGTCGGGCACCGATTTTTACTACGAGGTGCAAGTGCGGCTCGCCGAAGAGCTGGCGGCGGTCGTGCCGATCGAGGGCGGCGTGCGATCGTTCTTCGGCAATTCCGGGACCGAGGCGATCGAGGCGTGCATCAAGCTGTCTCGCTACGCGACCGGGCGCGCGAACCTCATCGCGTTTCTTGGCGCCTTCCACGGCCGCACGATGGGATCGCTGGCGTTGACGGCGAGCAAAACGGTGCAGCGGCGCGGGTTCGGTCCGCTGGGATCCGGTGTCTACCACGCGCCGTACCCCGATTGCTATCGGTGTCCGCTGGGGCTCGAGTCCAGGAACTGCGCGGCCGAGTGTCTCGACTACATCGAACAGCAGCTATTCGTGCATCTGGTGTCGCCCGACGAGGTGGCGGCGATCGTGATCGAGCCGATTCAGGGCGAGGGCGGGTACGTCGTCGCGCCCGATCAATTCCTGCAGCGGCTTCGCGAGCTGACTAAAACCCACGGCATCCTGTTGGTCGCCGACGAAGTGCAGTCGGGCATGGGGCGTACCGGAAAGATGTTCGCGATCGAGCACACGGGGGTGCGGCCGGACGCGATCGCGATCGCGAAGGGGATTGCGTCGGGGATGCCGCTCGGCATTGCGGCGGCGCGCGCCGACCTCATGATGATGTGGCCCCCGGGCGCGCACGCGAGCACGTTCGGCGGCAACGCGGTGTCGTGCGCCGCGGCGCTGGCGACGCTCAAACTGCTCAAAGAGACGCTCGTCACCAACGCGGCGGAGGTCGGCGGCCATTTGATGAAGGGCCTGAACGGCCTGGCCGCGACGCATCCGCTTCTTGGAGACGTCCGGGGCCGCGGATTGATGATTGGGGTCGAGCTCGTGCGCGATCGGCGCACTAAGGAGCGCGCGCCCGCCGAGCGCGACGCGGTGGTGGCCGCGGCGTTCAAGCGAGGGTTGCTGGTGCTCGGGGCCGGCCGCAATGCGATTCGCTTTTCGCCCCCGCTCGTGTTGTCGCGGGAGCAGGCCGACACTGCCGTCCGGATTTTCGACGAGGCGTTGACCGAAGTGGAACGAACTTTCAGTACGTAGTGTCCGCC
>JAHFUJ010000037.1:2696-4151 GCA_023265105.1 Acidobacteriota bacterium
CGTGGCGTCCGGCTTTAGCCGGACCGTGGCAGGGCTTTTGCACGCTCGTGCGGCCCATGAGTCACGCTCGAATCGCCCTCGGGAAAATGGGCGAAGATCTGGCCTGTCGCGAGCTGGAGCGTCGCGGGTACGCAATAGTTGCACGCCGCTACCGCCGGCGTGGTGGCGAATTGGACATCGTCGCACGCGACGGCCCGACGATCGTCTTCGTCGAGGTGAAGACGCGCGATGGTCGGCTGTTCGGCGAGGCGGCCGAAGCGGTTACCTCGATGAAGCGGCGGCGAATCACGCAGCTGGCCCTGGAGTATCTGATGCGGCATCGTCTCTCGGATTGTCCCAGCCGCTTCGACGTCGTTTCGATCCAGCTCGAGACCGGCCATCCCGTCATCGAGATCTATCAGAATGCGTTTGGCGTGTCCTTTTGACTTCTGACTTCTGACTTTTGCCTTTTACCTTTTGCCTTTTGACTTTTACCTTTTAACTTCTAACGTCTACCTTGCCTGAACTGCGAAAAGATCCCGTCACCGGCCGCTGGGTCATTATCTCCACCGAGCGCCAGAAACGTCCGAGCGACTTCCGGCTCGAGCGACCGGCGTCCATCGGCGGCGACTACTGCCCGTTTTGTCCGGGCCGGGAGGCGCTGACGCCGCCCGAAGTGCTCGCGTACCGCCGGAACGGCGGCGCGCCGAATTCGCCGAACTGGGAAGTGCGGGTCGTGCCGAACAAATTCCCGGCGCTGCAGGTCGAGGGAGGATTCGATCGCGAAGGGGAGGGAATGTTCGACCGGATGAACGGCGTTGGAGCGCACGAGGTGATCATCGAAACGCCCGATCACGGCAAGACGGTGGCGTCGATGTCCGAGCCGGAGATCGAGCGGGTGCTGTGGGCGTTTCGCGAGCGGGTCCTCGATCTCAAGCAGGATCGCCGCTTCCGCTGCATCCTCATCTTCAAGAACCACGGCTCGGCCGCCGGCGCGACGCTCGACCACGGGCACTCGCAGCTCATTGCGCTGCCGGTCGTGCCCGATTTCGTCCGCGCGGAGATCGACGGCGCGCGGCGGCATTTTGCCGCCAAGGAGCGGTGCGTGTTCTGCGACATCGTGCATCAAGAAATCGCCGACGGCCGGCGCGTCATCCAGGAGAACGCCGACTTCGTCGCGCTCTCGCCGTACGCGTCTCGGTTTGCGTTCGAGACGTGGCTCCTGCCGCGGCGTCACGGGGCGCGGTTCGAAGAGGCGCCCCGGCACGAGTACGAAAGCCTGGCGCGGCTCCTCAAGACTGTCTTGATGCGCATCAATCGGGCACTCGAATCGCCGCCCTACAATCTGGTGCTCCACAGCTCGCCGTTCTCGGACGAGACCGCCGATTTTTATCACTGGCATCTCGAGCTGATGCCGAAGCTTACGAGGGTGGCGGGATTCGAGTGGGGGACCGGTCTTTATATCAATCCCACGCC
>JAHFUJ010000037.1:4251-25066 GCA_023265105.1 Acidobacteriota bacterium
GCGGAGTTGAAGGCTCACCGGGCCGTGTGGTACTTTAGCAGGTCAGGCGGGAATAACTCAGTGGTAGAGTGCGACCTTGCCAAGGTCGAAGTCGCGGGTTCGAATCCCGTTTCCCGCTCCAACCTTCGCTCGCTTGCGCGAGCTTCGGTCGGCAAGCCAATGGAAGGTTGTCCGCCGAAGCGCCGTGGCGCGAAGGCGGGCGTCTTTCGACCTCCCGCCTAGAGACGAAGTCGGCGCCGTCGCCAAGTGGTAAGGCAGAGGTCTGCAAAACCTCCACCCCCGGTTCAAATCCGGGCGGCGCCTCCAATCTCTTCTCTGGGCCCCCGCCCTCCGACGTGAACACTGTGAACAGGTCCAAAACGCCTGTCGACCGGGTGCTTCCTAAGGCAACAGGCGACCACCAACATTTCGGGCCCGTCAGGCGTTTAATGAGGTATGAGCGAACCGCCTGCGGAGAGCACGACCATGTTGGCGGACCAAGCCGACCGATTGTCGGCCCTGTTCGAGGGGCACTCGGCCCGGCTCTATCGCCTCGCCAGGCGTCTCGTTCCGAATGCTGACGACGCCCTGGATCTCGTTCAGGAAACCTTCCTAAGAGCTGCGCGTTCTTCGCGTCCTATTCCCAGTGGACCAACGGACGAAGAAGCATGGCTAGTGCGCATACTCGTCAACTTGAGGCGAGATCAATGGCGCAAAGAAGCAGTCCGAAAGAACCACGAGCTCCAATTGAGCCACGCGACACCCCAACACAACGACCCGGAGACGTTGTTTCTCATCCGGACGAGCGTTTGGAGGGCACTTGACCATTTGCGGCCGCGTCGCCGAGCTGTCCTCGTGATGCACGAAATCGAGGGACTCTCGATGGCAGCCATCGCGTCCCTCCTTGGCATCAACGCCATCACAGTTCGATGGCACCTTTCCCAGGGGCGTCGCGAACTGGTCCGAAAACTCAAATGTGAGCTAGGAGAATCCGATGAACAACAACCTCAGGAATCTCTTGCAGGACGCCGACCCAGTCCTTCACGAAGCACCGCTCCTTGATTCAAAATGGGAGCAACTACGGCTGAACATTCTCAGAGATGCCGCCATCGTTCGATCGTCGAAACCTGTGCGAACGCACCTCACTTTCGCGGCTGCGATTGGGGTGATTTTGGTCGGTATGATGGCGATAGGGTATGGGATTTGGGCCCACGGAACGACTGCACTCTTGGCGGCTGTCCGGTTCGAGGTGCGACTCGCAGAGGACAAGGCGATTCCGGGTTTGGTTGTTGCGCAGGTCTCCGACTCAGGCCGGGTGATCTACCTGCACCCCGAAATCGTGGTGAGCAACGACGACATCGAGCAGAGCTGGGTGTCCCAGGATGGTTCGAATCGGTTTAACGTTGCCGTCCAGTTGTTGCCATCAGGCGCCGACCGCATGAGGCAGGCTACCGCGATGCACGTGGGTCGGCCAGTGGCCATTCTGATCGATGGCAGTGTGGTGATGGCGCCGGTTGTCAGGTCCCCGATCAGCGATTCGGCCGTTGTTACTGGCAACTTCACCAGAGCCGAGGCAGAGAGAATCGCCGATGGCATGAAGCTTCGCTAACGGACGGCCATTGCGTCGAGTCGCTCGACAGCCACGCGCAGGTCACGCTCGTCAGCGATGGCGTAGCGGCGATAGACGGACTCGGTCTTGTGGCCGTCAGCTTCATCGCCGCGCTGCGGGACGCAGTCGGAGAACGGTTATGCACGACGCAACCGAAACTGAGCTTGCTTACGCTGCGTGGCGGCCTTTCCGTTGGTCGATTGGCGCGAGGCTGAGCTTTAGTCGAAGGGGCTTGAGCAGGCGGTTCAGCGTCTCCTGTGTGGGATTGTGACGTGGGTTGAGCGTTCGCAGGAGGTTCGGGCTCGCCATCCGGACCTTTACCGCAAACTCCTTGACGCCCATGGCTCGAACGACTTTCGCAAGCGCGACTTGGAGCGGCACGCCCTCGTCGATCGCGGCGAGCAGGAACTCCCGCGCGAACTCCTGATTCCGAAGATCCTCCGCGAGCCCGACATTCCAATCTCTACTTCGCCTTGCCATGCTCGCTCTGCCTCCACACATCCAAGGCTCGCCACTAAGATATCATATGTGATAATAATTACAAATGAGAGGGTGGCTCAGAGTAGAGTTCTCGGCTGAGCTATCCGCGAAGGAAGCGAAGGTCGAACTCGAACGGTTGCGAGTCTGAAATGCGGATCGAAGCGAAGTCGGCGTGCCGGGGATTGAGCATGTAGTTCGACTCCGTCGGGATGATGGCGTTCGGCACCTCGAGAACCGCCGACGAGCCGGTCCTCAGCCATTCGTTGCTAATCAATTGCAGCTCCGGCGGCGCAGGAAATGAACGCCAGTTTTCAGGCAGGCGGGCTCGATCGAGATGCGAAATCAACGCCCGCTCGAACGAGCAGGACATCACCACGTACGCGGGAAGTATCGCGCCCCTTCCAAGATGGACGAGCATCTCCAAAGCAGCGAGAGCGGCGCTCTCGGCCGTATAGACCATTGGCGATCCAGGCGAGTTCCAACGCCCGCCTAAAAGACGCGCGCCTTCGCCGTCGAACGCGGTCGCGGCATGTTTCGCCTTGACGATGCGCCAGGATGCGATCACTACGAGAAAATGCCGTGTTCGAGCCGGTCGATCAGCGTCTCGACTTCACGGGCACCCACGTCCGTTTTCGCTAGATCGATTGGCGCCGCGCCGCCCAACGCAGGCTGAGCGGTCGTCAACCACTCTGTTGCGGCGTGGCGCTCGCCTTCGAACAGCGCCAGCGTTTTGCCAAAGAGCCGCGATGCGCGCAGCAGTCGATCGGATTCGTCCGGCAGAAAACGGCCTTCGCGCTTGCGGCGCGTCAAGGTCCGGCGTGGGATATCGACCAGTGCGGTCATGCGGTCGAGCGGAAGGGACGTGTTGCGCAGGAATCGTTCAAACGTGCGGTACAAGAAGCCCCTCTTGACCATTCGCAGGAGGTCAGGCGCGTCAAAGGTCTCGAGCCCGAGCAGAATCACATACGAATGCGGCCCTGGCGCGCCGCGCCGCAGGAACCGCCGGAACCGCTCGACGTCTTTTGTTGTCGGTTCTACGCCAGGGCGAACGAGGATCTCAGCAGTTGCCATTGAGTGAGCCACCTGGCCTTGAATTATGAGCCACGTGGCGTAGCCCGTCAAGCGGCCCGGGGACAGCGATCCGGCGCCGGCTGAGCGCCCGGATTCCCTTAGGAAAGTCCGGATCGCGTGTCTCGTTCTGACAGGATGTCGTCATTTTGCATGGTGTAATGACGGCGTCATGGCACCGCGTCGCTTATCGCGGGCCCCGGCCAGGCTCGGCAGACCGAGGTTGATTTCTTGCTGCGCCGCGGCCGGAACTATCTGGCGCTCGAGATCAAAGCGCAATCAAGGTTCTCAACCCCGCAGCTGTCAGGGCTGCGAGCCATTGCGGATCTTCCCCGTCTCGTGAGACGCGTGCTCGTTTACCTGGGCGACCGACGACTGAAGACCGAAGATGGGATTGAGGTATGGCCGCTCGATGCACTGCTTGCGGCTATCGCTGGCAACACGTTGTGGCCTTGATGAATCTCGGGAAAAAAGAACGGCGGATCGATCGGCCCGATCCGCCGTCTGGCCTCGCGCTTACTTGGCCGGGATGATCGGCAGCGTCACATACGCTTGGTGATCGCCGCCGGTATAGAGCGTGACGGTGCCTCCGAACTCGGACGCGGGCCGATCGTCGGGATCGGTGTGCCAGATCGGCGATCCGCCGGCGCCAACATAGTCTTTGCCATCGACCGTCAGGCCCAATCGATACCCCTTCGGGAACACCATGCTGGTGGGCCAGATCTCGACGTCCACCGGATAGATCTGTCCAGGGTTCAGCTTCTGGACGACGTCATGAGTGTGCCAGGGTCGGCCGGGCAGGGAGAGTTTGGGATCGATTCTCCGATGCGAGGCCCGCAGCCAGCCATGCGACACCGGACCGCGCGGATCGTTGGCGCCCTGGAAGGTGACTTCCTTGCCGGACGGATCGTAGGCGTGCAGCGTCACGAAGAGGTCGGCGTCGCGCGTCAAGGAGGAGATCCACAGACGCGTCGACACCGGGCCGAGGATCTCCAGGTCCTGCGGCATGGGCTCGGTCACGAATTGCGCGCCATCGCCCCGCATCGGTTCGTAACTGACCTGGCCACCGGTCTCCGAATTGGCGGCGGCGATCCGCTGGTGACCCTTGCCCACGGTCGCGTCGAGGTACATGTTGGTGAACGCCGTGCGCACGAGCGGATACTCCCGCTCCATGCGCTTTTGCATGCTGTCGGGTGTGCGGATCGCCACCTGCACGTGCGCCTGCTTGTCCCAGCCGTTGTCGAGGCCCTTTAGATAGTGGCCGAAGAACGCCTTCTGCAGCTTGACGCCCGGCTCGATGTAGAACTCCTCCCAATGCTCGCCGGTGTGCATTTCGAGCCACTTGTCCTTGGCCGCCGTGCTCACGCGATTGTAGGCTTCCGGCTCGCCCCGGCCGTGCAGACCATGGCCGCCCCAGTTACCGGCCATCAGGATCGGCACCTTGATGTTGGCGAGATTCGGCGTGCGGGCGCGATAAAAGCTGTCGTTCAACGGGTGCGCCTTCATCGCGGCGTTGAAGTCGACCCGGTTGAGCATCAGCTCGTTCTCGCTCAGCACCTCGGGGCCGGTCGCGCGATCCGGTCCGGTGAGCGCCTTGGTCGAGGCGCTGGGGTGCTGACCCTGCGGTAGGCCATGCTGATTGGGATAGCCGCTCACGCCGAACGGGCGGTCGAACATGATGCCGCCGTGGTAAGCGATCTCACGGTACCAGTCGCTGGCCCCTTCCCAGATGATCGTTCCGGCGAGATGCGGCGGGTTCTGCGTCGCCGCGAGCCACGACATCCACGAGTAGTAGGAGATGCCCAGCGTGCCGACCTTCCCAGTGCTCCAAGGCTGGACGCCGGCCCACTCGATTGCCTCGGCGTAGTCGGTCGCCTGGCGCGTCGAGAGGTGGTCGCCGACCCCGGGCGAACGGCCCGAGCCGCGCGCGTCGACCCGGACGATCGCGTAGCCATCGGGCACCCAGACCTCGGGATCGGGGGTTTCCCACACCCAATGCGTGCAGCTCGAATGGGCGCAGATCGTCGTCGGGTACTTGCCGATCAGGAACCGCCATTGCGGCGCTGAGGAATCCTTGAAGTCGTAGTCCTTGCCGTAGGGCGACATCGTGATGATCACCGGATGGGTGGTCGTATCGTCCGGCCGAAAGACGTTGGCCCGCAGCACGATGCCGTCCGACATCGGCACCGCCACGTCGTAGTCGAATTTCATGTGCACTTCGGGAGCGGTGACGAGCGTGCCCGCGCCGGCGCCGGCGCGCGCGCCCTGCGCGAGAACCGCCGACCGTGTGCCGCCGGCCGCGGCGCTCAACGCCATGGCTGCAGCGATCGCCATTCCCGCGAGCCAACTGCGCTGTGTCGCTTTCATAGGACGCCCTCCCCCGATGCGAACGCAAATCTGATGCGCGACGGGCACCTATTATAACGGCCGCGAGTGACCGCGGCCACCCTCGCCCATCAGGGCGGCCCAATCAGTTTGGTGACGGCCGCCCGCAACTCCTCGATCTTGACCGGCTTCCCGAGATGCGGCTCTTGCACCCACCACGTCGGATGCTCCGCGTTCAGGATGGCCTCGTGGGCCGTGAGGATCAGGATGTTGAGCACCGGCCGCTGTTCGCGCAATCGACCAATCAGCTCGGCGCCAGTCATGGAAGGCATCATGTAGTCGGTAATGACCAGATCCAACGAGCCGACATTTGACGCGACGGTGAGCGCTTCGTCGGGATTGCGGGCCAGCGACACGCGATAGCCGCGAAGCGCTCGCCCGAGGAACTGGAGCACGGAGCTGTCGTCGTCCACGATGAGGATGTGTTTCACGGGATTCAGACGTTCCCCTATTGTGCGCCAAACGCGCATCAATCCATCCACCGAACGACAAGTCTCGGGGGCCTCGGCGTGCTTTGCGCGTTGTCTGTCTGACAGCTCGGCGGCCGCGCGCGGGGCGGCCGCCTCGGGTCCGACTGACCGGACGCCACGACGGAACGCCACCAGCGAGCGGCGGCTAGCCTCCGGCCGTAAAAGGCGGATGCTTGGCGACGAGATCGATGAAGTCGCGCACGAAAGGTACGCGCGCCATGTTCTTGAGCGTCGCCGCGCTCCACACCCGTCGAAAGCCTCGACGGGTCAGCGGCAGGGCGCACAGCGCGCCGGCCTTGACGTACGGAGCGACCGCCCACCGGGCGAGCACCGCGATGCCCAGGCCCGCTTTCACCAGCTCGATAATCGCTTCCGTCAACTCAATCTGCTGGAGCTCGGCCGGTTTGACTCCGGCGGGAACGAGCACCTCCTGATAAATGGTGCTCTCTTCCTTTGGCGGATAGATGAGCAACGTCTCGTGCGCGAAATCTTCCGCACGGACGTACCGCCGCGTCGCGAGGGGATGACGCGGCTCGACGATCACGACCATCTCGTCGTCGAACAGCCGCCGCGTGGTCAGACGTCGATCGCGCACCGGGTCGCTCACGATCGCCACATCGAGGCGTCCGTCGAGCAGGTACGGCAGCGGGTGTTCTGTGGCCTTGGCCACAACCTGAATCTCTACCCTCGGATGAGCGCGTCGGAACGCTTTCAGAAGCGACGGGAGCCAGTGATAGCAGGTGTAGCATTCGGTGCTGATGCGCATCACGCCCGCGCCGGCGCCCGCGAGGCGCCGGATCGCCTCCTCGGTCCGCTCGATCTCGGTCAGCACATCGTCGGCCGATCGGAGCAGGTGTCCGCCCGCCGGCGTCAGCACCATCCGCTTGCCGACGCGCAGAAAGAGCGACGATCCCAGCCGCTGCTCGATGTCGCGCAACTGGTGACTGAGCGCCGACTGGGTGAGGTGCAGCTCGGTGCCCGCGCGCGTCAGGCTGCCGTGGGTGTTGACCGCTCGAACGAGCTTGAGATGGCGCAGCTCGAGGTCCATGTGGACCGATTATATCCCTTCATCGTTGTGATGAAAACAAAGAGTTTTGTTCATGCTGAGACGTGCCCGTATGCTGCAGGGCATGTCATATCGAACCCTTCTTACAACCGCGATGGCCGTCGGCTTCCTCGCCGAGGCGGCGTCGGGCCACGCCGCTCCACCGGCGACAGAACGACCCGGGAGCGTCCGCGTGGCCGTCGCCCTGGCGCCTCCCGTCCCGGACTCGCCCCGGCAAATTCGCGCGATGATGGAGGAAGCCGAGGCGATCTGGCGTCCCTACGACGTTCGGTTGACGTGGCCGACTCCAGGGATCGGTGGCTCGACCGAACGGCCAGACGTGCGGCTCCAGGTGAAATTTGTCCACCCCGCGCCTTCGCGGCAGCCGCTGGGAACTTCAGGTCGTCCCAGTCTCGGGACGATCCAGTTCTTCGAGGGCGACAGGCCCGACGACACCATCCTCCTGCTGGCCAATGAGATTACGAGACGAGTGTTGTCGGCAGGGATCTACGGGCCCCCGGCGGTCGTCGACGATGTGATTGGCCGCGCGACCGGGCGCGTGCTGGCGCATGAGATTGGCCACTACCTCCTCGCCTTGCGCGCCCACACTCGGGGTGGGCTGATGCGATCCTCGTTTGGGGGCCAAGAGCTGGTGGCGTTGGATCGCCACGCCCTTCGACTCGACGAGGGGGCGCTCCTGCGGCTCCGTGCCCGTCTCGCCGACGTCACGTTCGTGGCTCGCGCGCAAGCTCGCAACTGAGGCGGCCCAACGCGGCGACGGCTCGCTCGATGGCCGGCGACCAGGGCGCCCCACAGCTCACGCGGACAAACTCCCGGTGCTTGGCCCCGGCCGAGAAGATCTCGCCGGGAAAAATTCCGATCCCCTGCTCGCGCGCCCGTCGGTACAGCAGACTGCCATCCGCGCCATTGGGCAGCTGCACCCAGACCAGATTGCCGCCGGCCGGACGTGTCATGCGCGTTCCCGACGGGAACACCGTGCTGAAGGCCTGGATGTATCGACTCGTCTGATCGGCGACGCGAATTCGCAGCCGCTTGACGTACCGATCGTAAAACCCGCTCTCGATCAATTCGGCAACGGCCAGTTGCGGCAAGGCGGCGGTGACAAACGACGTGAGGCCCTTGAGCGCTTCCACGCGATCGCGGAAACGGCCAGCCTCGACCCAGCCCACACGCAACCCTGGCGCCAGCACCTTCGAAAACGATCCACAGAACAACACCAGTCCTTTTCGGTCGAAAGCCTTTGCCGGACGCCGATAGGTTTCGTCGTACACGAGTTCCGCGTACACCCCGTCTTCGATCAGCGCCGTGTCGTGCCGCGCGGTCAGGGCGACGAGCTCGGCCTTCGCAGCGTCGCTCATGACCGACCCCAGCGGGTTGTGACACGTCGTCATGACGACCACCGCCTTGACGCGATGGCGTCGAATAGTGCGGTCGAGCAGTGCGAGGTCGATGCCCGATCTGGGGTCGGCCGGCACTTCGACGGCGCGGACTCCCAGTCCTTCCAGCACGTTGAGGACGCCGAAGTAGGTCGGACTCTCGACGGCCACGACGTCGCCTGGCGCCGCGACCGCGCGCAAGGCCAGGTTCAATGCGTCCATCCCACCGCTCGTCACAATGATGTCGTCCGGATCGCAGGCCGAGCCGGACATCAACGCTCGACGAGCGAGCTGACGCCGAAGCGGCATGTGGCCACGAATCGACCCGTACGTCGCACTGTGAAGCGGCCATCGGGTGGCCGCCCTCCTGAAGGCGCGATTGAGGCGCGCGGTCGGTAAGAGCGAGGAACTCAGCGTCGAGACTCCAAACGGAACGAGCTTGGCGTCGCCGGTCTGCTGGAGGACTTCGGCCACCAGCTCGCTGATACCCACCGGCACCGGCGGGACGAGCGCATTTGGAACATGCGGCTCGGGCAGCGTCCGCGCCGGCGGCTGCGCGACGTAAAACCCCGACCGGTCCTGCGCCCGCACGTACCCGTCACGCTCGAGCCGTAGATACGCCTCGGTCACGGTTGCCGTGCTGACGCGGCGACCCCGCTTGAGCGCGCGAATGGACGGCAGCTTGTCGCCCGCGCGCAGCACACCACCATCAATCTGGCGGCGAAATTCGGCGGCCAGGCGGACGTATAAGGGGTCGCTGTTCCGGGCGAGCAGCCTCATGACTGCACCAGCACAGGGGCACTCGACGGGAGCGGGCGGAGGCGAACTGTACTGGTCAGAGTACCAACTATCTGCATCTGTTCCAATCCTAGCAGAACAGGTATCGTGGCGATACTCCGATGGATCTCGAAGTGCGGCACCTGAAGCTCGTGCGCGCCGTCGCGGCGTCCGGCAGCCTGACGCGGGCCGGCCGCGAGCTGCACCTCACCCAGTCCGCGCTCAGCCACCAGCTGCGCGACGTCGAGACGCGGCTGGGGACGCGGCTGTTTCTCCGAGTCGGCAAGCGCATGGTGTTGACGACCGCCGGCTCGCGGCTGTTGCGATCGGCCGGCGAAGTGCTCGCGGCCCTGGAGCACACCGAGGCCGCCATTCGGCGCCTGGCGGGCGCGGACAGGGGTCTGCTGCGCATCAGCACCGGTTGTTACACCGAGTACCACTGGCTGCCAGCCATCCTCCGGGCGTATCGCGACGTGTGTCCCAACGTTGACGTGCAGATTGCCGCCGACGCGACGGCCGATCCCGTACGGCTGCTGCTCGAGGGCCGGCTCGATCTCGCCATTGTCAACCACCCGCTGAGAGACGGGCGCGTCGTGGAGCGTCTGCTTTTTGACGACGAGATGGTCGTGATCGTCGGGCCGCGTCATCGGCTGGCGTCCCGACGGTACGTTCAACCGGAGGATTTCGCCGATCAGCATCTGCTGCTCGACGCTCCCAAGGAAGAGAGTCCGGTGTATCAGCGCGTGTTGGTCCCGGCCGGGGTCAGGCCGGCTGCCGTGCAGCTTGTCGCCCAGACGAGCGCGATCGTGGAGCTCGTCAAGGCCGGGCTTGGCGTCGCCGTGCTGGCGCGATGGGCGGTCGAACCCTCTGTGAAAGCCGGCGCGCTCTGTGCGCTGGCGCTGACACGCGGCGGTGATCGACGCCGCTGGAACGCCGCCGTCTTGAAAGACATGGCCGAGGTCGCCTACGTGCGCGAGTTCATCGATGTCTTCGCGCGTCATTCACCGGTCGCCGGGCGGCCGGGATCGGGTCGGACGCCGGCCCGAGGAGCGCCAGGGCGCGGCTCGAACAAGGATGGCGACGTGTCGCTCGAATTGCTCTAGAATAGGCGACCGAGGAGGTCCGATGCGAACTCTTACCGTTGCCGGCATTCTTGTTCTACTTTCGTGTTTTGCCTTGGCCCAGCAGTCCGCGGCACAGGCTCGGGGGCAGCAGCCCGCAGGGGGTCGGGGACAACAGCCACAGGCGCCGCCGCCCCCGCCGACCGACCCGACAAAAGGCGCTGTGATGTCGGCTGCGGAGTTTGCCGCCGCCATCGCCAAGCAGCCGACCGACCGAAATGGAAACGTCCGGGTCTTCACGCTCGCGCCGTATAACGTCGGCGTCGAGCACCGTCTCACCGGCCCGCAGATGGCGGCCACCCACGTGAATGAAGCGGAGCTGTTCTACGTGATCGACGGCGCCGGTACGATTGTGACCGGCGGGTCGCTGGTCAACGTCACACGGACAAACGCCTTCAACTGGGCCGGCACGGCCATCAAGGATGGCACGCCTCATCCGATCGCCAAAGGCGATTTCATCATGGTTCCCGAGAACGTGCCGCATTGGTTCAGCGAAATCAAAGGATCGCTGACGCAGATCGCGCTGCATTTGCCGCGACCGGCGGGGCAGGCCTGGACGGGCTTGGCCTGGCGCTAGACCCGGCGTCGGAGATCGAGACGGTGGCGGCCGGCGGCCGGGCGGAGGATGTGCTCCGCTCGGGGCGACCTATTTGGCGTCCGGCTGACCCCTGACCGACGCCTTGAGCAGCTCCAGCAGCTCGATCGGCAGCGGAAAGATGATCGTCGAGTTCTTTTCCGACGCGATCTCGGTGAGCGTTTGCAGGTAGCGTAATGTGATGCTGAGCGGCTGCGACGCGATGACGCCGGCCGCCTGGGCCAGCTTGGCGGACGCGTCCAGCTCGCCTTCGGCGTGAATGATTTTCGCGCGCTTCTCGCGCTCGGCTTCGGCCTGGCGGGCCATCGACCGCTGCATGTCGCCCGGCAGGTCGACGTGCTTCACCTCGACGGCCGACACCTTGATGCCCCAGGGCTCCGCGTGCTGGTCGAGGATGTTCTGTAGCTGCTGATTCAACCGATCGCGCTCCGCCAGCAGGTCGTCAAGTTGCGCCTGGCCCAGCACGCTCCTGAGCGTCGTCTGCGCGAGCTGCAACGTCGCGTATTGGTAGTTCTCGACCTCCACGACGGCTCGCCGCGGATCGATCACCCGATAGTAGAGGACCGCGCTGACTTTCACCGACACGTTGTCGCGCGTGATGACGTCCTGCGGCGGCACCTCGAACGCGACCGTGCGGAGACTGACGCGGACGATACGGTCGATCGGCGCGAACACCAGAATCACGCCGGGGCCCTTGGGCTGGGGCAGAAGCTTTCCCAGGCGGAAGATGACGCCGCGCTCGTACTCGGCCAGGATGTTGATCGACGCCATTAGATAGAGGACCAGGATCAGCGGCAGAATCAGGAGCGGGGAAATCTCCATCACGGCACCTCATTGAGTACAGGCGGTTTCGGAACGATGATCATGTTTTGCGGACCGTCAGCGTCAGGCCGTCGACGTTGACGATCGAGACGCGATCGCCCGCGACAATCGGTTCCTGCGCGATCGCCTTCCAGATCTCGCCGCGTGTCGACACGCGTCCTGTCGTGCCGGGCTCGATGGTCGTCAGCGCCTCTCCGACCTCGCCGATCATGCTCGCGACGCCCGCGATGGGACCGCGCCGCTGGGAGGCGACGGCCAGCCGTACGAGAAAGACGGCGATGGCCGCCAGGCCGAGCACGATCGGGAGCACGATCTGCAAGCTCAGTTGAAGATCCGGCTCGGACGTGTTCATCAGGATCATCGATCCGAAAATGAGGCTCGCGAGCCCGCCCGTCGTCAGCAAGCCGTAGCTGGTGACCTTGACTTCGAGGACGAGCAACAGCAGACCGAAGAGGATGAGCAACAGGCCCGCGTAGTTCACCGGGAGGATCTGGAACGCGAAGAACGCCAGCAACAGGCACAGTCCGCCAGCGACGCCCGGCAGCACCGCGCCGGGGCTCCATAGCTCGATGGTCAGCCCGAGTGTTCCGAGGCTCAAGAGGATGTAGGCGACGTTGGGATGCGCGATGGCGCTCAGCAGCCGCTGTCGCAGATTCATGTCGATCGCAACCACCTGCGCGTCCGCGGTCCTGAGCACAACCGGCGCGCCATCGAATCGCATGATGGTTCGGCCATCCAGCTTTCGCAGCAGATCGGCGACGTCCGAGGCCGCGAGATCGATCAGCGGCGGCGACGCGCTGAGCGCTTCCTCGTCGGTGAACGCACGGCTCTCATTCACCGCCTGCTCCGCCAGACCCACGTTTCGATGACGCCGGCTCGCAAGTGTGCGAGCGTACGCGGCCACGTCCGCCGCCATTTTCTTGGCCATCGTCTCGTCCATCTTCTCGCCGCCGCCGGCCACCGGATGCGCCGCCCCGATGTGCGTGCCGGGCGCCATCGCGGCCACATCCGCGGCGATGGTCAGCAGGAATCCGGCCGACGCCGCACGAGTGCCGGAGGGCCCGATGAAGATCGCCACCGGCGTCTTGGCGGCCAGCATGTGCGTGATGATGTCGCGCGTGGAATCGACCAGGCCGCCTGGGGTCCGCAGCGTGAAGACGACGAGCGTCGCGCCCGCGCCATCGGCCCGATTCATCGTGTCGATCATGTACTCCGCGGAGACCGGATGGATGATGCTGTCGACGTTAGCCGCGTAGACGATGGGCGGCGACGCCGCGTCGCGGGACTGTGCGGCCGGCGCCGCGCATATCACCGCAAGCGCCAGTGGGCCGACGAGCCTCCGAACGAGCCGAGCGCTCATAGTCCGCAATGTTACTCTTATAGAACGCCACGTGGATCGGCCTGATTTTGTTGGTCCTTTCCCGTCATCGGTTGAGAAATAGCTAACGAACGGCCAACGGCAGCCAGGCTAGTGGATTTAGACTGGGTGCCGCCAGGATGCCGCTTCTCGTATACCTCGATGAAGTTGGGAACCCGACCCTTGAGAACACCGACAAAGACTTTCCGGTGTTCGCTATCGCTCTTCTGGTGTTTGAACGGGATTGTTATTTCGACCAGATTGTGCCTCGTGTCCACCGTCTGAAATTCAAATGGTTCGGACATGAGGGCGTTATCCTGCACTCGCGTGATATCCGCAAAAGGCAGGGTGACTTCATAATCCTGACAGACCCGACCAGGCGGGCGCAATTCATCGGTGACATCAACGACATGATGACCACGTGCGATTACAAATTGCTAGCCGTGGCGGTCCGTAAAGATCGCCTTGTCGCCCAGTATCGATACCCGGCCGACCCGTACGAACTTGCTCTGCTGTTCGCGCTTGAACGGTTGCTTTCCGTGGTCGAAGCGGCCCATGAAACCGACATAACAGTCATCGCCGAGCGCAGAGGCGCTCGCGAGGATCGTGAACTTTATGTGGCCTTTCAACGGATCGTGACGTCAGGAACCGCGTACATTTCAGGCGAGCGATTTAGGAAGGTCCGATTTCGAATGGAATTTGCACCGAAATCCGGCAACGTTGTTGGAACTCAAATGGCGGACCTGGCCGCGTACCCGATTGCACGGCGCGTGCTCGATCAGAGCAAGCCGAATCCGGCCTACGAGGTCGTGCGGCAGAAGCTCTGTCGTCAGTTGAAGATCTTCCCCTAAAAAACGAAAGGCCCCGGAACTAGCCAGGGCCAATCGCCGACCGGGAATCCCCAGTCCAACCCGTCCTAGACATTTCTGTCTGGTGTTTTACTTTACGGACTTCTGACGAAGAAGTCAACTCGCCCTTGACTCAGTTCACCGAATACTGCCGACGCCGCACGAGCGCGCCGTTCGACGTCGACGACGAAATCGTGCTGGCGTGAAATTCCATCCAGCAGCAACTATGAGCCGGGCAACTGCCGGTGGGCCGAGTGGTCAGAGCATGCGCGAAATCGTTCTCGGTTCAAGTCGCTCGTGGCGACGGCCGGCGTGAAGCGCATCAAATTCCACGGGGTGCGCCACACGGTCGCCGCGTTGCTGCTTCAGTCTGGTGTGCCGGTCCACGTCGTCGGAGCCAGGTTGGGCCACGCCAATGTCAGCATGGCACTCAAGGTCTACGCCCACGCGCTGCCGAACATGCAGGCGGACGCGGCGGATCGGCTCGCGGCCGTGCTGCACGGGCGGTCACGCTGACATCGCCGCACCCGTTCTTGACGACGACGAGCCGCCGACGAGCGAACCGGACGAGCCTTCGTCTCCGCGTTCTGCGGAAGTAACCCGATGACGCTGTTGACCAAACCGGAAGCCGAAAACTCGTCAAGCAGGCGAGTAGCTTGGCGAGGATTTCAGCGACGATGAGGGACGTTCAAGCCGCCCTCGCTGAAAACAAGAATGCTATCGTGTTGCCGCTGAAGAAGTAGAGCAGCAGCAACACACTACTTTGCCGAGCATCACCGAAGACGAATGCCGCACGCCCGCACTCCGCGCCAACCGGGAACAGGGCATCGTCGCCCAACTCGTCCGGCTGCTGTTGCCGGAACGTGAGCATCGGTGACGATGCAACTCCGCTCGGTCCAGAATAATCGTCAGTTCGGAACATTCAACTACTTGCGACAGGGAAATGCTTCGCTCAGAGCGAGCGTGACCAGGAGCACCGCAGGTTCGTGGAGCCGCTCTGGATGCGCTCTGAGATATTTCACGACGATGCGAGCGGCTTGCTGATTCTGGAGTCCGGCGTCGGGTTGACAAAAGAACGGCTGTTCATGACGCTCGTTGAGCAGCACGCGATACGCGCTGTTCATGTCACCGATGCCTTCCACATAGGTAACGCAGCGTATTGCATCGATTGCATCGACCGACTGTTGTCCTCCGTCCGCGACGCGCTCGGCTGCCGCACAGTCATTCAGCAGTCCATTCCCATCATTGGCAGCCGCCCTCTGCGGCACGCCAAGGGTCAACAAGCAGCCCAGCATCACAAGTCCGAACATTCGCATACCGCCTCCCTTGTGCATTTTAGCCGGCGTCGTTTCGTCAGAAAGAGTTTTCCCATCGTGCGGTCAGTGTTCGGTGAAACGACGAACTTACGAACACACTTGCCAACACGCCGAACTGGACAACAGAGTGGCGCTCACGAACAGTTCCGTCCTCTACATCGTTGCAGTCGCTGGATTCATCGTCGGTCAGCCAGAAGTCTTTACGTGGTCGAAGACCGCCTTCATCGCGGGGAGGAGCATTTCAAAAGTAACCTTGCCGCCACGTTCGACCATCTTCTTGACGTCTGGTCTGGCTTTCATCGCGTCTTGATAGTACGTCCACAATCCTTCCACATCGCCATCATCAGCGTACTGTTTGAACCTCCGTTCCGAAGGGGTCACCAAGGCAATCTTTAATATCGAAAACAGCACTTGAGCTTTCAGTGATTGGGTCATACGGCTTGCTGGCACAGGCAGGTTCGTTTCAGCATTGCGACCGTCCTCTGAATGGATGAGCCACGCTGAAATATACCTGAAACGGCCTCGGCTAACCGAAAGCTCAGCACGTCGACAAAATCGCCCCTGGGACGGCCGAGCGACGGCGGCGAGAGGGCGGCGAAATTGCCATGAGACCGCACGATAGCGCGCAACACGTGACCACCTGTTCTGAGTTCTTTTCAAGTTACTCTTAAGGGCGCCACATGGTGAAAGCTCGCCGGGCGGCCCGCGCCCGCACGACTGGACCGAGCCGACCCGGGCCCGGCATGCCGGCGAGGGGCCTCGCGCCCTACGTCGGTCTGATCATCGTCGCCGGCGCGCTCACGTTCTCGAACAGCCTCGCCGGACCGTTCATCTGGGACGACCTGAACTCGATCCAGCAGAATCAGACACTTCGACGCATGTGGCCCTTATCGGCCGCGTTGTCGCCTCCGCGAGAGACGCCCGTCGGTGGGCGCCCGCTCGTCAACCTCTCGTTTGCCGTCAACTACGCGATCGGTGGCCTCGAGGTGCGCGGTTACCACGTTGGGAACATCGTGATTCACGTTGCCTGTGCCTTGATCCTCTTCGGCCTCGTGCGCCGAACGCTCCTCGGTCCGCGGCTGCGGGATCGTTTCGGAGCGTCGGCCAACGCGGTCGCCCTCGTGAGCGCTCTCCTGTGGATGGTCCATCCGCTGCAGACCGAGCCAGTTGATTACATCACGCAGCGCACCGAATCGATGATGGGCCTCTTCTGGCTGGTGACGCTCTATTTCGCGATGCGGGCCCGACGCTCGGCCAGCGCCCCTCGTTGGCTGGCGGCCTCGGTGCTCGCGTGCGCGCTCGGGATGGCCTGCAAGGAGTCGATGGCGACCGCGCCGTTGATCGTGCTGCTGTATGACGGCACATTCGAGTTCGATTCCTTCCGGCAGGCCATCCAGGGGCGATGGCGCTTGTACGCGGCGCTCGCGGCGACGTGGATCGAGCTTGCCCTCCTCAACTCGAGTGTGCCCCGGTCCACGGTCGGGACCTCCTCGGGTGTCGGCGTCTGGACCTATCTTCTGAATCAATGCGAGATGATCGCGCAGTATCTGCGGCTGACGTTGTGGCCCAGGGCGCTGGTGCTCGACTACGGTTTGCCGCGAGCGCTCGCGATCCGAGACGTCCTTCCTCAGGCCGTCGTTGTCGTGTCGTTGCTGCTGGCCACCGCCGTCGCGCTGGTCCGCTGGAGGACGCTCGGGTTTTTGTGCGCCGCTTTTTTTCTCACGCTTGCCCCGACCACGAGCCTCATCCCCATCGCGAGCGAAGTCGGCGCGGAGCGCCGGATGTACCTGCCGCTCGCCGCGCTCGCCGTGCTCGTGGCGCTGGCTGGATGGCGGGCGTTGGATCGTCTCGGCGCATGGCTGGGAAAGCCTTCGCGACGGATCGCGCTCGTTGGGGCGACGGTGGCGGCCAGCGCTGTGGCCGCCCTCGCGACACGCACGGCCTACCGCAACGCGGAGTACGCGTCGCCTCTTGCGCTCTGGCGCACGGTGGTCGAGCGACGCCCTCATGGCCGCGCGCGCAGCGCGCTCGCGTCGGAACTGATTGCCGCCGGCTCACACGACGAGGCGATGAACCATCTGCGAGAGGCGGTCCGCGACTACCCAGCGGCGCGCTTCGAGCTGGGAACCGAGCTGTACGGCGAGGGAAAGCTTGATGAGGCGATCGCCGAGCTGCGGCGGTTCACCTCGCAGCCGCGGTTCGCCAATGTCCTGCCGGCCGAAGAACTGATCGGCCGGATCCTGGTCGCGCAAGGGAAGCTGCCCGAAGCGGCCACGCAGTTTCAGCGGGTGGTCGGCCTGGACCCGTCGAACCCCGCCATGCACGGCTTCCTGGCGGACGTGTTGTTTGCGCAGCGGCGGTTCGAGGAGGCCATCGCCCAGTATCGAGTGCTGCTGGCCGCTCGGCCCGGCACGGCGCCGGCGCTCAGCAATATGGGCGTCGCGCTCGCGAACCTGGGCCGCCTCGACGAGGCGATTGGAGCCTTCCAGCGCGCGGCCAGTCTCGACCCGCAATCGGGCAGCGCCGAACGAAATCTTGCCCAAGCCTACCTGGAACAGGGCAACGCGCATCAGGCCGAGCTTCACGCCCGCGAAGCGGTTCGTTTGTCGCCGCGCGATCCGGCCGCGCACAATCTGCTGGCCGACTCGCTGGCCTCTCAGCAGCAGTTGGACGAGGCGATCGATCAGTTCCGCCAGACGCTGCAGATCAGCCCGGCCGATGCGCGCGCGCGCGACGGATTGGCGCTCGCGCTGCGTTTGCAGCGTTCGCCAACGCGCACATCGCCAACGCGCACGCCTTGACGCCAGTGGGGCCGGCGACGTACTGTCCCCTGTTCGTTAACGCCATGGACACTTTCTCTTGCGACGTTCTGGTGGTCGGTGGCGGCGGGGCAGGCCTGCGTGCCGCCATCGCCGTGGCCGAGACCTACCCCAATCTCTCGGTCACCGTTATTTCCAAGGTCTATCCCATGCGCAGCCACACCGTCTCGGCGGAGGGCGGCGCCGCGGCGGTCATCAAGTCGGGCGACAGCCTGGATGAGCATGCGTACGACACCATCTCGGGCGGCGACTGGATGTGCGATCAGGATGCGGTCGAGGCGTTCGTCCGCGAAGCCCCCGACGAGATGTTGCAGTTGGAGCATTGGGGCTGTCCGTGGAGTCGGGAGCCGGATGGCCATATTGCCGTGCGCCCATTTGGAGGGATGAAGAACCAGCGCACCTGGTTCGCCGCCGACAAGACCGGCTTTCACATGCTTCACACGCTCTTTCAGACCAGCCTGAAGTACGACGGCATCCGGCGACACGACGAATGCTTTGTCACGAAGCTGCTGATGGACGACGGTCGCTGTCAAGGTTTGGTGGCCATCGAGCAGGCCACCGGAAAGATTCAAGCGATCACTGCCAAGGCGGTCATCCTCTGCACCGGAGGCTGCGGCAAGATCTTTCCGTTCACCACCAATGCCAGCATCAAGAACGGCGATGGGATGGCGCTGGCCTATCGTGCGGGCGCGGCGCTCAAGGACATGGAATTCGTCCAATACCATCCCACCGGCCTCCCCTTTACCGGGATCCTGATCACCGAGGCCACGCGCGCCGAAGGTGGGTGGCTGCTCAACAAGGACGGATATCGGTACCTCCAGGATTACGACCTTGGGACGCCTCAGCCCAAGCCGGTGTTGCGATCCATGGAGCTCGGTCCGCGCGACCGGCTCTCGCAGGCGTTCATGAAGGAGCAGGAGAAGGGACGCACCATCAAGGGCCCGTATGGCGACTATGTTCACCTCGACATTCGCCATCTGGGCGCGCAGGTGATCGATACCAAGCTCCCGTTCGTCCGCGAATTGTGTCTCAAGTACGCCGGCCTCGATCCCGTCAAAGAAATGATTCCGGTCCGGCCGGTCGTTCATTACATGATGGGGGGCATCCACACCGACATTCATGGCGCCACGCCGATGCCGGGGCTCTATGCCGCGGGGGAAGCGGCGTGCGTGAGCATCAACGGGGCGAATCGGTTGGGCTCCAACTCGCTGACCGAACTGCTGGTGTTCGGCGCGCGGTCCGGGAAGGCGGCCGCGGCCTTCGCCTCGGGCCAACGAGCGCCGAATCCGTCGGTGTTGGCTCAGGCGCAGGACGAGCAGCGGCGGCTCGAGGGGCACTTCCTCCACAAGACTGGCGGGACAGAACGAATCGCGACCCTCCGCGTGGCGATGCAGGACATCATGGAGCAGAGCGCCGGCATCTATCGTGACGCGAGCGCTCTCCGACAGGCGGTGACCAAGCTCGGGCAGCTCCAGGAACGATTTCACAACCTCGCGCTGGACGATCATAGCTACACCTTCAACACCGAGCTGACCTCGGCGCTGGAGCTCTCGTACATGCTGGATCTGGCGCAGGTGATCATCGCGAGCGCGCTCCAGCGTCAGGAGTCCCGCGGCTCTCATCAGCGTAACGACTACCCGGGGCGAGACGACGGGAAGTTTCTGGCGCACTCGGTGGCCTACCGGGCCCAGGACGGCTCGCCGCGGATCGAGTACCTGCCGGTGAAGATCACGCGCTGGCCGCCGGGTCAGCGCGTCTATGGGAGATAGCGACACATGCCACCGACTGTCATGCTGGAGGTGAGCCGGTATCGTCCGGAACGGGACGACAAGCCGGTCTTCCAGACCTACGAAGTGCCGTTTCGGGACGACTGGGTCGTGCTCGATGCGCTCAATCACATCAAGGATCAGTTGGACGGCTCTCTCTCGTTCCGCTGGTCGTGCCGGATGGGGGTCTGCGGGAGTTGCGGGATGATGGTGAATGGGAGACCGAAGCTGACGTGCGCGGCATTCCTGTCCGATTATCTGCCGGGCCCCATCCGCGTCGAGCCGTTGAACTACTTTCCCATCATGCGCGATTTGATCGTGGACATTACCGCCTTCCTGGAAAAGCTCAAGAAGGTCAAACCCTGGATCGTACGGGACGAGGTCTGGCCCCTGGACAAGGGGGAATATCGTCAGACTCCCGAGCAGCTGGACGTCTACAAACAGTTCAGCCAGTGCATCAACTGCATGCTCTGTTACGCGGCGTGTCCGGTCGTGGGATTGGAGCCCGGTTTCGTCGGACCGGCGGCGATCGCGCTGGCCCAGCGCTACAACCTGGACTCGCGGGACGACGGCGCCAAGCAACGGATGAAGATTCTCTCCGACCACGCCGGCATCTGGGGCTGCACGTTCGTCGGCGAGTGCACGCAGGTGTGCCCCAAGCACGTGGATCCGGCGGGCGCCATCCAACAATACAAGCTCGCCGGCGCGCTCGACACGCTCCAGTCTTTTCTGCTTCCTTGGAGCGCGCGATGAGCGGACTCAGGCAGCACACCGCGTATCACCCCAGGTGGTACCGGCACCGCATGCCGGTGTTGTGGTGGTTGAAGGACCGCGCGTACGTGAAGTTCGTCCTGCGTGAGCTGACGAGCGTGTTCGTCGCCTTCTTCGCGTTGCTCTATTTGTGGCAGCTCCGGGCCCTGGCGGAAGGCCCGGATGCGTACGCACAATTCTTGGCGCGACT
>JAHFUJ010000038.1:0-11900 GCA_023265105.1 Acidobacteriota bacterium
GCCGCATGATCACACGCTGCAACATCACGGCTGGCCATCGCCGGAGGCTTTCCTGGGTGTCCAGCAGGTCGTACACCAGCGTGCGATGAGGCCGCCGCAGGCACAACAACCACGCGCCGACCAGCATGTCGAAGTTGACGGCGTGAACCACATCCGGTTGCAAGTCACGGGCGATCGAGAAGAGCCGTCCGTGGAACCGGATCAGGAGACGCAAACCGCGAAGCGGCGGCCCGTTCGGATCGGGAAGGTCGACCGGGTGAATCGACGACGAGGGAATGGCCGCGCTGAACGGATAGGTCCGCAGCGAGGCGCCGTCGCGCCAGTAGACCAGATGGACGTCGTACGCTCCGCTCGACGCGAGCGCTTCGATTTTTCTGAGCGTGATGGGATCGGGGCCATTCCCGCACACAAAGAGCACCACTCTCGGATCGGCAACATCGGATGACGCGGTATCTGCAGTTGTCCGCCCCTCGTCGGCGGTTCGCCCGCCGCTCGAGAGACTGCGCCAGAATCGGCCGCCGCCCAGCCATGCGACGGCGCCCCATCCCGCCGCGGTACTGAAGACGAGCGAGATGCCCCGCTCGAGCGCGGTGATCGCCACGGCGGTGGTCACGTCCACCTTGAGGGCGACGAGGGCCGCAATCAGGCCACCCTCGATGCCACCGAGGGCCCCGATGGCCGGAATGCCTCCGGCGAACATCGACGCCGCACTGACCATGGCAGCCTGAGGCAAGGAGAGCCCGACCCCGAACGCCGCCGCGACCGCCATGAGGCGCAATGGATCCTGAATCGAGATCGTCACGGAACAGAGGGTCGTCAAGGCGAGCGTCGAGCGGCTGACGGCGTACTTGGCCGCGGCGGTCCGCCACCGGTCGGCGATCGGGAGCCGGGCGAGCCACCGGCCCGCGACCACGGAGGCGAGGACGCCGACTCCGAGCAAGACGGCGCCCCCGATCGCCGTCCGCGTGACGCGCAGCGATGCGCCGAGAGTCCACGCCGCCGGTAGGGCGAGGATGATGACGAGCCCGCCCCCGACCGCGTCTGTGATGCGTTCGTACAGCGTGGAGATCGCCAGCCGATCCGCGCCCACGCCGTCGGTCACGTGCAGTGCCACGAGCCGCGCGCCTTCGCCGGCCACGCGGCTGTTCAGCGTCATGTTGTTCGCGCAGATGCCGACGAGATTGACGAGGACGAGCCGGATCACGCGCACTCGGCAGCCCATCGTCGCCAGGAGGCGCTGCCAGCGCACGGCGCCGACCCACAAGCTCAAGAGGAACAAGGCCAGGGCGAGCACGACGAACGGCAGCTTCGCCTCGCCCAGACGGTGCACCGCCTGTGAGAGCGCCGACAGCAGCGTCCGGAGAGCCTCGGTGAAGACAGGAATGACGATGGACAACCGCTTCACGGAACGCTGGGTAGCCTGTACACGAACACTCCCGGGGTGACGCGGTCCTCGATGGGCAGGCTTCGGATGAACGCCCATCGGGGATCCCACAACATGGTCGTGCTGATGATGAGCACTCCGGATGCATTCGGCGTGGCGGCGTCGCTCGACATATGCCGAATGCCATAGTAATCGAGACTCGACGGGCCATCCCACGGGTATTCGACATACGGGCGATCAATCTCGGGATGACGATCGAGATAGGTCCGAATCCGTTTGAGATCCTGTCCCCAGTCGAGATTCGAATCGACGGCGATGCGGTAGCCGCCATCGCCCACGGATTCGTTGTAGTACGCGAGATACTGATCGCCACTACGAGCAAAGCCGACGATGAGCCAGACGAGCAGACCGGCGGTCAGCATCGCGAGCCCTCGTCGCGTGGGCAGGTCTTCGGCAAGG
This sequence comes from Acidobacteriota bacterium, assembly GCA_023265105.1. GTDB lineage: Bacteria > Acidobacteriota > Vicinamibacteria > Vicinamibacterales > CAVVIG01 > JAHFUJ01. The sequence continues at coordinate 1,844 of JAHFUJ010000038.1, forward strand.
CCCCCGATCCCGATGAAGAGAAACGCCTGCGCGGGCATCAGATGACGGATCCCAAGATCCGCTCGTGACGTCATCGCGAGAATAATGTACGCTCCGGCCGCGGCGAGCCAATACCATCGAGCCGGCTCGCGCCATCGTGTCGCGGCGACCGACGCCGCGATGACGAGCAGCAGGAGCACCGGAATCGGGGTCTTCGTCACAAAGACCACGGGGAAGTAGTACCACCAGCCGTATTGACTTCGTGCACCAAGCAGGAAGGCGTCGTGGCCGCCGGTGACGTGCGCGAGCATCAGCATCAGGCCCTTGAAGTATGCGCGAGGGACCGCGACGTACCGGAGCAGGCTGTACGTCCGATCGAGGATCGGGTGCACCGCCAGGGCATGATGATTCGTGGTCGTGACGACGGTCGAGACCGAGAGGACGGCGGGCGGCACGGCCAGCGAAAAGCCGTACACCGCGAGAATCATGAACCACGCCACGAGGCCGGCGACCATGAGCTGTGGCGCGCGGCGCACAAGCCCGAGGGCTCCGCAGCGCAGCACGACGACGCCGAGCACGATCGGAAGAAAGATGATGGCGGTGAACTTGGCAATCGCCGCCAGTCCACACGCCAGGCCAAGCAGGATGGCGTTGGCCACGTGGGGCTCGTGCGCGAATCTCCAGGTCGCGGCCAAAACCGCCACCCCGCCGAGCGAGACCGCGACGTCGGTCGTGATGAGATGGCCGTGTGCCGCGATCGTGGGATCGAAGACGTAAAGCGCGGTCCCAAGGAGACCTCCCAGGGGGCCGAAAAACCTTGCGCCGACCAGGAAGATCGAAGCGCCCAGGAGCAAGGTGAGCAGCGTGGCGGGAAGTCGTCCAAACCAGAGCAGTCTGTCCGCATCATTCCCGGCCTTGTAGAGGAACGCTTCGCCAAGAGCGCGGTTCTCGAACCAGCTGTCGTAGAAGAAGTCGTCGAGGCGTTCGCGATGCTCGATCGTGGGGAATTTCGGATGCAGGAGACGCACGGAGGCTGCTGCCAACAGCTTGACGAGCGGCGGGTGTTCAGGGTTGAGCGACAAGCTTCGCCACTCCCAATAGCTGTAGCCAGCGCTGAGATGCACGGCTTCGTCGGCCGTTTGCGAGTCGACGCGGCTCAGATGGGTCTGCAGCGCCAGTTGGAACCCCAACAGCAGCGCGGCGGTCGCTGCAGCCGACCACGGGCCGACGCGAAAAGACACCTGCGAAGTTTAGCGCGTACGAGGCGCCGCCGGCGATCGTCGCCAGCGCGAACCACACCCCCGCCGCGGGTCGGCCGCCTCACGCGGCGGCACAGTCTCGCATCCGTCGGAAGGTGGCGCCCCGCGCTTTGAAGAACCGAAGCGCGGCACGGGCGCACTCGAGCGCCTCGTCACCCGTCTTGAATCGACAGTCGAAGCGGAGGGGCTCGCGCGTCAGGTCGACGAACTCCCAGGGGTGGACGAACAGGACCACGGGATCGGACAGCCGCGAGAACAGCGCGTGTCGCGCGAACGCCGGCCACCGAAGCGTCGAGGACGTGACGGACGCCGGCACGCGCAGGACGCCGTGGTCGCGATGCACCGACGCAAGCAGTTTCTTGTGGCGGCCTTCGGAAGAATCAAGCGCGTACTGATGGCGGCCGAGCAGTGCGACGTATTTCGCCGGAAACCGAAGATAGGGCGCACGGAACGACACGACCGGCGCAAACGCACGCAGCGTGTCGGAGGCCACGCGGATCTCGGCCTCCGACTCCGGCAACGTCATCTCCGCAAACGATCGATGCGTGTCGCCGTGGCACCCAAGCTCGTGCCCTGCGTCGACGATCGCCCTCACGGTTTCTGGATATCGGCGCGCTAGGTCGCCCGTCGTGAAGCATGTGGCGTGGACCTGCTCCTCATCGAGCATCGCGAGCAGCCGCGGCATGCCTTCCTCGATGCCGCGCCATGTGGTGAGGTACGGCGGGCAGTCGTGCTCGACATCGACAGTGAAATAGGCGTTCACCGCGCCACGCCCTCGTCGGTCGCGCCAACCCATCGGCCCTTATCGTAGCGCAACCGGCGGCATTGGTCAGGCTAGCAGTCGTGGTGGAAGGGGGACGGGAGCCCTTTTCCATTTCGGAAAAGGGCTCCCGTCCCCCTTCCGCCCTCGGCGGCTCTGGCGTACGCTGCTTCATGATCCGCGATCACGCGCTGCCAATCGAACCGTTCGAGACCCTGCGGCGCGGCGGCCGCGCATCGCGCTCGGAGGTCGTCGTTGGTCGCCAGCTCGGCGACGGCGGCACGAAATGTCTTGGCCGTGTCCGCGAGCAGTCCGTGGCGGCGGTCCTCGACAAGCTCCGGCACCCCACCTGACGCCATCGCCACCACCGGCACGCCGGCGGCTCGCGCCTCGAGCAGGGCGAGGCCGAAGGCTTCGTGGCGTCCCGGCTGCACCAACATCGAGGCCGTCGCGAGCAATTCGCGCACTTCGGCGCGCGTGCAGGCGCCGCGCAATGCCAAGTGTCCCGAGATGTTCAGCCGCGCTGCTTCGCGCTCGATCCGCGACCGCTCCGGACCGTCGCCGACGAGGGTCATCCGCACGCGCCCTGGCGGCGCGCGCCGCAGCGCTTCGTGCAGCGCGTACACGAGATCGACGGGCGACTTCTTTCTCACGAGCCGCGTGATCGCCACGATGTGCACGCCGTCCGAGGAACCACTTCGCGCTCGCCACTCGTCAAGGTGCACGCCGTTTGGAATCTGGACGACCTCCCGGCCCGATGCCCTTCTCGCATCATTCGCGGCGGCAGCGCTGACGGCCGTCACGACGTTGGCGCGATTGGAAAACAGCCGGAAGATGGCCGTCGCCGCGACGAACACCGGCCAAGGCCGCAACAACGAATGGGTGGTGGAGACGCTTGGCACGTCGAGACGCCGCGCGGCAAGCAGCGCGCCGATCGCCAGGGGCGAAAACATGCCGTGGGCGTGGACGACGTCGGGCCGGCCGTCCGCCAGGCGCGCCGCAAGATCGGCGACGCGACGGAGATCGGGCGCCGCGACGTCGCCGATCATCGGCGATCGGATGTGGTCAATCTGGATGCCGGAGGGGCCGACCGGCCGTTCGGTCGTGGTCAGGACGCGGACGGCGTGGCCGCGCGAGGCGAGCATCGCCGCGAGATCCGCCACCTGCGATTCGATGCCGCCAATCCGCGGCAGCCACCAGTCGGTGACCAGGGCGATGCGCAAGCCGGGTCCTGCTTACCGCTTGGTGAAGGTCGGCGCGAATTGTGGCACGTCGGGAAACACTTCGCGGAGGCTCGTGTCGACCCGTTCGTCGGGATCGAACGTGTGCGCGATGAGCCCCCGGATGATGTTGTCGCTCGAGGTGAGCCGCGCCCGCAGCGGCTCGTGATCGGGGAATTCGGCGAGGCCGTCGCGCCACACTTCGCGCGCCTTGAGCGCGTTCTTCACGCGCCAATAGCCGTCGCCCAGGCTGAGGAAAATGCGCGGCACGTAGCGCAGCCGGGGATGCGCCGCCGACAGACGCCGCGCCTCTTCGAGATCCGCGATGCCTTTGGCCGCGCGATGAAAGATGACATTGTCGTAATACAGGTTGACGAGACCGCGGACGAGGTACGCCACGTCGGTCGGCTCCTGTTGGATCGATCGGGTGAGCGCGCCGATCGCGTCGCGCCCCAGATAGACCTGCCGAATCGTGCCCGATACCGGCACTTTGTCGATGTACGCGAACGCCAGATTCAGGAACGCGTGCGGTCCGGCCCCGGACCGCTCCGCCTGCTTCTCGAAGAACTTGATCGCACGATCGTATGCCGCCGTTGCAATCACGAGCTGGCGGTACTCGGCCGCCAGCCTGAGGTTTTCGGTGTCGGCGGTCAGTCGGTTTTCGAGGGCATTCAGGTGCTGCGGATACTCCGCCGGAGACAATCCCGCAACGACCAGCGATCCGCCCAGAATCGCGGAGAACACCGCCAGACGACTCCAGTCGCGTACGCGTCGCATCGCTAGGCCCTACAGCACAATATCATAACGTTGTCGACCGATTCCCGTTGCATCACGAAGTCACGAAGTGAACGAAGGAACACGAAGTTCTCTAATCAAAGCGCTTCGTAGCCTTCGTGGGTCTTCGCGCCTTCGTGATACGCCGTTGTGAAAGCAGCCTTAAAGCCCCGCGCCGCGGTTGTGGAGCGACGCTATCGCGCCGGATTGAGTTCGAGCAACCGTGCGCGGTCTTCCGGCGTCAGCGGTGGAAACACCCGTCCGCGGGACCCAAAGACTACCGGCTCACACGGGCCGCACATGAGCGTCGTCGGGTCGGCGTTGTGCGCGAGCCCGAGCGCGTGTCCAATCTCGTGGGCGATCACGTTGCGTGCCACGTCGGGAGCGTTCACTGGCGACGCGCGATCCGATTGGATGACGATGAAGAACCGTGTCGGTGGGGCAAGAGGCCGCGTCACCGAAAAGATGTCTTGCTTGGACAGGAACACCACGATGTCGCCCCTGAGTGTGGTCAGTTCGCGAGGCGCGGCGGGTCCGGCGTCTGACGGCGCGAGGCCTTCGGCACGCAGCGAGATCCCCCGGGCGTACGTTTCCAGGACACGGGTGATGGGGGAAGCGACAATGACGCCGGCTTCAACCAAACGTGGCCGGAGCATCAGATCCGAGAACGTCTGATTCCAGAACACGATCGCCTCGCGGGTGAGGGCCAGCCGCCCGTCGCCCCGGGCCGGACTGAGAATCACGACCGATCGATCGCCCGTTCGTTGGCCGGCCGACGCGGACGGCACGAGGACGAGCAGGAGAGCCACGATCGTCGGCGACAAAAAACACGTCCGACTGGTGCAGATCATAGACCGCACGCATGCTACGACGATTGGCGTGGAGCTGGCAAAGACTTCCGGCGTGCGCGTCAGAACGAAGAGCGGCCTCTCATCGGCGCGACATCGCTCGGGGCGGTCGCAACGTTGCTGCCGATCGGCGCCTCGGAAATCTTCGTCAGGCGGAAGCAGCGGACATCATCTGTCGACCGGTCGAATGCCAGCACGCGGATGGGCACTCCCGGGCGGCTTGCGCACAGTTTGAGTTCGGTCGGGCTCTCCTGATAGTAGGTGCCCAGCGACGTCTTGCCCTTGAACTCGGGCGACGATCCGTCCGTGACGTCCACATCGAGCACGCCGGAACCCGGTTGCACGCGGAGCGAGCCACCCTTGTTGGCGCCGAGCTCGGCGTGCAAGGCCGCGAGTCCTTCGTACCATTGATGATTTGCGCTTCTGATCGCCATCGCGAAATCGTCGCCGAAGGAAAATGTCCACTCAATCCCGGTGGCGATGTCGGGACCGAGCCACTGTCCTCGCAGCTTGCGATACTCCGTCGGGTCCGGACGGCCCGCCGGGGTCGATGGGATGGACGGAGCCGCCGATGCATCAGCAGCGGAGAGATCCAGTTTGACACTCCACGACTCGTTGACGACTTTCCATTCGCCGTCTTCCTTCACGAGCAGGATCGTGCCCTGCGCGTGGCCCTGGTCGACGGCACCCGAAAGCTTCAGCGTGGCCGTCGGGCCGTTGATTTCCACGGCGCTCGTCGTGAGGTGCGGAGGGTAGAGCGCCGCCACAATCTTGAGCTTCACATCGAGATCTGGGGCGTCGAGATCGGCCAGTTTTTCCTTCGCCAGGAGGCGCGCCAGCGCCGCGCGATCGGCGGTCACGATGGCTCGACGGAATCTCTGATAGGTGTCCTCGATCTTGGGCGTGTCATTTTGGGACAATCCGGACAGCCTGTTGCACCCACCGAGAGTCGTCATCGACAGAATTAGGATCAGAGTCGATCGCCGCATCAGACCTCCTGAATGGCCTCTGCGGTACTTTCGACCCCTGCGTGGAACAACTACAGAGCTGGGCTCTTGGCAGCCATTACTCTGGTTTCAATCCTGGCCGCTGTCGGCTGGAACCCTATTCGTGGACAGCCGGCTCGGAGCGTCGAACGCGAACGCGGCCAGGCTCGACGATCGACGAGGTGAGCGCTGGGCCGCGGCGCTCTCACTCACACGAGCGCCGACCGCTCCAGCGCTTTGTCAGCTGGCCTTTTGAAGAGCGAGAATTTTCCTTCTTACGGCTTGCGGAAAATCGACAACAGCGAACTGGCTTTTGTCAAAGAGGTAGTCGTCCCCGCTTTCGTCGATGATCCGTACGAGGTTGTCCTTCGCGGCTCGTGCATCGGGCAGAATACGATAGATCTTGCCGAGGATCAGCGAGGCTTCGTTCCCAGCGTTCTCGAGGCACAGCGCGAATGGTTTGGCCGGTCGTTTCATGGCTTGTCCAGGTAGTTCTTAATCTTAAGGTCCCGTTTCCCGATGCCGTGGGCCTCGTACCAATGTAGCTCTACTCGACGCAGATTTCCATTCGCAAGCCGTACAGTTGCGATCCCCTTCATCTTTCGCCACCGGCCGCGACCGTAGGTCTTGCGAAGAAACGATCGGACCTTGACGCCCGGACCTGCTGCAATAGTTCCAACGTGCTGGATGCTGCCGACGACTTCGAATTTCACCCGCCGATTGTGCCCGAGATCTTACGGGTCGGCAATGCCAGCTAAGTTCCAAATGAGCCGCGCGCCGCAGCGACATCACCGCACGAGACTGGGCGCGTCGGCTCCATTTGGAGGTTAGACAAGCCCGGTTCAACAAGCCATCGATGTGGCGCTACCGCGCGGTTAGCTGGGCCGCGAATGCTCGTACCTCGCGAAGCACGTCAGCCTGATTTGACAGGAACATGAAGAGATTTGCGCCCGGCAGTTCGACGATTCGAGCCGTTGGGACGCCAGCGAGAAGATCCTGTTGCCATCGTGTGTACATGGCGCGCGTTGCCGCGTACTCCTGGCGAAGCGCGGCACGCTCCTGCTCGTTACGAATGTCGAACTCAGCGGCCACTTCCTCGAATGGGAGTTGCGCTTGGTACATCGCCAGCACCGGCACGCGTATGCCCGCATAATTCGGCTTCACCCTCGCATCCACAGTGATCGCCTGGCGTATCTCCAGAGACATCAGCGATCGACCCACCGAACCGTCGGGATTCGCGGCGAACTGTTGACGCCATTCAGCTTCGGGAAAGCTGACCTTCAGACCGGGTCGTTGCGTGAGCGCTTCGAACGAGCTGCGGTCCGGTGCCGGCGCCGGCCTGATCGGGCGCGGCAGCGTTGTGGGATCCGGCATCGGCGGATCATATGCAGGAGTCGTCGGATCGCTCGCTCCGTCGAGATAGACGAGTCCGCTGAGACGGTCGGAATGGTGCGAAGCGAACATGGTCAGGATCTGCCCGGCACATGAAGTGCCGACCAGAAGAGATTTCTGAGCGTTGAGGGAATCGAGCACCTCGAGAAGATCGTCTACGGACCGCTGCACGGTATACCCGGTAGCCGGTTTATCGGACGCGCCGATCCCTCGTCGTGTAATGCCGTATACATGGAACTGATTCGTCAGCTTCGGGGCGAACTCGTCGTGCACATGCGCCGTCAGGTAACATCCGAGCAACACGAGGGGTTGGCCCGATCCGCCCCAGTCCAGCACTTCGAGCCGAACGCCATCGATACTGACAAAGCGCACTTGATGGGTCGAGGGATCTCGCCAGGGCGCTGTTTCTTGTGTAGCGACTGGGCCCTGCCCACTAGCCGACACGACAAAGATCGTGATCAGCAGTAGCCAGTTCATCGAACCACCGCTGTCTCGCATGGTGAATACCTCTTCGTCTGTCTAACGTTGTATGCGTGGACGGCGCCAACTGGCGTTACCTGCCTACGGCACGTCCACGCGCCTTCACGCACGCCGCATCGTGTGCGGCCATTGTGCTGGCGCCGTGGCCCCCGGTCAATTGCCATCGGCACATAGACTTGCTGGATTCCGCGGGCTTGCCAACCGTGGATTGGCCCCGGCGCCATATGCACGGCGTCCGGTGGATGGGCGGTGGGTGCCAATCGCACGAGTCCGATGCGGGCGACTACTTCAGCCACCCCTCGCGGCGATACCAGGCCACCGTTTGCGCGAGGCCCTCGCGAAGATCGATCGCCGCGACGATGCCGAGTTGGTCGCGCAGTCGATCGACGCGGCACACAAACCCTTCGGCCAAGAGCTCCGAGTAGCGCCGCCGATTGAGCGGGAGCGGCCGGCCGATCATTCGCTCCACGACGTCCAATGCCGCTGCCGCCATCCGCCCGAGCGGGGCAGGCACTCGAACCAGTAAGGCCGGCCGTCCGACGGCCGCTCGAATCTCCTCCAGGATCTCTCGTGCGGTCACGGGCCGGGGATGGCCAACGAACACGATGTCGCCAGCCGACCGCGCGTCGATCGCCGCGTCGATCGCGCGCACCACGTCGCCGACGTGAACGAACGTGTAGGCCGCGTTGGATGGTCCGATCAGCGGCAAGATGCCCCGCGTGGCCAATCGGAAGAGCGGCAGCATCGCGCGATCGCCAGGCCCGTAGACGGCGGCGGGTCGCAGAATCGTCCAACGCAATCCCGTCACGCTCGTCACAACCTGTTCGCCGCCCAGCTTGCTCTTGCCGTACGGCGTCAATGGATGGGGCGGATCGCTTTCTGATCGCGGCGCCGCGGCGGAGGCCGGACCGGCGGCCGCGAGGCTCGAGATGTGAATCAAACGGGCGGCCACGGCGCGCGCGGCCTCCGCGACCGCTCGCGTGCCCTCGACGTTGACGGCGGCGTAGACATCGTCACCGACCGCGCGGACGACCCCGGCGAGGTGCACGACGGCGTCGGCGCCGGAGAACGCTTCTTCGAGCGCCGAGGCCACGAGCGGCGCGCGGACTACCGTGGTGCCGGCCGGCGCCGCATGCGGCGAGTCGGGCCGCACGATCGCCCGCACGTCGATCCCACGCGCGACGAGGTGCGCCGTCAGATGACGCCCGATGAACCCAGTCGCGCCGGTCACGGCGACGCGGCGGCTCACCCCAGCGCCTTCTGATAAATACGGTAGGTCTTGTAGCGCCGCGCGCCGGCCTGTTCGGCCGGCTGATTGATGTCGCGGTTGTCCTCCAGAATCCACGAGAACTCGACGCGGCGATAGCGCGATCCGGCGATCTGACGCTGGAGCTCGACCAACAGGAGCGGATACAGCCCGCGTCCGCGATATTCTGCGAGCACGCCGAACAGCAGCAGCCTCCCCTGATCGATGATCGTCTTGCGGCGGAGCAGCCGCACGAGACCCCACGGGAGCAGCCGGCCGTCGGTCCCTTTCAGTGCTTGATTGATGTCCGGAATGGCGACCGCGCACGCGATCGGGCGCCCATCGACTTCCGCGCAGACCGCACCACGGGCATCGAAAATAGGACGCATCTCGGTCGCCAGCCGGCGGAATTCTTCAGGCGTCGGCGGCACGAACCCCCAATTCCGCTCCCACGCGCCGCAATAGATGAGGCGCAGACGATCGGACTCGCGATCGAAATCGCGGAGCTCGAGGGGCCGCACGGTAATCCGCTCGCGCTCACGAACACGCGTCGCCAGCCTCTCGATGACCGGATTCATCGGCCGGTCCAGGTCGTACAGCCACGCGTAGAGGTCCTTGACCTTCCGGTAGCCGGCCGCTTCGATATACCCGGCGTACTCCGGCGGGTTGTGGGGCATCATCAGCATCGAGTCGGTGTCGAAGCCGTCGATGAGCAGTCCGGCGCTTTCGTTGAGCGACGGGTTGAGCGGCCCGCGGACGTGCGCCCGACCGCGCTGCCGCGCCCACATTTCGATGCGCTCGAGCAGCGCTCGCGCGGCGGCGGCATCCTCGGCCTCGAAGAACCCGAACATCGCGATGTTGTCGCGATGAGTCTCGTTGTGAAGGCGATCGTCGATCGCCGCAATCCGGCCGACGACGCGGCCATCACGCCACGCCATCAGGAGCTCGACATCCGCGTGCGCGAAGAACGGATTCTTTTTCGGAGACAACCGTTCGCGTTCGGCGATGCGCAGCGGCGGAATCCAGTGCGGATTCCGCCGGTTGCGGACGTACGCGTAATCGACGAACCGGCCGAGATCGCGCCGGTTACTCACCGGCCGGAGATCAATCATT
>JAHFUJ010000038.1:12000-16269 GCA_023265105.1 Acidobacteriota bacterium
ATGAGGTATCGTTTTATCCTTGCGTCATTCGGAGTGGCTCGCGCTCGCGTATTTCGCCTACCTCGCCGCGATCGGCTGGCTCCGCAGGGTGTCCTTCAATCGCCGTCTTCAAGCGACCGCCGGTGGGCTCGCGATGTGCGCCGCGATCGTCCTCATCGGTCGCACCCGCGATCTCGTCACCCGTCAATGGGCGCCGCTCGCCTACCTTCTGGCTGCGTACTATCTCTGCGGCCGTCTTTTCGTTGAGCCCTCGCCGCGCGTCGAATCGTGGCTCCTCCAGTGGGACCGACGCCTGCTCGGCGATCCCGCCACCAGGTTTTCTCGATGGCCGGCGCCGATCCTCGCGTACCTCGAAATCGTCTACATGAGCTGCTTTCTGCTGCTGCCGGCTGGCTTCGCGGTACTTGTCGCGGCCGGTCATAAAGCGCTCGCCGATCGCTACTGGACGATGGTCCTTGCCGCGGAGCTCGGGGCGTTCGGGATGCTGCCGATCGTTCAGACGCGGCCCCCCTGGGCGCTCGAGCCGAGGGCCGTTCTGCGCGATCGGGCCGTCCATCGGTTCGCGTCGTGGCTCGTTCGTCGTGCCACCATCGGCGCGAACACGTTTCCGAGCGGCCACGTCGCTGGATCGCTCGCGATCGCGCTGGCCTTGGTCGGTCCGCTGCCATGGGCGGGCGCAATCTTCCTGGTGCTCGCGCTCAGCATTGCCGTCGCCTGCATTGTTGGACGCTATCACTACATCGTCGACGCCGCCGCCGGCGCGCTGCTCGCGCTGATGGTCTGGGCCGTCGTTTGGGCGGCGGGCGTGTAGCGCGGGTTATAGTGCCAAGGTCCGCCTGAAGAGCGTGTGAAAAGAATGCGACGTTTTACCGCAGAGCACGCAGAGTTCGCCGAGAATCCTTAGAATTTTCTTCTCCGCGGTCTCTGCGGTCTCGGCGGTTAGCGGTTTCTTCACAGGCCCTCAAGACGGAGACTACGTACTGAGCTGGATATGGCGCTGCGGGTCGTGACCTCGACCTCCGCGGCTGCGCGACTCGATGCCGCGCGGCAATTCCTCGAACGACGACCACCGGCAGCCGAAGCCGTCATCCTCGGCGCGTCGCGCGGTGCAGCGGACGATCTCGCCCGAACGATCGCCCAGCGCGCAAAGGCGACGTTCGGCCTCACGCGGTTCAGCCTAACCGAGCTCGCGGCCCGAGCGGCCGCGGCACGGCTGGCGAGCAAGAGCCACGCGCCCGGCTCTCAGGCCGGCGTTGAAGCCATCGCCGCACGCGCCGTGTTCGACGCGGTCGCCGCGGGCGAGCTGGCGTACTTCGCGCCAGTCGCCTCGATGCCTGGGTTTCCGAAAGCGCTGGCACGAACGCTTCACGAGCTGCGCCTCGCGGGCGTCGCGTCCGATCGGCTTGCGGCCGCGGGCGAGGCGGGCGCCGACATCGGCCGCCTGCTGGCGCGCGTCGAGGAGCAGTTCGATCGCGCGGCGGTCGACGACCGCGCGGCGCTGTTCCATCTCGCGGCCGACGCGTGTCGCGCAGGCCAGGCGCGATGGGCCGAATTGCCGATCGTGCTGCTGGACGTTCCGCTCGATTCGCGCGTGGAACGCGAGTTTGTTGCCGCGCTCGTCGCGCGATCCCCGGCCGTCCTCGCGACGGCGCCCGACGGCGACGTATTCGCGCTCGACGCGCTCGTGGCGTTGGGTGCGACTGTCGAGACGCGGCCGGACGCGGCGCTGGCGGCCAGCGACCTCGCGAATCTTCGTCGCTACGTGTTCACAATCGACCGCCCGGCCGCGCGCGAGCAGGCGGGTGACGTCACGCTGTTTTCGGCGCCGGGCGAAGGACGCGAGGCGGTCGAGATTGTCCGCCGCGTCCTCGACGAAGCCTCGCGCGGCGTGCCGTTCGACGACATGGCGGTGTTCCTCCGCACGCCGGCGCAGTACCTTGGTCTACTCGAGCACGCCTGCGCGCGTGGCGGCGTCCCCGCGTACTTCGATCGCGGCACGAGGCGCCCCGATCCTGCCGGCCGCGCGTTCGTCGCCCTGCTGTCGTCGGCCGTCGACGGGCTGTCCGCCAAGCGGTTCGACGAATATCTTTCGCTCGGCCAGGTCCCGCGGATCGCCGAGGGACCGCGCGCGCCCGATTCGGTGACGCCGCGCGACGAGGTCTTCAGCAAATTTCTTGCCCCCCGCGACCAGGCGGACGATCCCGACACGGCGCCCGACCCGGCGGACTCGACGATCGACTCCGACGAGGAAGCCGTCGTGGCCGGCACGCTGCGGTCGCCCTGGAGATGGGAAGAGCTCATCGTCGAGTCGGCCGTCGTCGGTGGACGCAGCCGCGCGGAGGGCAAGGCCCGCTGGCGGCGGCGGCTCGACGGCCTGGCCGCCGACTATCAGCTCCGGATCGTCGAGCTGACGCGCGACGAGCCGGAGTCGGCGCGTATCGCGCGGTACGAACGCGATCTGAGGAACCTCCGCCATCTGCGCGAGTTCGCGCTGCCGATTGTCGACGAGCTGGCGGACTGGCCGGAGCGCGCCACGTGGGGCGAGTGGCTCGATCGCTTTTCGGCGCTCGCCGCGCGCGCGTTACGCCGGCCGACGCGTGTGCTGCAGACGCTGGCGGATCTTCGACCGATGGCCGAGGTTGGGCCGGTGAGCGTCGAGGAAGCACGCGACGTGCTGCACGATCGATTGGTGATGCTCGACTGGGAGCCGCCCTCGCGGCGTTACGGCCGCCTGTTCGTCGGCACGCCGCATCAGGCGCGTGGGCGCAGCTTCGCCGTTGTGTTCGTGCCGGGCCTGGCCGAGCGCGTGGTACCCCAGCGGCCGCGCGAGGATCCACTGCTCCTAGACGCTGGCCGCCGCGCGCTCGATCCGGCGCTCGTCGGCCAGGACGCGCGTGGAAGCGCCGAACGGCTGCTGCTGAAGATCTCGATCGGCGCGGCCCGGGAACGGCTGTACTTGTCGTATCCCCGGCTCGACGTCGCCGAAACGCGCGCCCGAGTCCCGTCGTTTTACGCGCTCGACGTCATGCGCGCCATCACCGGCCGCGTTCCCGATCATCGCGTCCTGGCGTCCAAGGCCGCCGAAGAAGCGGGCGCGAGCCTCGCGTGGCCCGCGCCGAAGAATCCCGATCGCGCCATCGACGACCTCGAGCACGATCTCGCCGTCCTGAAGCCGCTGCTCGACAGCCGAGATCCCGGGTCGGTCAAGGGGCACGCGCACTACCTGCTGGGCCTCAATGACGCGCTCCGACGATCGGTCGTCAGCCGCTGGGCCCGCGGCCGAGCCCCGTGGTCGACGAGCGATGGATTGATCAAGGTCGCGCCGGGGATCCGCGCTGCGCTCGAGAGTCAGCGGCTGGGTCGGCGGCCGTACTCGTTGTCGGCGCTGCAACGCTTCTCCAGTTGTCCGTACCAGTTTCTGCTCGCGACCATCTATCGCCTCGAGCCGTGGGACGAGCCGGAGCCACTCGTGCGCATGGATCCGCTCACGCGCGGCAGTCTGTTCCATCGCGCGCAGGCGGAGTTCTACCGCGCGATGAAAGCGGAACAGGCGCTGCCGGTCTCGGTGGATCGGCTGCCGCACGCGGTCAAGACGCTCGATGCAGTCCTGGATCGCGTGGCGGCCGACTACGCGGAGAAGCTCGCGCCGGCCATCGATCGGGTCTGGCGCGACGAGATCGACGAGGTACGGCGCGACCTTGGCATCTGGGTGCAGAAGCTCGCCGATGGCAGCGCGTGGCGTCCGGAATACTTCGAGTTCAGCTTCGGCTTGGGCGCCGGCGGGGCGTCGCGAGCGTTCGATGTGGCCGAGGGTCGCGACCCCCGCAGCCTGCCGGATCCGGTGGCCGTCGACGGAGGCTTCGTCCTCCGCGGCTCGGTCGATCTCATCGAGCATCGGCCCGACCTCGACGTGTTGCGGATCACCGATCACAAGACCGGCAAAAACCGATCGAATCCCGATCTCATCATCGGCGGCGGAGCGACGCTGCAGCCGGTGTTGTACAGCGTTGCCGTCGAGCGGGGACTCGGGAAGAGAGTCGCTGCGGGCCGGCTGTTCTACTGCACGACGGCCGGCGGTTTCGCGGAGCACGAGATTCCAATCAACGACTACACGCGAGGGCAGGGCCTGCAGGCGCTCGCCATCATCGATCGCGCCGTCGAACACGGGTTCCTCCCGGCCGCGCCGGCCGAGCGGGCGTGCGCGTGGTGCGACTTTCGGCCGGTGTGCGGTCCGCGCGAAGAGGAACGCGTCAAGCGAAAGACGCCCGA
>JAHFUJ010000038.1:16369-24778 GCA_023265105.1 Acidobacteriota bacterium
AAGCGGACGCGGACGCCCGCCGGGCCATCGCCGACGACTTGGACGACACACTGGTCGTCGAAGCCGCGGCCGGCACCGGCAAGACGACCGAGCTCGTCAACAGAATCTTGCGCGTGCTCGCGACCGGCCGCGCGACGATGGTCGAGATCGTCGCGGTGACGTTCACGGAAAAAGCGGCGGGCGAGCTGAAGCTGCGGCTGCGCGAAGCCCTCGAGACGGAACGCGCGTCCGCGGCGGACCAGGCGGTGCGGTCGCGCCTCGAGTATGCGCTCGAAACGCTCGAGGAAGCGCACGTCAACACGATTCACGGCTTCTGCGCCGAGCTGCTGCGCGAGCGGCCGGTCGAAGCGTCGGTCGATCCATTGTTCGCGGTCCTCACCGAGCCGCAGGCCGATCGGCTCTACGGCCGCGCGTTCCGCGCGTGGCTCCAAGAAGCGCTACAAGATCCCCCTGAAGGCTTGCGCCGCGCGTTGCGCCGGACAAGCGCGCCGGCGTTTCGGGGAAACGTGGGCGACAGCGACGGACCGATCGACCGGCTGCGTGGCGCGGGCCGCACGCTCGCCGAGTGGCGCGACTACACGCGTCCGTGGCACCGCCCCGCATTCGACCGCGCAGCCGAAGCCAGCCGCCTGATCGCGGCGCTTCATGACCTGGCGGACCTGACGGCGACGGCCTCCTCGGCACGCGACAACCTGTTCGTCGACACCGGTGGCGTACGGCGGCTGAGCCGTCAGATCCGTCTGGAAGAGTCATTCGAGCCGCCTTCGCGCCTTCGGCGCTCCGGCGAGCCAGGCCGTAGCTCGCGCGATGTGGACGCGAGCGAAGGCGGGGGCAACCTCGACGAATGGGAGGCGCGGCTCGTCGATCTCACACGCGACCGCGGCTTCTCGCGCACGCGGAAAGGCAGCGGCTACGCGTTCGGTAAGAACGTGACGAGATCGGCGGTGCTCGCCGCGCGCGACGCGTTGTTCGCCGCGCTGCAGCAGTTCGTCAGGGACGCCGACGCCGACCTTGCCGCGTGCCTGCAGCAGGAGCTTGCCGGCGCGACGCGCCGGTATCAGGCTCTCAAAGCGGCCGCCGGTGCGCTCGACTTTACCGATCTGCTCGCGAAAGCGCGCGATCTGATCAAGACGAACGACGCGGTGCGCCGCCACCTCCAGACGAAATTCGCGCGCATCTTCGTCGACGAGTTCCAGGACACCGATCCGATTCAGGCGGAGATTCTGCTGCTGCTCGCCGCCGCGGACCCCCAGGTGACCGACGGCCACGACGCCCAGCCGGTGCCCGGCAAACTGTTCATCGTCGGCGATCCCAAGCAGGCGATTTACCGCTTCCGCGGAACCGACGTTGGCACGTACTGGCGCGTCAGCCGCCAAATCGAGGAACGCGGTGGCCGCGTCCTCCAGTTGACGACGAGCTATCGCGCGGTGCCGGCGATTCAGCGGTTCGTCAACGCCGCCTTCGGCCGCGAAATGACCGGCGACACGCGGGCGCTGCAGGCCGATTACGTGCCGCTGGCGCCGTCCCGGACCTCCGACGAGGTGCAGCCCGAGATCGTGGCGCTGCCGGTGCCGAAGCCATACGCGCGAAGCGGACCGCTCAAGGCGTCGGCCAAAGCCATCGACGGTTCGCTGCCCGACGCGGTCGGTGCGTTCATCGCCTGGCTGACCGACGAGAAGAACGAATGGAACGTGTGCGAGCGCCAGGCCGACGGCTCCGAACAGCGCGTGCGGATTCAGCCGCGTCACATCGCCGTGCTGTTCCGGCGGTTCGTCAGCTTCGGCGAAGACATCACGCGCCCCTACGTGGACGCGATCGAAGCGCGAGGCATCGCACATCTGCTCGTTGGCGGCAAGGCGTTTCACGGCCGCGAAGAAGTGGAAACCGTTCGCGCGGCGCTGGCCGCCATCGAATGGCCCGACGACGAGCTGTCGATGTTCGCCACGCTCAAAGGGTCGCTCTTCGCCATTGACGACGAGCATTTGCTCGAGTTCCGGCACCGGTTCGGCGCGTTCCATCCGTTCCGTATTCCGAAGGAGCTCGGCGGCAACTCCGGCCAGGAGCTGGCCCTGACAAGCGAGCCGACGACCCATCTGGCGCCGATCGCCGACGCGCTGCGATTGCTCCAGCACCTTCACCGCGGGCGCAACTACCGGCCGGTCGCCGACACGATGGGGCGGCTGCTTGCGGAGACGCGCGCGCACGTCGGCTTCATCCTGAGACCGGCCGGCGAACAGGCGCTCGCCAACGTGCTGCACGTCGCCGAGCTCGCGCGGCAGTACGAGGCGGGCGGCGGCATCTCGTTCCGCGGTTTCATCGACGAGCTGCGCCAGGCGGCCGAGTCGACCGAGGTCGCCGAGGCGCCGATTCTCGAGGAGGGGAGCGACGGCGTGCGATTGATGACGGTGCACAAGGCCAAGGGCCTCGAGTTCCCGGTCGTGATTCTTGCCGACGTGACGTGCCGCATCAGCCGCAGCGACGCGAGCCGGTACCTCGATGCGGCCAATGGACTGTGCGCCATGAAGATCGGCGGCTGGGCGCCCCACGAGCTGCACGAGCACGAGATCGAAGAAGTCGCGCGCGATCGGGCCGAGGGCGTGCGACTCGCCTACGTCGCCGCGACGCGCGCCCGCGATCTGCTCGTCATCCCGGCGCTCGGCGACGATCCGTGGGACGGTGGATGGTTCGGTCCACTGAATGGCGCACTGTACCCACCGCCGGCGGCGCGCCGGAGCGCCACTCGCGCGCCGAAGTGTCCGGCGTTTAGATCGAAGGACTCCGTGCTGCAGCGCCCGAACGACGAACCCGCTGGGCCAGCGACGATGTGTCCCGGGCAGCACACCTTCGCCGAGGCCGGCGGCTACTCCGTAGTCTGGTGGGATCCGGGCGCGTTGGTGCTGGGCGCGAAGCCGCCGTTCGGCGTCCGCCGCGAGGAGCTGATCGTGAAAGACGTCGCGCGCGATGTCGTGGCCGACGGGCGCGGCCGTTACGACCGCTGGCACCTGGCGCGCGACGATGCCCGCGCCGCGGGCGCCGTGCCCTCGATCGTTGCCAGAACGGTTCGCGAGTGGGCGGCGTCCTTCGACCCTTCGACAGGCTCAGGGTCGTCCCGAGCGCAGTCGAGGGACGACGAGCTTGGGACGCCCCGAGTGAGTCGAGGGGCGGACTTCGACGCCACCGCAGGTTATGAAACCGGGGCCGCCATCGGCGAGATCGCGGTCGTGACCATCGCCGCCGACGAGGAGACGGCCGGCGAGCGTCCGGGCGGCGCGACGTTCGGCGTCCTCGTGCATGCGGTGCTGGCGCAGGCGCCATTTGACGCGCCGAGAAGTGTGCTGGACCACATCGCGGCGGCCGAAGCGAGAGTGCTCGGAATGAGCGATGAAGCGGCCAGTACGGCGGCCATGGTGGCCGAGCGTGTGTTCGCCCACGACCTGCTGGCACGCGCGCGGCGGGCGGCGGCGCGCGGCGCCTGCCGTCGCGAGACGCCGGTCTCGCTCACGCTCGCCGACGGCACGATCGTCGAAGGCATCGTCGATCTGGCGTTCGAGGAGAATGGGGCGTGGACCATCGTCGATTACAAGACCGATCGCGAGATCGCGGCGAGCGGCGACGATCGGTATCGGCGACAGATCTCGCTGTACGCGTCGGCGATTGCCGAGGCGACCGGATCGCCCGCGTCAGGCGTGCTTGTGCGCGTGTAGGTCGGGTCCTTCGAACTCACCAACGGAAGTTGCAACCACGAAAACACGAAGGCACGAAAAAGAAATCCACGTCTTCTTCGTGATTTTGCGTCTTCGTGGCCGACGTCGGTTTCACGCTGGGAGCTAAGCTAGGGGCCGCGCCGTCGCTATCAGCTGCCAGTTCTCAGCTTTCAGCCCGGATCCGCGCTGACAGCTGACAGCTGACAGCTGAGAGCTGACAGCTACGTGTATATCTGTTTACGGGCGGCCGAGCAGCGCCACGAGCGACAACGGATCGATGCGCGCGCCGCCGGCCTGCACGGCCCAGTGCAGATGCGCACCGGTCACCCGTCCGGTGGCGCCCACGCGGCCGACGATCCGCCCCGCGAGGACCTCGTCGCCTTCCTGGACCTCGAGCACGGACAGGTGAGCCAGCGTCGAGAACAGCCCGAGGCCGTGATCGATTACCACCGTGTTCCCGAGAAAGTACAGATTGCGCGCCAGGACGACGCGGCCGGCGTTGGGCGCTTCGATGGGCGTGCCCGCGGGGCTCGGGAAATCGGCGCCGCTGTGCGGACTTCTGGCCTGGCCGTTGAAGATGCTGCGCGAGCCGAAGCTGCTCCCAGCCTCGGCCGACACCGGGGCCGCGAACGGTCCGGTCCAGAGGCGCCCGGGCGCGGACCGCGTCCACACGGCGTTGAGCTCGCGGGCTTCCTTCGTGATGCGATCGAGAACGCCGGCCGGCGGATTGACGAACGCGTCGTCGACGGTCAGCGTTCGCGTCGGGAAGCGGCGCGGCTCGACGTGCAGGTCGTAGCCCGTATCCATGGATTGCCGGCCGGATTTCGCTTCGATCGTCACGTGATAGGCGTGCGGCGCGGCGGCCAGGTCGACGCCGACCAGCGCGCGCCATCTCAACGCGTCTTCTTTGAACGCCGGGATCTCCCGATTGAAGGCGTGCAGCCGCACGCCGTCGACCGGCTGCATGGTCGACACCGTGAACACGACGAGCTCGCCCGGCTGGATCGACCGCGCCGCCACCGCCACGTCGATCGCGCCGGGCACGGCCGGCGCGGCGGACGCCGGCGCGCCCGCCAGCAGCAGCAGCGCGACGAGGGCCTCAGGGCCTGTGAGAAAATGCGACACTTTACCGCAGAGTACGCTGAGTTCGCCGAGAATCCTTAGGATTCTCTTCTCCGCGCTCTCGGCGGTCTCGGCGGTTGCCGGTTTCTTCACAGGCCGCTCAGCTCTTCTTCTTGATCGGACTGGCCACATAGCCGTGACGAGCTCGGACGCGGTACTCAGATCCCTGCACTCTGACGCGCAAGCTGTGATACTGACCATCCGCCCCGCGGGTCGACGTGTAGCCGAGCAGGTACTGATGGTTCAGCTCGTCGGCGATGCGCGAGGTCGCGCCGACCAGATCCGCGCTGGTCTGCACGGTCTCGGTGCGTCCGCCGCTTTCGTCGGCGATTTCGCGCAGCGCCGCCGGGTTCACGCGCGTGTTAATCGGCTGCGGCTCGGGCGAGTCGATCGCGATGGCGTAGGCGAACGCGTCGCTGCGGAGGAGCGCCGATCGCACGTCGCGCAGCGTGGCGGTGCTGGCCGTGTCGGCGCCGTCGGAAATGAGGAGGACCGCCGCCCGTTCGCGCGAGCGGTTGTCGATGAGCGGCAGTGCCTCGAGGACGGCGTCGTACGCGGCCGTGCCGCCCGAGGGCCGCAACCCGTCGAGCGCCCGGCGCACCACGTCCGGCGTGTGGGCCCACCGCGTGAGGACGTGCGGCCGGTGATTGAAGGCGAGGATGAAGAATTCGTCGCCAGGATCCAGCAGCTCGAACAGAAAGCGGTCGACCGCGGCGCGCGCGTCCTGGATGCGGCGGCCGAACATGCTGTCGCTGATGTCGAGCAGGACGCCGAGGCTGACCGGGACCCGGTCGTGGGTGAACTGGGTGATGGTCTGCCGCTCGCCATCCTCGTACACCTCGAAGGCGTCGCGCGGCAGGTCGGCGACGAGGTGTCCCGCGGCGTCACGAACGGTGGCCGTGATGCCGGTGATTTCGATACCCGAGCGGAACGGCCGGGTATCGCGCCGCGGCTGGTCTTGGGCGGCGCCGCCAGTGACGGCCAGAACCGTCAGCGCGACGATCAGAGGTTCGCGGAGTGGGCACACGTGGTCATCCTCCACCCCCAGCGCCCTCGGCCCAGGGCCGCCGCTTGCTGACTCAGCCCTGAATGTGAGCGGGCGTCAGCGGCGGCACTCTGGCGACCTTGCCGGCGGCCACTTCGAGTTGCGCCGTCATGATGACTTTGTGCAAGCCATCCACCCTCGGCGTACATCCCCGCATCAACTGGGCGGCGCGCAGCCCACTCACCACGACAAATTCAAACGCTCCGGTTCCGCTTGGACGGTGTATCACTCAGCCCTCCCTCGCAATCTGCTTTGGTGAGGGCTGGAGCCAGGAAGGCTGCAGGGCTCATGAAAGCCGGAGACTTCAGTATACCTCCGTTATCGTTTTGTCGTATTCGTCGATTCGTTGCGCGGCGCGTTCTTCTCCAGCACCGCCACGAACTGACGGCCCGCGTCCGGGACCGCGATTCCAGCGCCCGTCACGATGCGTCGTGCGGTGATCTTCCGTCCGTACACCTCTTGGCTCGCATCGTCGTCGGGACGAAGGGAGGTGCCCGCGAGCGACACGCCGGCGAAGAGGCCGCGCGTGCGGGAGTAGCTGAGGATTTCGGCCCGCATCGACGCGTCGGTCGAGGCTTCCACGTTCCGTCCCTTGGGCCCGGCCGCGGCCGACACATCGGCGCCGAGCTTCACCTTGCTGCCGAGCAGCGCGTCGACGCCCCGGCTGTTGGTCACGAGGAGCACGAGGTCGGTCGCCTGCGCGCCGAGCTGAAATCCGACGCTGCCGCCCTCGAGCGTGTACATCGCGGGCGCGCCCCACGGGCCGTCGAACGCCGTGCCGGTTCGACAAACCATCGCGCCGCGGCCGTAGGTGCCGCCGATCCCGAGCGCGACCTTCACCATCGACGGAATGACGATGACGCATTCGGCTTTCCGCAAGAGCTCCAGGGGGATGTTGTCGGGGACCGTAAGGATTTCCTCCATGACGACGCCGGCGTTCTCGAGGCGGGTCTGTTCCTTGTTCGCGGCGTCGAGGGCGGTCGCGCCCAGCAGGATCGAGAGCGCAAGGCTGACATGACGGACCATAATGAACCTCACTTGTGTGCGAGTCACGCTCCCACCATGATACGGTCGGCACGCGTCGCATGACACAAAAAAACGCGGCTGTTCGACCCGGCCGCCTGTCGCGACTCGGCCGGCGCGCCGGACCATGCGCCTCGACGTCGGAGGCGCAGCGCGGGGCGCCCGCGATCGTCTGAATCGAGAAGACGACATAAATGTCATCCAATCGTCTATTCACAACATAAATGTCTATCCCTTGCCTGACAGCCTCGATCGCTCCTCGGTGAGCGCCCGGGGGCGCGTTGACGTTCGCAAACGTTGCGGAACGGGCCGCCGCTCGCCCAACCCTCCTCCGTTGTTGGTTTCTTGTGAGAGTGCAACATTTTTGTTGAATATTTCAATACATACTACATTCTTGTAGTACCAGCTTGGGCTCGGCCGATCGGCCCAACATCTTCACCATCAGGTGGTTACTGAACGCGTCGAAGCCCATCGTGCTGGAGTGTGCCTTGCAGAGTCGGCCGAAGGCGGGCGGGCGTGGTGTGCGAACCGAGCGGCGCGTTCATTTCATGGAGGGAAGGATGGGAGCCAATTCCACCCAGGGGTTAGCGGTTCTGATATTCCTCGTGGCGTTCACCTGTTTGGGCGGCGCCTTCTTTGGAGACGGCAACCTCTTGTTCATCGTGCTTTTCCTGGCCGCGGCGGCGGTTTCCGTCGTGCTGTTTCTCAAGGTCAAGCCGTTGGAACACCTGGAGAAATAGCTCGGCGAACAGCGGATTGCAAGGAGGCTGAGCGATGGTACTCGTGGGACTCGTCATCACGTTCGTGGGCTTTCTGGTTGCCATGTTAAGCCCCGGCATCACGTCCGGCACGCTCGGGCGTTTGATTCTGGTGCTTGTCGGGATTGCCATCAGCCTGGGCGGCATCATGGGAGTGATCAACCAGGCCTACATGAAAAACGCGATCTGGAAGAGGTAGCGCCTGCGGCCACGCCGAGCCGAGGACAAGCGCCTGCGGCCCGCGCGAGGAGAGCGAGTCAGCGCCCGCGGCTAGCGTGGGGGTGGGGCCCCACGCGAAGTGGATGACGATCGCCGCAGCGCGAGCGAGTGGGAGTGGGGCCCCGCGAGCATAAAAGATCGAATCCGAGGCGAGGCGTCAGCGTCAGTTCGCGGCGGGGTGGGGCCCCGTCGCCAGTAAGACAGGTGAGCGCCTGCGGCCACGCCGAGCCGAGGACGTGCGAATCCGAGGTGAGGCGTCAGCGTCAGTTCGCGGCGGGGGTGGGGCCCCGCCGCCAGTGGAAAATGACGGCACGTGGGGCTGTCCGCGTGGATGAAATGGAGAGGAAGCGAACATGAAGAAGGTGTTACTCGCCTTTACGATTGCGATGTGGTGCGCGGCGCTGCTGGGGACGGCCCAGGGCCAAACTCCGACTGCGGCTCCGCCCGACCAACCTGCTGCTCCCCCTGCCGCCGCACCTGCGACCCCTGCCGCCGTCCCGATCACTGACGCCGATCTCAAAGGCGTCGCCGCCCCTGC
>JAHFUJ010000289.1 GCA_023265105.1 Acidobacteriota bacterium
CGCTCGCCTCTCTCGTTCAACCGACGTTCGCGTTCCTGCCCGGCCGCGTGGCGGACGCGACGGCG
Organism: Acidobacteriota bacterium; assembly: GCA_023265105.1. Taxonomy (GTDB): domain Bacteria; phylum Acidobacteriota; class Vicinamibacteria; order Vicinamibacterales; family CAVVIG01; genus JAHFUJ01. The sequence continues at coordinate 66 of JAHFUJ010000289.1, forward strand.
CACAGCATCGCCGTGGCGATCGCCTTCGCCATCATCACGGCGTTGCACATCACGCTGGGTGAACTCGCGCCCAAGACGATCGCGCTCGAGCGCTCGGAAGCGACGGCGCTGTGGGTCGTGAAACCGACCGAGCTCTTCATGAAGGCGTTCTGGCCGTTCATCCGCCTGCTGAACGGCGCGGGACAGGCGGTCGTCAACCTGCTCGGCATGCGCGGCTCTGGACGGCACGCGTTGGTGCACTCGGAAGCCGAGCTGAAGATGCTGGTGACGGCGAGCCAGGAGGCCGGTGTGCTCGAGGAGCAGGAGGAACAGATGCTCCACCGCGTGTTCGGTTTCGCCGATCTGACGGCGGGCCAGGTGATGGTGCCACGCACCGAGCTCGCCGCCGTGGCCGCCGACACGCCGCGCGACGCGCTCGTCGAACAGATTGCGCGCGGAGGCCACACGCGCCTGCCGGTCTATCGCGAGGATCTCGACAACGTGATCGGCATCCTGCACGTCACCGATCTGCTCAAGGCGATGGCGTCCGGCGCCGGGCCGCTGAACGCGGCGGCCCTCGCGCGCGAAGCGCTGACGGTGCCCGAGACGCGGCGAGCCGACGATGTCCTGGCCGAGATGCGGCGGCGGGGCGTCCGCGAGGCGCTGGTGATCGACGAGTACGGCGGCACGGCGGGCCTCGTGACGTTCGAGTCGCTGATGGAACGGATCGTCGGCAATCTCGGCACCGGCTTTGGCGGCGCGACGGCGCTCATCAACGTGCTGGCCGACGGCTCGGCAGAGGTCGACGGGCTGGTGCTCGTCGCCGATCTCAACGAGCAATTCGCGCTGCACATCGATCAGGCGACGTACACCACGGTGGGCGGGTACGTCCTCGGACGACTGGGACGCCGGCCGCGCGCCGGCGACACGATCGAGATCGAAGGCCGCCGGATGCGCGTCGATCTGTTGGATGGGATCCGCGTCGCGAAGGTGTGGTTGTCGAAGCCGACGAAAAGCGCTACCACGGAGGGCACAGAGGAAGAACACAAAACCGACGAAAAGCGCTACCACTGAGGACACGGAGGAGGAACACGGAGGACACGGATCTTCCTAAAAAGAGAAACCGTGACCTCCGTTTTTATCCGTGCGCCCTGTTTTTCCCCGTGACCTCCGTGGTGGCGCCTTTTTTGTTTTTCGTGTCTTCGTGTTTTCGTGGTTGCATTTAGTCGGCCCGCAGGAGCCTCAGCGCGTTCGCGATCACGACGATCGACGCGCCCGTGTCGGCCACCACCGCCATCCAGAGCGTCGCGACGCCGGTGACGGCCAGCGCCACGAAAGCCACTTTCATCACCATCGAAATGGCTAAATTCGCTTTGATGTTGCGGACCGTCGCGCGGCTCAGCCGGAACGCATAGGGAATCTTCAGCAGCTCGTCGGCCATCAAGGCGACGTCGGCGGTTTCGAGCGCGGCGGCACTGCCGGCAGCGCCCATCGCAATCCCGACGTCGGCCGACGCGAGCGCCGGCGCGTCGTTCACGCCGTCGCCCACCATGGCCACCAATCCAAAGCGGCGGCGCAGCTCGTCGATCGCCGTCACCTTGTCCTGCGGCAGCAGCTCGGCGCGAAATTCGTCGACCCCGAGCTCCTCGGCGATCGCCTTCGCGGTGGCGTAGCTATCGCCGGTCAGCATGACGAGCGACTCGATGCCCTGTCGCCGCAGCAGGTCGAGCGCGTCGCGTCCCGCCTCGCGCGGCCGATCCGCCAACGCAATGATGCCGACCGCTTTCCCGTCTCGCGCGACCAGCACCGGTGTGCGTCCCTTCGCGCTGATCGCGTCGACCCGGCGGTCGATCGCCGGCGACGACAACCGCCGCTCCTCGAACAGTCGACGGTTGCCCAGCACGACGCGCGCGCCGCCGACCCGTCCTTCGGCGCCGCGGCCGGCGAGCGATTCGACCTCCTCACCCGGTGACACGACCACGTCCCTCGACGCGGCATACGCGAGGATGGCCTGCGCGATCGGATGTTCGGATCGCTGCTCCACCGACGCCGCCAGCGCGACGACGGCGCTCTCGGCCAGCCCGTTCAACGACACGACGTCGACGACCTGAAGCGCGCCACGCGTCAGCGTGCCCGTCTTGTCGAAGGCGATGCAGCGCACGCGGCCGGCGCGCTCGAGGTAGACCCCGCCTTTGATCAACACGCCTTTGCGCGCCGCGGCCGCCAGCGCCGCGACAATGGACACCGGCGTCGAAATGACCAGGGCGCAGGGGCACGACACGACCAGCAGCACCAGCGCCCGATACACCCACACGTGCCAGCTCCCGCCGGCGAGAAGGGGGGGCGCGATACCGAGCACGACCGCCAGCACGATGACGGCGGGCGTATACACGCGCGCGAACCGTTCGACCACGGTCTGCGCCGGCGCGCGCTGGGCCTGCGCGCGCTCGACGAGGTGAATGATGCGCGCGAGCGTCGTGTCGCGACCGAGGCGCGTCACGCGAATGTCGAGCGCGCCGCGCCCGTTGATCGTGCCGGCGAACACTTCGTCGCCCGGCGATTTGTCGGCCGGCAGCGATTCGCCGGTCACGGGCGCCTGGTTCACGGCGCTGCGGCCGGCCACGACGTCGCCGTCGAGCGGAATCTTCTCGCCCGGCCGGACGACAATCACCATGCCCGGGAGAACCGTGTCCACCCCGACGCGGCGCTCGCCCTGCGCGTCGCGCACGAGCGCCTCGCTCGGCGTCAGATCCATCAGCGCGCTAATCGCGGTGCGCGCGCGCTCGAGCGTCCGCGCTTCGAGTGTCTGCGCGATTGCGAACAGGCAGACGACCGCCGAGGCTTCGGACCACTGCCCCAGCGCGATCGCGCCGGCGGCCGCGATGAGCATCAGCACGTTGATGTCGAGCGAGCGGACGTGCGCGGCGCGCATGGCGCGGCGGGCGGTCAACGCGCCGCCGCAAATGAGGGACACGGCAAACGCGATCCGCGCGATCCACGCCGCCGCACCAAGCGCGTCCAGGCCAAGGCCGGCGGCAAACGCGACGCCCGACGTCCACACCAGCAGGCGCCGCCAGCGCGCCGTCCCATCGCCCACGCTGACCGGTTCCTCGTGCTCGAGCCAGGCGCGCATGCCCGCGTCCGCCACCGCGCCGGCAATCGTCGAGGTCGACAGCTTCGCGGCGTCGTACTTCACGTGCAGGCGCTGGCCCATCACGTCCGCGGAAAAATCTTCGAGGCCCGGCAGGTGTTTGAGCCGGCGCTCGAGCATCGTGACCTCCTCGCGGCAGTCCATCCCCTCGATCTTGAAGGTCGACTCGGCGTGGAGCTCACAAACAGCGCAAACGGGAGGCCTCGCGGTCATTAGTCGCCACTCTCGGCGTGAAGTTCGCAGACCGTGCAGGTGGTCACTTGGCCCGCTCCCGTGCGACAGGCGCTCTCGCTTTTTCCTCGACGTGCTCGAGACCTTGTTCGAACAACCCGACGATGTGCTGGTCGTCGAGCGTGTAATAGACCATCCGCCCCGCTCGCCGCGGGCGCACCAGACGCATGCCGCGCAACAGGCGCAGCTGATGGGACACGGCCGATTCGCTCAGTCCGAGCAGCCGCGCGATGTCTTGGACGCACAGCTCCGTGCGCGCCAGCGCATCGAGAATGCGCACGCGGGTGGTGTCGCCCAGCACGTTGAAGGTTTCGGCGAGCGCCACGACCGAGTCGTTGCCCAGGAGCGTGCGCTTGAGCGCCGACACCTTCGCGGGGTCGAGGTGAAAGACCCTGGTCATCATCGGCCGAACCCATGCACATATGAACAGTTGCTCATATGTGCAGTATAGATCCGGAGCGACGGCCTTGTCGAGGCCTGGGCGAGCCGCGACCTGCCGGGGTTACCTTTCCAGGAGGTCTTTGTACGCGCCGTCCATCGCGATCGCGCCAGTCGCCCGCCCAGCCCGCAGCATTCTGTTCACGGCCGCCTGCGCGTCTTCCCGAAGCATGAACCGCTTCGCGACAAAATCGTCGACCGCGGCCCTGACCGCCTTGTCATACGCCGAGAACGACGGATACCGCTCCTCGATCGACAGCCGCGGATCCCCAGACGCCAGGCGCTCGGCCTTCGTGTTCGCGAACGCCACCATCTGCCCTGACCCTTCGCAGCCGTCGTTGGCCTGCGCGCCGGCCCGCAGCGACCAACCCGCATAGATGTCGCCCGCCGTGAACGACGTGCCCGAGGGCAGAAGGCTGATGGCCGTACCCGCGGCGTTGTAGGCCCATCCCTGTGGTTGCCCTTGCTCAAGTCGGTCGGCTTCAGGATGTAGAAGTCGAACGAATACTCGACCTTCCCGTTCCTGTTGCGGGGCGCGAGCTGGATGTCGACGATGACATCGTTCTTGGGGTCGCGCGTGTCGAGCTCGCCGAACGCTTCGCCGGCGATCTTCTCGTATTGTCCGACGCCCGCAAATAGTGGCCGCCAAAGGTCGGCGATTCCTTCGTCGTGACCTGGATCTCGGTGACGCGTGCGTCGACGGCGGGTGCGACAACCAGCGGACCGGCTGCGGCCAATGCACCGGCGATGCTCAATTGCAGAACCCTGCGGCGGGCAGTCTCCGGCGCGAGCCGGGACGACGCCTTCGATGTCGGTGCAGGCAAGTCCATATCCCCTTCACTTTCCAGTACCCAACGGCTCCGGTGCAAGGATCCGCGGCCTCGTGATGTGTCGCTCAATTCTGCCTCGTAGCCACACCAGATAGCGCCGGTTCGTCTTCCGTCTCTCGAGCGCCTCCAGGCAGAAATCCCTTACGCGGTGAGCGTGATGGGCCCACGTCGCCCGCGACCAAAGATGTCGGCACAGGTACGAGGGCGCGTCATCGAGGAACAGCTCGCTTCGCGCGAGCGTCCAGACATCGCACTGGACTTCGCCGCCCGGCACGACGCCAAGTCCGCCGTTCTGTAACAGATGGGTGAACTCGTGGCCGATGGTGAAGTAGGAGACCGGTCGGCGGCGCCTGATGCGCAGCCGAATCCGCATGTGCTCGGCATCTGCAGTGCCGTCCGCGCGCTTTGTGAGGCCGACCGTGACGGTTCGGTCTGCGAGCTCCGGGAATTCGGCAAGGCTGCGCGCCAAGCGCTGTTCCAGGTCGCTCGTCAGCACCGGGAGCAGCACCTTGGTGTACCGGATCGGCATCGGCAGGTACTGTACCTGTCAAGCGGCCCCTCGTTCAATCTGATGACCTGCCCCGAGGTGGGTTGCCAGCGTCGTGTCGGACCAGCGAGCGATCGGTAGTAGAACGTTTCGGGGCGATCTCCCTGCCAACCACCTCGGACCTGCGAGGCGCCAGAGGGCTCTGCGCTGAAAACCGTGTTTGCTGAGGTCAGTGGTCGAAAAGAAAACGAATCAGCGCACGTTGAAACCCGGCCGACCTTGAGTGCGGTCACCACCGCCGCGGAGGTCGGCGGTTTCACTGCCGCTACCAGCGGTCTATCGAGCGGCCTGCCGTGGGTTTGCGTTGTATTGGGCCCTGATCCGGGCGGTCACAGCCCCGCCAGTCAGGCTACAATGGATCGTGAGGAAGCTCATGACGACGGCGGTCAAAGCGATCTATGAGAATGGCGTGTTCAAGCCCATGGAACGGCTGCAGCTCAAGGAGCGCACCGAGGTCGAAGTGTTGATCCCCACACCGGCCGTGTCGGACGATGACGATCCGACAGGCTGGAAAGCCGCTAATGCGTTGATCGGCTTCATCCACGACGCTCCGCCTGACATGGCCGAACACCACGATCGATACCTGTACGGCCGGCCGCGCGAGTGATTTTCCTCGACACAGGATTTCTCTTCGCGCTGGTCTCCACGAAAGACGACCACCACG
>JAHFUJ010000290.1 GCA_023265105.1 Acidobacteriota bacterium
GGCGGCGGCGGCGGGGGCGCGGCCGGCTGCGGCGCGGGCGGCGGCGGGGTGGGCGCCGGCTGGGGAACGGTTTTATGGCAGCCGGCGGCCACCACGGCAATCGCCGTGCCCAGCGCGAGGACAGAAACAAGACGACGAAGGCGAGTCATGAATCGTTCTCCTGTAACGTCGTGGCCAACAAACTCAAACGCCGCAGCTTACAAAGTTGTTCCAGTGGTGTCAATGCGCGCCGGCATGTCGTGCCGGCGTGTGGCGGAAACGATACAATGCGCGCCGTGGACCACCTGTTGCGCGCCACAGCGCGCGCTGAAACGCATCACTTCTGGTTCCGCGGCCTCCGCTGGTTCGTCACGCCCCTGATTCGCCAAGCGCTCGACGGTCGGCCCGACGCCCTCATTCTCGATTGCGGGTGCGGAACGGGCACCAACGTCGACCTGCTCAGCCGCTTCGGGGCTGCTTACGGTTTCGACCTATCGGAGGTCGGACTTTACATCGGCCGGGAATTAGGCCGAAAAAGGCTGGCGCGCGCCAGCGTCACCGCCGCGCCGTTTCCAAGCCAGCGGTTCGACCTCGTCACCTCGTTCGACGTGATCTACTCGCTCGACGAGCACGACGAGCGGGCCGCCCTCGCCGAGATGTACCGGCTGGTGCAGCCAGGCGGCTACGCCCTCTTCAACGTTGCCGCGCTGGAGATCCTGCGAGGCGATCACTCGGTGTTGAGCCGAGAGGTGCGTCGCTACAGCCGTGCCACACTCGCGACGCTCGTCACGCGCGCGGGATTCACGATCGTGCGGCTCACCTACACAAACACCACATTGTTCCTGCCGCTCGCCGCCATCCGAGCCGCGCACCGCGGGCGCGGCCTGGCGAGCGAAGCAGACGCGCAGCAGGAGATCTCGGTGCCGCCGGCCCCGGTCAACGCGCTGCTGAGCGGAGTTCTTTTTCTCGAAAGCCTGTGGCTCCGGTATTTCGACAGCCCGGTCGGCAGCTCGCTGCTGTGCCTCGCTAAGAAGCCGGCTTGAGCTCGCAAAAAAAGACGCGAAGCCCCAAGTGGCGACGGTCGCGGCTACGGCGCCGGCGTTCGGCGGGCACAAAGATCTGGTCGGTTTCGATCGTGATGAGGTTCTCGCCGCCACCGACGAGCTCCGCGGGAATCGTCGCGTGCACGAGAAAACTCGACGACAGCGCCTCCTCGGCGATCAGGCGTCCGCCGGCGCTGATTCTGACATGCGACGGCTTCGAGAAGTTGACCGACGGCGGCTCGCCGGCCAGCGTCAGCGTCAACGGGTGCCCGCCGGCATGCACCCGGAGCGTCGCGCGCTCGCTCGTCCATCGCCAAAGTGCACCGGTTAAGGGATTGTGCTCCGGCTCTTGCCAGCCCTCGCCGTACCCAAAGACGGCGCGGTCGTCGGATTGCGCGTCGAACTGCTCGATGGCGACGCGCGCCTGGTCCGGCTGAAGCCGGACGCCACGTACGTCATTCGTCTGGTCCGGCTGAAGCCGGACGCCACGTTCGTCATTCGCGGCACTTGCCGCCCCAGTCGTGGTGTTCGGCTTTGGTACATCAGTCGTGGTGTCCGGCTTTAGCCGGACCGTATCGGCGGACACCGTGACCTCGGCGTAATCACCCGGGCCCGCCAGCGCACCCGGCTCGAGACGCAGCATGCGAAGAAAAAACCCGGACGCGACGGTCGGTTCGTCGATCGTCCGGCCGTCGACGGCGATCGTCACGCGTGCGGCCAAATCGGATGCGAAGTTGCGTCCGCCGACGACGAGCGTGAGCGCCTCGGCACGGCGGCGAATCCACCCGCGAATCGGCGCGCGGCCCGGCCCGTGCCCGTCCTCCTCGGCGACACCGGCCGTTTCCGGCGTCAGCGCCCAGCCCTCGCCGAGAAACCAGTTCGGCGGATCGAGGCGATACCAGTCCATCTCGTTCGGCCGCAGTCCGCCGATGAGCACGGGGTACTCGAGCGGCCACCGATACGCCCCCGCTCGGCCTGGGCGATCGACGAGCGCGAGGTCGCTCCGCAGCGGATCGGCGACGAACCACACCTGGTCGCGGCCGCCGCTATTCCAGTACTTCACCACCTCGAGCCATTCGTGCTTGGGCGGCGCCGGCAGCCGCCGCACAAACGTCGGCATCTCGTCGCCGAGCCAGGCAATCGGCCGTCGCAGATCGAAATCTTCGCGCCGGTGCATGGCGAGCACGCGCGCCGGCGGCCGCGTTCCCGGACGAGCCGCGAGCGTCCGCATGTCCTCGAGCAGGCGGAACGCCGGCGCGTCCTGCCGTGCGTACGCGGCGATGGAAGTCCCCCCGATGTGAGCGTCGAAGAGGGCGAGGCCGACGATGAGGACGGCTGCCGGCGCCGTTCCCAACAGCGCGGCGCCACGGACGGCAAGATACGCCACCGGCACGACGAGCGGCAGCGCGTACCGCGTCGTCACGGTCTCTTGAAACAGAAGATCGAACACGAAATACGGCGCGAATGCGACCATGAGGGTCGCGAGCGTCGTTCGCGCAATCTGATACAGCCGCACGGCCCCCACCAATGCGAAGACGAGCAGGATCGCGGCCACAGCGGGAAGCGCCCACGGCGCGACGAACGCGTAATATAGGGCGAGCAGGAATTCCCGCGGCGTCGGCGTCGTCCACAGCATCCGAATGCCAGACAAATCTTCGGCGCCCTGGTTGAACAGCGCCTGCCAATACGCCGCCGGTCCGCCATTCAAGGCGACCAGCGGGAGGCCCCACGCCAGACCGCCCGCCAGAAACGCCGCCATCGATCGCACAAGGACGCGACCGCGCTCGATGTTCGGCCGACGCGCGATCGCCAGCACGAGCAGTGGGACGGTCAACCAGGCGACTTGAGACCGGATGCCGGCCGCAAATGCGGAGAGGCCGCTCGCGGCAATCACGCCGGCGCCGCTGGTCGCCGAAAGGGTCAGCGCCTGAACCGCCAGCGCCGCCGCGAGGCCGGGCACATCGCTGAGCGGCCGCGCCGCCGTCACCCAGTACAGCGGCGCCGTCGTTGCGACGAGGGTCGCGGCGATCGACCACGTCCGCGTGCGCCGGTCGTCGGCATCGAGTGCGCGAAAAAACGCCATGAGCCCAAACACGGCAAGCGCGCCGCCCACGACGCCGAGCGAGCCGAGTGCGCGGGCTTCCGACTCGATCAGCCGGTGGGCCACTTTGCCGAGGGCGATGTAGAGCGGATAGCCGGGCGGGTGTGGTTGATGATGCGCCACATCGAAGTGACCGACGCCCAACGCGAAATTGATCGAGTCGAGGTCTTCGAGTGACGCGGGAAGAAACGGCAGGTGGGCGGCCAAGAACACGACGGCCAGGACGACGCCGGCCATGTGGGTGACACCGCGACCGCGGCTCGTGTCCGTGACCACCGTGGTAGAGCTTCTGGGTCCGCGCGGCGCCGTCACGTCAGGCCGGGCGCAGCCGCAGCCCTTCGTTCAAGCTGCCCGTGCGGTAGCCCTGCAGGTCGAGACTGACCCAGCGGTATCCGATCGCCTTGAGCTCGCGCACCATCGCGGCGCCAACCTCGGGCTGGAGCGCCCGCGCCATCTCGTCGGGTCCGATCTCGATACGCGCCAGCTCGTCGTGATGACGGACGCGGCACACGCGAAATCCCAGAGCGCGCAACGCCTCTTCCGCGCGCTCGATCATCCGCAGCTTCTCGTCGGTCACTTCCGCGTGATACGGAATGCGCGACGAGAGGCACGCCGACGCGGGCTCGTCCCATGTGGGCAAGCCGGCGCGACGCGACAGCTCCCGAATTTCGTCTTTCCCGAGGTTCGCCTCGTCGAGCGGGCTGCGTACACCGAACTCGCGCGCCGCCTGGCGGCCCGGGCGGTAATCGCCACGATCGTCGGCGTTGCTCCCGTCGACCACGACCGCGCGCCGGTCGGCCGCGAGCCGCGCGAGGTGCGTGTACAGCTCGTGCTTGCAGTAGTAGCAGCGGTTCGCGGGATTGGCGCGGTACTCGGGCCGCTCGACTTCGCTCGTGTGGATGATTTCGTGACGCAGGCCGAACTGCTGCGCGATCTGAATGGCGAGACGACGATGGCGCTCGGGATAGCTGGCGCTGTCGGCGGTGACCGCGAGCGCGCGATCGCCGAGCGTCTGGCCGGCGATGTACGCGAGGTACGCGCTGTCGACGCCGCCGCTGTACGCGACGACCACCGAACCGAGCGACGAGAGCGTGCCGCGCAGTGCCGCTTCCTTCTCAATCATTCTTCAAAGCCCTCGTCCTCTTCATCCTCGTCGTCCTCATCGTCCTCCGCGTCCTCCGCGTCGCCCTCTAAATCATCGTCTTCGACGACGTCGTCGTCCTCCTCGTCGTCTTCGGGCGCGAGGGTGAGCTCGACGGGCGACAGGCCGGTGACTTCCAGATTCGAGCCGCATTCCGGACAGCTGAGCTGATCGCCCTTGTCGACATCGAATTCATCGACTTCGATTTCGGCGTCGCATTCAGGGCAGATGGCCATAGCTTCCTCGACGCGTCATGCCGGCGTGGGTTTGGCAATTGGGTCGATGACGTGCCAGAATCCCGTCCGGCAGTCGGTCGCGATAAGAGGATCGGATTATAGCGACAACGTGCGCGAATCTGCAACGCGCTCTAACCTCGACCATGACGCGCTCCGATAGTTTCTAAGATGGCCAGCACTTCGGTCACGACGAAGACGGTGGTCGTCGCCGACGACACCGCATTCGTCCGCGACCGTTTTCGGACGGCGCTCCAGAACGCCGGACACAAGGCGATCGCCGTCAAGAGCGCGGCCGAGCTGTTGGCGCGCGTGCGCGCCGATCTGGGCCGGATCGACCTCATCGTCCTCGATCTGCGGCTGCCCCATGCGCCCGGAGTCGGGCTCGTGCGGTCGATCCGCAAGCTGGACGAGGGAAAGCTGCCGATTCTCATCTTCAGCGGAACGATCGCGAGCGCCGACGAAGTACGCGACCTCGCGGCGCTCGGCGTCGCCGGCTACGTCAACGAGTACAGCGCGGTCCAGCACATTCTGCCGTCGCTCGCGCCGCACCTGTTCCCCGACAACTTCAACCGCCGCGGCAGCGCGCGGGTCGTGCTCGGCATTCCGATTCAGTACCGCTTCGGCAACACGATCGCCGCGGCGCTGACGCTCAACCTGAGTCACGGCGGCATCGCCATCCGCACGACGAGCCCGCTCGACAGCGGATCGAAGGTCAAGGTCCGCTTCCGCATGCCGGGATCCAAGCGCGACATCGACGCGGAAGGACGCGTGGCGTGGAGCGATCGCCGCGTCGGGATGGGCATCCAGTTCGAGAAGGTCGATCCAAGCCACCAGACGATCATCGACAACTTCGTCGACGCCCACTTCTTCAGTAACAGAAAAGCATAGGAAGAATCTGGTAATTGGGTAATCTGGTAATTGGGTAATTGGGTAATTGCGCGATTACCAGATGATCAGATCCGATTACTCGATTACCCGATTACCCGATTACCAAATGCGAGGTTTGTAATGGAGCCATCGCTCGCGGGCATGCTGTGGCGCCTGGCCGGCGTGCTGGCGCTGGTGTTCGCCAACGGCTTTTTCGTGGCGGCGGAGTTTTCGATCGTGACGGTGCGCAAGACGCGCATCGATCAGCTGATCGCCGAAGGCCACGCCGGTGCCCGCGCGGTGCGCCGCGCGGTGACCGACCCCGACCGCTACATCGCCGCGACGCAGCTCGGCATCACCATGGCGAGTATCGGCCTCGGGTGGATCGGCGAACCAGCGCTCGCCTCTCTCGTTCAACCGACGTTCGCGTTCCTGCCCGGCCGCGTGGCGGACGCGACGGCGCACAGCATCGCCGTGGCGATCGCCTTCGCCATCATCACGGCGTTGCACATCACGC
>JAHFUJ010000291.1 GCA_023265105.1 Acidobacteriota bacterium
GGGCCGTCGCCGAGCATGCCGACGGGTACGTGCGCTATCGCGCGTTGGTGCTGCTGACCGGCTTCAACGACCCGCGCGCGAAGGATGCGATGCGCGAGTCGCTGGCCAGCCCCAACGATCGCTTGCGCACCGTCGCGTACAGCTTTTTCGAGCACAATCCCGATCGCGCGATGACGCCGGTGTTCCTGGCGGCGCTCGACACGGAGCTTGCCGAGTTCGTGCGCCCAGGCCTCGTCCGTGCGCTGGCGGCGCACGCCGTCGGCCAGGTCGTTTCGTATCCGGCCCCAGGCGCCGAGAGTCCTGCGCAGGCCGTGGGCCGGGTCCTTTCGGACCCGGCGCCCCGGGGCGAGACGACCCGCATCGAGCAAGCGCTTGTGCGCGAGGTTGGCCGTGGCGAAGATTTTTTTCGAAGCGCCGTCATCGAGGCGCTTGGAGACTACAAGGCGCAGTACGCGTTCGATGCGCTGACAGCCGTCGCGAAGCTCGACGGTCCGCTGCAGGACGATGCCGCGTTGGCGCTGGGCAAGATCGGTGACAAGCGTGCGCTCGAGACGCTGGCGGCGATCCAGCGGACGGCGCCGCGACAGGTGCAGCCGTCGATTGCCGCCGCCATCTGTCTCGGCGGCGTCAACTGCGAGTCGCACGAGCAGTACTTGATCGAGATGCTCAAGTACGCCGATAAGAACATCGGCTTCCAGGAGCTCTTACGCGGCGCGGCCGCCGGGCTCGCGGCGCTGGCGATCGCCGGCCATCAGGAAGCCGTTGAGGCGCTGTTCGAGATTGGCATGCCCTCGCGCGATCCCACGCGTTCGCCCGTGACGCTCGCGCTCGGCACGATCGCGTTGCGCAACACGCCGTTGATGCTTGCGGCGTTGCAGAAGCATCCGGACCGCGACGGGGCGATCGCCCTCGTTGCCGAAGGGTTCGACATGCTCGAGGAGGATTTCGACAAAGAGCTGTTCTTCGCCGCTGCCCGCCGAACGTACTGGGAGTCGCCGGAAGGTTCCGTGCCTAGGCAGCTCATGCAAACGCTTATTCAGAAGCTTGATTTTTGAAGACGAATCCCCAATCCCAAATCCCGAATCCCACTGGCGGAGTGGACTACCGAAAGGCCGGCGTTGACATCGACGCGGGCAACGAGACGGTCCGCCGCATCAAGTCTCTCGCGCGCGCCACGTTCACGCCCGGCGTGCTCTCCGAGATCGGGTCGTTTGGCGGCTTGTTCCGGCTCGACCGCGACCGCTACCGCGACCCGGTGCTCGTGTCGAGCGCCGACGGCGTCGGCACGAAGCTGAAGATTGCCTTCATGACCGGCCGTCACGACACCGTGGGCGGCGACCTCGTGAACCACTGCGTCAACGATATCCTGGTGCAGGGCGCCGAGCCGCTGTTCTTCCTCGATTACCTGGCGGCGGGGCGGCTGTCACCGGCGGTCGCCGAGCGGGTGATCGTAGGCATCGCGCGCGCGTGTCGCGAGAACGGGTGCGCGCTTCTGGGCGGCGAGACCGCGGAGATGCCGGGCTTTTACGCCGACGGCGAATACGACCTCGCAGGCTTCATCGTCGGCGCTGTCGAGCGCGAGCGCATCATCGACGGGCGCACGATCGTGCCGGGTGACATGCTCATCGGATTGCCGTCCGCTGGTCTGCATACCAACGGCTATTCGCTGGCGCGGCACGTGCTGTTTGACGTCGGTGGATTGCTGCCCGACACGTTGGTGCCCGAACTTGGCGCGACAGTCGGTGACGCGCTGCTCGCGCCGCACCGATCGTACCTGAACGCCGTGCGGCCGCTGATGGAGCGCCATCTCGTCAAAGGACTCGCGCATATCACCGGGGGCGGCATCACCGAGAATCTGCCGCGTACGTTGCCTGAAGGATGTGCTGCCGACATCGATCGACGCGCGTGGATCGTTCCGCCGGTGTTTCGGTTCATTCAGCATCGCGGCGGTATTTCGACCGATGAGATGTTCCGTGTCTTCAACATGGGCATCGGATTGATCCTTGTCTGTGCAAGCAGTGACGCCGATCGTGTGATGAACACGCTCTCGAGTGGCGGTGAGCCGGGGGCCGTGCAGTTGGGATCTGTGGTTGCCGGCGACGGAACCGTCCGTTACGTGTGAAGGGGGACGGGAGCCCTTTTGGGAGGGCGATGTCGCGGTCGGAGCGACGATTCGAGCGACAGTCGCCGGACGATCTCTGCTTGCCAGGCCGGGCATCCCACGGGCGCACCACGAATGATTGCGTGGCGAATGGCCTCCAGCTCGGACGCAGTCTGCGGCTCGTTCACCCACTCGACCCAGTTCGATGGACGAGAGATCGGCCAGTCGTCAAGGAAGTCGCGGTCGCGTCCATGGACACGTCGCCACAGGCTCGACCACCGCCAGTCCCCCGCGTCAGGAACCAATCCGGCCCGCAGCGGGTTGCGTTCCACGTAGCGGCACACGAGCAGTAGGTGATGGTCAGACTGGATCGGAATCGCCTTGAACCGTCCCTGATACACTCCTCCGGTTCCGGTGGTTCCGTGGTAGGCGTGCCATCGCTGCGCGTGCGTCATCGTCATCCAGTGCATAAACTGCGATAGGTCGCCGTCCCGATGTGGGCAAAGAATCAAGTGCCAGTGATTCGGCATCACGCAGTAAGCAAGCAACGGGATGGACACGCGAAGCCGGGCGTCCGCCAACAATTGTTCGAAGGCCGCGAAATCGCCCGCATTTTCGAACAAGGGCACACGTTTGGCCGCGCGATTCAACACGTGGTAGACGATGCCGCCTGGGGCGGTCCGGGCTCGGCGCGGCATGGGGATGAGTGACTGGAAAACAGCAGGCAAGCGTGATGCCGTCAGAAAAGGGCTCCCGTCCCCCTTCTATCGCTGTCCTCATTTCCGGACGCGGTTCCAATCTACAATCCATCATCGATGCGACTCGCTCGGGTCAGCTCAACGCCACGATTGCCGTCGTCATCTCGAATCGATCCGAGGCACCGGGGCTCGCGCGTGCACGCGCGGCGGGCATTGAAGCGATCAGTCTGAATCCGCGAGACTATGCGAACCGCGACCTCTACGATCGCGCCATCGTCGAGTTGCTGCACGCGCGCCACGTGAGCCTGATCTGCCTCGCCGGCTTCATGCGGCTCGTGGGCTCGCCGCTTCTCGAGGCGTTTGGGAACCGCATCTTGAATATCCACCCCTCCCTTCTGCCGGCCTTTCCAGGCCTCGACGCGCAGCGCCAGGCGCTCGAACATGGCGCGCGGATCTCGGGCGCCACCGTGCACCTGGTCACCTCGGATCTCGATGGCGGTCCGATCGTGCTGCAATCGGCCGTGCCGGTGCTCGACGATGATACGGTCGACACGTTGTCGGCGCGCATCCTGATCGAAGAGCATCGGATTTATCCCGAAGCGATTCGGATCGTGCTGGCCGGCGGTTGGTCGATCGAGGGCCGGCGGTTCGTACGATCGACGCTGGTGGAAAAGCCAACCGCCCGCTAGGCCGCAAGAGGTCAGCGGCCGGGGCGGTCGCTCCGCAGATCGCCGCGGCGCGCGTTCCGCGGGACGTTCTCGGACTGCAGCGTCAAGATCGCCACTTCAGGTGGACAGTTCACCCTCACAGGCACGTACACCGTTCCAATCCCCCGGCTCACGAACATGGTCGTTTGTCCGCGCCGCCCGACGCCGGCCACCACGGGAAACTTCTGCGCGGCCACCGCGCCGACCACGGGCAACACGACCTGACCGCCGTGCGTGTGGCCTGATAGGACGAGCGGAATGTTGAGCGCCGCGGCCTCGGCGAGACGGCGGGGATCGTGCGCGAGCAGGATGGTCGTGCCCGTGGCGCCCCGAGTCAGCGGCTCGATGTCGATCCCTCGCTTGGTCCAGAATCGGATGCCGAGGAGATCGAGCGATTCGCCGTTGATCGTGACGCGCGTCCGAGCATCCTTGAGCATTTCAACGCCTCGCCCCACCAGCGCTGCCGGCATCTGGTGGTCATCGTCGTGATTGCCGAGGATGCCGAAGACGCCGTGCGGTGCTGAGAGTGGGCTGAGCGCTTCGGCGGCCGGCGCCACGTACCGGCGGTCACCCCACGTGACGTAGTCGCCGCCGAGAACAATCAGATCCGGCCGGGCGGCCATCAACGTAGTGACGGCGTGGGCCACTTCGTCGGCAGACATCCACCGGCTGCGGTGCACGTCGGTGAGCAGACCGATGCGCATGCCGGACAATGCCGGCGGCAGCCCATTGACCGGTACCGTCGCACGGATGACTTCGAGCCGGTGACGTTCGTAGAAGTAGCCGTACGCGCCCGTTCCCGTCACGGCGCCGACGCCGGTGGCCACGAGTCCTTTGAGGACCGCGCGGCGAGTGATCGCCATACGCTGCTATAGTAAAGCCCTTTGCGGTCGCAGTGTCCGTTTTGACCGGACGCCCTTTTTGTCATGAGCAATCTCTACGACGAGCTCGCGTGGCGCGGTCTGGTGTACGACGCCACCGAGGGGCTGGCCGACGTGCTCGCGAAGGAGTGCGTCACGGCCTACATCGGCTTCGATCCAACGGCGTCGAGCCTGCATGTCGGATCACTTCTGCAAATGATGACGCTCGCGCGGCTGCAGCGGTTCGGACACTCGCCGATTGCCATCGCCGGCGGCGGCACCGGGATGATCGGCGATCCCGGTGGCAAGTCCATGGAGCGTGTGCTGTTGTCGCGCGAGCAGATTGATGAAAACGTCGCCGGAATCGAGCCACAGTTGTCGAAGTTCCTGCAGTTCGACGGCGTGCCGAATCCCGCGCGCATCGTCAACAACGCCGATTGGCTCGGCGCCATCGACGTCCTTTCATTTCTGCGAGACACGGGGAAGCATTTCACCGTGAACTACATGCTCCAGAAGGAGTCGGTCAGCAGACGCCTCGAGAGCGAAGAGGGCATTTCGTACACGGAATTCAGTTACCTTGTCCTGCAGGCACTCGATTTTCTGCAATTGTTCGATCGCTATGGCTGCGTGCTCCAGATCGGTGGCAGCGATCAATGGGGCAACATCACGGCCGGCATCGATCTGATTCGCAAGCTGCGCGGGAAGAAAGCGCACGGCCTCGTCTCGCCGCTCGTCATGACGGCGGCGGGCGTCAAGTTCGGGAAAACCGAAGCAGGCACCGTGTGGCTCGATCCTGAGCGGACCTCGCCGTTCAAGTTCTATCAGTTCTGGCTGAACACCGACGACCGGGATGTCGTCGCGTACTTGAAGTACTTCACGTTTCTCGATCGTCCGACGATCGACGCGCTCGAAGTGGTCACGAAGCGTGTGCCGGAAAAACGCGAGGCGCAGCGCGTGCTCGCGCGCGAAGTCACGGAGCTCCTCCACGGTCGCGACCACGTGGCGCGGGCCGAGCACGCGTCGAGCGTGTTGTTCGGGGAGGATATCGTGACGCTTGGGGCCGACGCGGTCCTCGCCGTGTTCGAGGACGTGCCGTCGACCGAGCTGTCGGCCGCCGAGTTTGCCGGCGAAGGGCTCGGCATGATCGATCTCCTCGCGCGCGTCCGGCTTGCGCCGTCCAAGGGCGAAGCGCGGCGGCTGGTGCAATCGGGGGGCATCTACGTGAACAACCGGCGCGTGTCGGATCCGCAGGCGCGGCTCACGAGCGAACAGGCGATTGGCGGCCGTCTGTTCGTGGTTCGCAAGGGCCAAAAGCAAAATCACCTCGTTCGCATCGTCGCGTGAGTCGGCGGCGACCGCCCGGGTCGGTGCGAACCGGGCGCGAAGGCGCGATGGACGGTTGACAGGCGGCAATCCTTCTAGTAACCTTATAAGGTTCCCCTAAATGCGGTCGGCCGACAGGCCGGCAGCGACCACGCCGGGGAGTCCGGGCGTCCATGGGAC
>JAHFUJ010000292.1:0-4215 GCA_023265105.1 Acidobacteriota bacterium
AGCTCAAGCTGGCACATCCGTTCAAGGAGTACGTCCGGCGATTCCATTACGACTATCTCGGGTACTATCCGGAGACGCTCCGCTTTATGATCAGCCTCGTCGGAGCCGATCGGATCGTGATCGGCACGGACAGCTTCGCCGCCAGGGACATTGAATATCCGAACTCGGTCGTCGAGGAGTTGAACCTCCCGGCCGCGGACCGCGACCGCATGTTGAAAGGAAACGCGACGAGGCTCTTCCGTCTCTAGACAGATATTCATCCGTGTTGACGTAGCTTTCAGCTCACAGCCCTCAGCTGTCAGACTGATCCGGCCTGAAGGCTGAGAGCTGACGGCTGATAGCTACGGCAGCTCCAGTGCACTTCGGAATAGACTGCTCCATGACGCCGCTAGACGAGGTGCGTGTGCTGGATCTGTCCAGAATTCTTTCTGGGCCGATTTGCACCATGTTGATGGGCGACATGGGCGCCGACGTCGTCAAAGTCGAACCGCCGCCGCACGGCGACGACAGCCGGCAGTGGGGACCGCCGTTCATCGGCGGGATCAGCACGTACTTCCTATCGATCAACCGGAACAAGAAGAGCGTCGGCCTCAACCTGAAGTCCCAGGCGGGTCGAGACATTCTGTGGAGCTTGATCGACCGCGCCGACGTGCTGGTCGAAAACTTTCGGCCGGGAGTTCTGGCCAAGCTGGGATTCAGCTACGACGAGGTGGCCCGCCGCAACAGCCGTCTCATCTACTGTTCTATTTCCGGCTTCGGCCAGACAGGGCCCTATCGCGATCGTCCCGGTTACGACGTCGTCGCTCAGGGCGAGTCGGGACTGATGGATCTGACGGGGTATCCCGATGGGCCGCCCGCCAAGCTGGGCACGTCGCTGGCCGACATTGTCGCGGGGCTGTACGCCTTTCACGGCATCCTGCTTGCGCTGCTCGCGCGTCATCGGACCGGCAAAGGACAGGCGATCGATGTCAGCCTGCTCGACAGCATGGTGTCGACGCTGACGTATCAAGCGATGATTTACTTCGCCACCGGTCGCTCTCCGAAGCGCATGGGCACGCGGCATCCGTCGATCGTCCCGTACGAGAGCTTCCGGACGAAGGACGGCTTCGTCAATATCGGAGTCACCAACGAGAAGCAGTGGCTGAACTTCTGCCGGGCCCTCGGACTCCCGGAGATCGCGTCGGACGGGCGCTTTCAAACGATGCCGGCCCGGCTGGCCCATTACGACGAGCTGCGGCCGATCATCGACAAGGCGCTGTCCGCTCGGACGCGGGCCGAGGTGATGGATCTGCTGGCTGAGGGCGGTATTGCGGTCGGGCCCGTCAACACAGTGGCAGAGGCGCTCGAGGATCCGCAACTCCGCGCGCGCGAGATGGTGGCCGAGCTGGTCCATCCGGAGTACGGTCCGTTGAAGCTTCTTGGAATTCCGATCAAGCTGTCGGACACACCCGGAAGGATGGGGAGCGCTCCGCCGCGCTTCGGCGAGCACAACCGCGACGTGCTCCGTCAGCTTGGCTTCAGCGACAGCGCGATTTCAGAGTTTGCAACGGCCAAAGTGATTGAGGAAGCAGTTGGATGTTCGTCGTAAGATGCGTTTGGCAAGGCTTCAGAACTGGCTGGCATTAGTCGCTTCGCCTTTTCCGATGCCTTGGCCCAGCGGCACGTCGCCCGGCATTATGGCCAAGAAGAGATGAGCGAAGACTCCAGCTATGCTGGCGGTCAGTAACACTTCACCGATTTTCAATCTCGCCTGCATCGAAAGTTGTCTTCATTGGCGCCGGTAAGCCGGGCGATAACCTCGGCACCGTGTTGGCCATCGAGCAGTCCAGAAGCGAAGGCGGCGGTGAGGACCGCATTCTTAGATAAGGTTTTTTCATCGATTTGAGCAAGGGATAGAGATTTTGTACACTCGATAAGCTTTTTCGACCATCGTGGAAGGGACAGGTTTCAGCTCGTCTGGACATTCGATAAGATTTCTGTACATGAGTGGCATATAGATAACTATTTTATATTAATGATATGAAGGATAAGGAATTTCCACCATCCGAGCGTTTGGGCCCAGTTGGCCTAATGCGAGTGGTCAACGAGCTGGGCCTCGCGGTTCCCCCGCCGGCGACGCGGTCTGAAGTGCTCGCCGGGGCCCGGCGTACCAGGATCGCCGATGGGATCATCTTCGAGCAGTATCCGCCCATCTACGCCCCGAAGACGCTCCTCGGTCATCTCAAGTTCGCCATGCGTCACGAGGCTATTGACCTGGCAGTGCTACACGCCGTGTTCTCGGCGCTCGACCGGAGGCTGCTCGAGAGCTGGATCCGGAAAGAACAGACCGGCCTGTTTGCGCGTCGGGCCTGGTACCTGTACGAACTCCTGACCGGAACCACGCTGGATGTGGATGACGTACCTCCCACCGGCTACGCGGACCTTCTTGATCCGAAGCGACACGTGACGGGAGCGCCGTTCCGAGTGCGGCGGCAGCTCCTAAATGACAACCTGCTCGGTAACGGCCAGTACTGCCCGTTGATCCGGCGGACCGACCTACTCTCACACTTCACGCAGCGCGGCCTCGATCAGCAAGCGCGTGCGCTGGTCGAAGGCTGCGATCCGAACGTCCTGGCGCGCGCCGTGAACTATCTCTATACAAAAGAGACAAGATCCTCTTACGCGATTGAGGGCGAATTACCGGGCGACCGCTCCGAACGTTTTGTGGCGGCGCTCTCGATCGCCGCCGATTTCGACGCATTGGATACCAGCGGATTCGTTCGGCTGCAAAACACGATTGTAGATCCTCGCTACGCGGAGGCCGATTGGCGGTCCGTTCAGAATTTTGTTGGCCAGACGCGCCGCGATTTCACCGAGCATGTCCACTATGTGTGTCCCAAGCCGGAAGACGTGCGGCCGCTCATGCAGAGCTGGATGGACATGCTCCGCCGGCTGTATCAGCCCAAAATTGATCCGGTTTGCGCCGCGGCGGCCGCCTCGTTCGGGTTCGTGTTCATTCACCCATTCGGGGACGGCAACGGACGCATCCATCGGTTTCTGATTCATCACCTGCTGGCTCGACTGGGCTTCACGCCTCTAGGCGTGTTGCTCCCAGTGTCGGCGGTGATGCTTCGCGATCGACGCAGCTACGACGCCGTGCTGGCCGGCTATGCGTCATCGATCAGTCCGTTCATCAAGTACACGCTTGATCCTGACGGACGAATGACGGTTCACAACGCCACCGCGCCGCTGTATCGGTATTGGGACGCGACGCCGTTCGCCGAGTACCTGTACGGATGTGTCGAACAGGCGATTCACCACGATCTGGAGGAAGAGATCGGGTTCTTGAACGTGTTCGATCACGCCGTGCGGCGGACGATGGATATCGTCGACATGCCCGACCGAAGGGCATCGTTGTTGGTGCGGTTCATCCTGCAAAACAAAGGCAAGCTCGCGCTGAACAAGCGCGACCATTTTGCCGAACTTCAGGATGATGAAGTCGCATCGATCGAATCAGCGGTGCGCTCGGTGATGGGTTCGGCGGAAATTCCGGCAGATTTGTAGGCTGACGAGTGGCGGGTCAAGAATCCTCGAGCAGGTTCTTGAAGGCGCGAAGGGAGTCATCGTGACGTCTGGCGTTGAAGGCCACCCAGCCGATTCGTACTCGGGCAAAGTTTCGTAGAGGACGACACCCAACGCCCACACGTCGCTGCGCGCATCGGCGGGCTGGCCGCGCAACTGCTCGGGCGGCATGTACGGCAGCGTGCCGAGTATCGCTCCCGGCTCCGTGAGCGAGTCCTGCGACCGCGTCGTGATCTCGGCCAGCTCCGCTCCGCTCAAGCGCTTCGCCAACCCGAAGTCCAGGACTTTCAGGCGCCCTTCAGGCGTGAGCATCACGTTGCCGGTCTTCAGGTCGCGATGCACCACGCCACGGTCGTGGGCGTGGCCCACGCCTTCGGCCAGTTGGAGCCCGTAGCGTAAGACTTCCTCTGGAGGCAACGGCCCTTGAGCCAGCCGCACACTCAGCGGTTGCCCCTCGACCAATTCCATCGCGATGTAGGTTTGGCTGACTGCCTCCCCGACTTCGTGGATCGTGCAGATGTTCGGATGATTCAGGGACGCGGCCGCACGAGCTTCCCGCACCAGCCGCGTGCGCCGCTCGGGGTCGTCGGCCAGCTCCCGAGGTAGTACCTTGAGGGCGACATCGCGTTCCAGCTTTGTATCGCGGGCGCGATA
>JAHFUJ010000292.1:4315-5867 GCA_023265105.1 Acidobacteriota bacterium
AGCACCGCTCGGCAAGGCCACTGGGCCGAGCCTCCTATCTTTCAAGTCACTGCTCGCGGGGACCTACTGCCTTTACTGCTGCGTCTGGCTCGACTTTTCGTCCACGTGCGTGATCCGGCCGGCACCGACCTTCAGGACCGACAGACTTTGCGCACGGTTCTCGACCGTCGAGTCGGCTCGGAATTGGGAATCGACGAGCGGTGCGTAGATTTCGAGACTCGCCTGCAGTACTTTGCCCTGACTGAGCGCGGCGGCCTCGTCCTCGTTCAACGCCGCGCGGAAGACGAACAGATCTTTGTAGTCGGCTTGCTTGGGCGCGGCAGCGCCTTCCGCCGAACCTGGACCGCCGAGCACGAACCTGGTGGGCTCGAGCCGCTCGGCCACCTTGCCACCGAGCTTTCCGTCGACGAAAAACAGCGTCTCTCCTCGGGCGGTGTAGTGGCTGAGCACGATGTGATGCCACTGGGTGTCGGCGTTGATCCCGGAGGGCACGCTCGTGCCGCTGGCCGATTTGTAGATCCACTTGCCGTTCTGAACGCCAATCGCCGCCGTAAACGTGCGCTCCGCGCTCAACGCGATCGACTCGAACTCCACCGCCGCTCCCCGCCCGCGATCGAGCTTCTTCATCTCGCTCTTGGCTGCGAGCGTCGAGCCGCTGACCGCTGCCACGGTTCCGTCAGCCTGCGCTCGAACCATGAAGCCGATCGCAAACGGATGCATGGTGTCCTGCGGCGTGAACGTCAGCGGCGCCGCGCCTCCGGCGATCCGCGCGAACCCTTTGGCAGCAGCCGGCTTGGTTGGGGTCGGCTTCCCTTTTTCGAGCGCCTCGAACAGCGTCGGCACGAACGCGTAGAGGAATTCCCGGTGACCCGCCGCGTTAGGATGTTTGTCGTCGAAGTCGAACCCGCGCGTGTACCGGCCGGCCCCGTCATCAAGGGCGCCGAGGAAGTTCACCGTCGGCGCGTCCCCCGAGCTCTGCTGCACGTTCATGCGCCGCACGTACTCGTACTCGACGGGCGTATAGACCATTCGCGGGTAGACGAGCGCGACGATGGGCACGATGTTGTTCTGGCGGGACTTGTCGACGAAGCCCTTGATGCCGTCGGCGTACTGCTTGTAGATCGCATCCTTGTCTTCTTTGGTCTTGGCTTCCCAAATGCCTTCGTTGGCGAGCGACAAGCCGATCACCACGTAGCCCGGGTTGACCGGAAGCAGATACCGCGTCCTGGGATCCGGCGCGCCCTCCGGCGCGAACCGCGGCTTCATCGTGATGGTGGTGTCGCCGCCGCGCGATTGGTTCAACACTTCCCAGCCGCGCGCGGCCATCATTTCGCGCAGCAGCCCTGTGTAGCCTTCTTTGCCGAACTCGTCGCCGGAGCCGTTGGCCACCGATGAGCCGAAGACGGCGATGCGGCGCGGCCGCGCCGCCTGTCCCTGATCCACAGCCTGGATGAGGCTGACCACCGCGACAAGCGCCAGAACCAAGCGGTACTTGGCGAACCAACGGACGCGCGTCATAGCGACCTCCTTGTTCCGAAGTTCATTTGAGCTG
>JAHFUJ010000293.1:0-1150 GCA_023265105.1 Acidobacteriota bacterium
AATCCTCCTCCGTGTTGTTGCGCGTGACGAAGGGGAGGGCGGTATAGTCCAGGTCGGTCAGGTCGTCCGTCTTCCACCACACGAAGCCGGTTGTCGTCGAGACATCGATCTTCGACCCGCGGCGACTCACGTGCACGGTCGGCGCGACGATGTTGCGGTGGGTGAAGCCTTCGATGGTGCGCGAGGCGTGGAACGGATTGGCGCGCAACCCGGCCAGGTCGCCGAGCGCGTAGTCGCCGTCGCGTGCCCGTTCGCCGGTCACGATCGCACGCGCCTCCCAGCGCTCGGCCGGCGTCCAGAGCACCTGGCCTTTGGCGGAGAACGCGGACCGCGAGTCGAGGTCGTGTCCCGTGACGTCGTTCTTCGTGAACCCGTCGCGCCTCGAGTAGCCGACGGCCGCCCCCACCGCCAGCTTATCGGCGACGAGCGGTCCGGATGCGGTCGCGCGCATGTCGCCCGCGCTGAAGTTGCCGTACGGGCCGATCGCGCTTCCGCTCCATGCCTTGAGCGATGGACGCTCGCTGGTGATGTTGATCACGCCGCCGACGGCGTTGCGTCCGAACAAGGCGCTCTGCGGTCCGCGGACGAATTCAATCTGGTTGACGTCCATCAGCTCGAGGCTCGACGAGTTGGTGTTGAGCTGCGGGACGCCGTCGATGTAGGTCGTGACGCCCGGATTGTTCGGACTGGAGCCGATGCCGCGGAACCGCGCGTTGCTGAGCTTGCGCGCCGTGAACTCGTTGAAGTAGGTGTTGGGTGCGTACGCCGCCGCGTCGCTGACGCTGCGCACGCCGGCGTCCTCAAGCGTTTGTTTTGTCACGGCGGTCACGCTGACCGGCACGTCCTGCACGTCCTCCGACTCCTTCTGCGCCGTGACCGTGATGGTCGGCAGCGACGTGCGGAGTTGGGCCGTGGACGTAGCGGGTGTCAGGAGCACGCCGAGCGTGCACCAGAGGATGGTCGCGCTGCCGAGCCGGATGGGGTGGAACATCCGAAAATTGTGTCACCCATCGCCGGCTAAACTCAAGCGCCTTTCTTTCCTCCCGTCCGCCCGCCGCGCCTTGTATTCTGATATCGTGGCTTCAAAGGAGCGATGGCGATGAAGCATCGGTGCCTCTTGACTCTTCTGTTCGCTCTTGGCACGACAGCC
>JAHFUJ010000293.1:1250-5865 GCA_023265105.1 Acidobacteriota bacterium
CCGCCGCTCGTGTGGTCGATCTCGACCCTGGGCTCGGGATATGGGACGGTCGCCGTCAGCGGCGATCGCATCTTCATTCAAGGGTCGAGGGGGAGAGACAGCGTGGTCTTCGCGCTGAACCGCGCGAACGGCCAGGGTGTCTGGTCCAAGGCCCTGGGGCAGTGGCGCAACAACGAGCAGGGGCCCGGAGCAAGAGGCACTCCGACGGTGGATGGCGACCGGCTCTACGTTCTGACCGAGAGCGGCGACCTGGCGTGTCTGAAGGCCCAGGATGGCACCGCGATCTGGCAGCGCAACATCCTGACCGATTTCGGCGCGCGGAACATTTCGTGGCTGGTCAGCGAATCGCCGCTCGTCGACGGGAACATGGTGATCGTTACCCCGGGTGGGCGCGGCGCCGGCATCGTCGCGCTGGACAAGATGTCGGGGAAAACGATCTGGACCAGCAAGGAACTGAGCGACGAGGCCGGGTACGCCTCCTGCGTGGTCGCCGACGTGCAGGGCGTCCGGACGGTGATGACGCTCACCGCCGACGCCGGTGTTGGTGTCCGCGAGTCAGATGGGAAGCTGATGTGGAGGTACCAGAGGGTGGCCAACAGCACGGCCAACATCACGACGCCCATCTACTCCGACAACAAAGTCTTTTACACCTCGGCCTACGGCGCCGGCGGCGCGTTGCTCGGTTTGACGGCTCAGGGCGGTGAGATCAAGGCTCGGGAGATTTACTTCACCAGAGAAATGGAGAATCACCACGGCGGCGTCGTTCTCGTGAACGGCTACCTCTACGGCTTCCACAACTCGATTTTGACCTGCCTGGAATTTGCGACCGGGAAGATGATGTGGCGGCACCGCAGTGTCGGCAAAGGCTCGGTCGTCTATGCCGACGGCAACCTTTATATACAGAGTGAAGATAACGTCGTCGGGATGGCCGAAGCCGTCCCCAGCGGGTACAACGAAAAGGGCCGATTCCGGATCGCCGATCAAGGCTTGCCCAGCTTCGCGCATCCGGTCGTGAGCGGCGGCAAGCTGTACGTCCGCAATCAGGGGACGCTCGCCTCGTACGATGTCCGCGCGCGGTAGCTGGGCCACAGAGACGCGGAGTCACGGAGATTCATTCAAACAACCCCACTGAACCGTTGGCACGTGCACGGATTCGTGACGTTTTGGCGCGGCATTGGACTTCGTCCTGGTGAATAGTCCCTATGGCGGCGGCCACCGCTGCGCGCCGTGCAGGATTCGCAACACCTGCACGTCATCGCGCACTTCGTAGACGGCAAGGAACGGAAGAGGAGCGAATATGAGTTCGCGAGTGCCTTCGACGCGGCCCGGGCGTCCCCGGTTCGGAAATATGTGAAGTGCCGCGACACCTTCGACGATTGTCTGGGCAACCCGACGTGCGGAGTCCGGGCGACTCTCGGCGATATCGTCACAGATCCGTTCGAGATCGTCGGCCGCGTCCATCGTCCAGCGGACGCGCATCAGCCGCGATAGCGCTGGTCTATGCGGGAGGCGACTTCGTCGTGGTCTAGGAGGCGGCCTTCGCGCGCTGAGAGACGGCCTTTTTCGACCTCCCGTCGGAACCATTCGTCGTGATCGATCGAGCTGACCAATAAGTCCAACGCGACCTGATCGACAGTGCGTCCGGTTTCCGCGGCGAGGCGATTCAGTTTGGCTTCAAGTTCTGGCGGAACCTGCAAGTTCATGAAGCCAGCTTAGGGTCAACGGAAGAGGCTGTCAACCACTGGCAGGCCGGGGTAAGAGCCTGCGGCCTGCGAGACACAAAGCACATGGCCACAGAGAGACACGGAGTCGGGGAGATGCCTTGAAGGCTTCTCGGTGTCTCAGTGACTCCGTGGCAAATTTCTCTGTGTCTCGCAGCCCGTGCGGACTGGCGCCGCGGGCTGCTGGGGCTAGGGCTTGGGCCGCTCGATCTTTATCTGCTTCAGCACGTCGGTGTCGGTCGAGAGTTCCGTCTGGCCCGCCGGATACTTGCTGACGCCCAGAATGTAAGCCACCACGTCGGCGACCTGCTCCTTCTTGAGCGACCCTGGGTCGTCGGCCGGCATCGCCAAGCGAATCTTGTCGGCGAGATCGCCGACCGTCAGGTCGTACCAATTCGCTTTGAACTCCGTGCCGGTCAGCGGGGGCGCCATCTCAGTGCCCGTCAGCGTCGCGCCGTGGCACGACGCGCAGTTCTGGGCATACACCTCGTCGCCGCGCTTGGCCTGCGCTTCGGTATACACGCCGTCCGTCAGCGAACGAGCGCCCGCTTGTTGCGCGCGAAGCACTGTGGAATGAATTGGGGCGATCGCCGCCACGCCGGCGATCGCCACAAACGCGATTGTGATTTTCATGTCACCTCGTCCTTTTGCGCGCGCCGTGCGCGGTCATCTTCCCGACGTGCCGGTCGTTTGCTGGCGGACCCAGGCGGCCAGCGTCCGCCACTCCGGATCGTCTTGCGACGTCCAATGCTTGCCGCCGTTGTGGAAGCGGTCGCCGCCGGCGTCGGGGGCCAGCGGGTGGACCAGCAGCCGGCTCGCCTGCGGATTGCCAGGGACGACCTCTCGCACCGCGGCGTCGAAGTTCTTCCGCGACTGTTCCTGATCCCACGTGGCGCTGCCGGGCGAGAGCGGCTGCAAGCGCATCGGCGTGCCGGTCACGTGGCACGAGATGCAGCGCGCGTGACCCGGACGCTTGGCCAGGAAGATGGGCTGCACTTGCGCCGCGAAGAATTCGAAATCGAGAGGCGCGGGCGTGGATGAAGCCGCGGCCGATGCCGCCACCGCCCTAGCCGCCGGCGCGCTGCGCACCCACGTCGCCAGCGACTGCCATTCCGGATCGTCCTGCGACATCCAATGCTTGCCGCCGTTGTGGAAGCGGTCGCCGCCCGCATTGGTGGCCAGCGGGTGGATGAGCAGTCGGCTCGCCAGCGGATTGCCAGGGACCACCTGTCGAGCCACGGTGTCGAAGTTCTTGCGCGATTGCTCCTCGTCCCACATCGTGCTGCCGGGCGAGAGCAGCTGCAGCCGCATCGGCGTGCCGGTCGAATGGCACGAGATGCAGCGGGCGTGACCGGGCCGTTTGGCGACAAAAATCGGCTGGACCCGATCCCTGAAGACCGCGAAATCGAGCGACGAGGTTGCCGCCGGCGGCGGCGCCGGCGCCGGGGGTTCCTGCGCGAGCCACCCGGCAAGAACGAAGAATAAACCTAGTGGCATAGGGGCAGTACTTTATCACGATCCTGGGGTCGAGGGATGCGGGGGCCCCGGCTCCTTGCGCTGGCCGCGGGCGCTATCATCTGAATCATGATAGTGTGATTTTGTTTTCAAACAGGTCATCCACGTGGAAGCATCGGCCATCGCGAGCGCTCGCGTCGTTCGTCTGGGGTTCACGGTCCTCGCCGCTGTGGCGGCCGCGTGCAGCAACCCGAGCACGCCGGCCCAGCCCTCGGCGCCCACAGCCACGACGGCCTCGGATGCAGCGACCTCCTCCGCCACCTCGCTGACCGGGTCGGTCACGACCCCACGACTGCTGCAGCCGGCCAACGGCGCGCAGATCAGAAACCTCGATCAGCCGGTCACCCTCCTCGTCGAGAACGCCGTGGTCACCAAACCGGGCGACACGACCTACACGTTCGAGGTGGCGACCGATGCGGGGTTCACCGCCAAGGTGCAGACCAAGGACGGCGTCGCAGAGGGCAGCGGCGGTCAGACGAGCGTCAAGCTCGACGCCCTTGCGGCCGCCAGAGACTACTACTGGCACGCCCGGGCGCAAAGCGCCGGCACGACCGGAGTCTTTAACGCCGCTTACAGATTCACGATCGGCCCTGCCATCTCCATCAATGCCCCGGCGGCGATACGTCCGCTCAATGGCGCGCAGACGGTGGCCCTCGTCACCTTCACGGTGACCAACGCGGTGCGCCAGGGACCGGCCGGCCCGCTTGTGTACCGATTCGAGATCGCCACCAACTCCGCCTTCAGTCCGGTTGCGATCACGGCCGCCATCCCCGAGGGACAGGGGCAGACGTCGTTTGCTCCGGCTGTCGAGCTGACCGGCGCCACGACGTACTTCTGGCGCGCCACCGCCCTCGACCAGACGAACGGGATCACCAGCACGCCGAGCACCACGCAGAGCTTCGTCACGTCGCTGGCGATCGATCTCAGCCGCGTCGTTTACGTACGCGGTCCCAACGTTGCGAACTGGCCGCGAACGGCTCTTGTCACCGCGGTCGAGCAGGACGGCGCCGATCCTGGTCCCATGTGCATTCGATGGGAGAATTCCACGTTCTGGCCGGACGTGCCGTTTTTCGGCGACCCGAATTTCGGCGTTTACGCCAACCAGTGGTACTTCGCGAACATCGGTGGCACATGGTACGGCGGTGCGGGCGAGTGGCTCTATCGCGGCGGGTCGATTTGCAAGAACGGCCAGGGCACGTTCACGATCGGGCCCGATAGCGGATTTGCGCCGCCCTTCAACACGTGGGCGCCGAAGGTCGGGGAGCTTGTGGGGCTTATGATCACGTCGCCCGCGCGCCAGTATCCGAGCATGCGGAGCGTCGACGAGCGCTCGCAAGTGGTCCTGGTGCCATGGCGCGACACGAGTCGCGGGCCCAACA
>JAHFUJ010000294.1 GCA_023265105.1 Acidobacteriota bacterium
GCCGTTCACGAAGATCGAATCGTGGCGGACGGTGATTTCGGCATCGTCATCCTGGTCGATGAGCGCCTGGGCGATGTCGCGGATTCGCCCGCCGTGCGACACGATCGTGTCGTTGGCGCGGTCGTAGAAGTGCACGGCCCGGAAGAGGGCGACCCATTGCACCACGAGCTCGCGCCCGAGCTCGAGCCGGCGGCGTTCCGGTTGAGTGTCTTCGCTCATGTGGTCTTGCGCGTGGCCGTCCGCAGCGCGTTCGTGCAGACCTCCGCCAGGTCCTGCTGACGACTGCGACCGAATTCCTCGAGCACGCTCACGGCGGACTGCGTGCGGATTCGCGCCAGCGCCGATGCCGCGCGCGGCCAGTCGTCGCGCCGCTGGCGCCCGGGGACCCAGGTTGGCTCGAGGATCTTTCTGAGCGCCGGCACGACATCCTCGCCCCCAACGGCGCCGAGGGTGAGGAACAACAGGTCCTGCTCCTCTGGGGTGAGCGAACCGTAGTGTCGTGACTCGATCCGCTCCAGCAGTTTCCGGTAGTCGAGCCGGGTGCGGGCGTTGCCGAGACCGCGAAGCGCGATGATCCGGCACCCGGCGTCGGCGTCTTCGAGCGCGATTCGGATCAGCGCGTCAATCGCCTTGGTCTCCGGCTGCGCAGCGAGGGCACGCACGACCTCGTGCCGAACGGCCTGATGCGGGTCGGCCAGCGCGTCGAGCAAGGCCGAGACCACGCCCTCGCCGCGGAGCGCGCCGAGCGCGAAGGCGTACACCCGGCGCGCCTCGCCGGAACTCTGGCGAAACTGCTTGACGACCAAGGGCACCGCGAGGTCACCGATCTCGGCGAGCGTTTCCGCATACAGGCGGCGCGTGCGTTCCGCGGCCGACTGCTCGAGAAACCTGCACGCGGCCGCGACCGAATGGGGGCCGAGGTGCACGAGCAGCGACCGCACGTCCCGCGGATCGCACGACTTCGCTTCGAGCCCTTCGTGGAGTGCGCCCAGGCGATCGGGTTGGGCCAGACGCTCGAGGGTCGGACCGAAGAGGGCGGCCGCGCCCGTGGAAGCCGCGCTTTTCATTCGATCGACGAGGGTCGTCGCCACGCCAAGTTGTCGCTCCCGGACGAGCAGATGAAAGTACGCCTCGAGAATCTCCACCAGCTCGGTCCCTCTGTGCTCCCCCGTCTGTGTCGCGGCTGCATCGAACGCCGCATCAACGAAAGCAAGCCACCGGGTCACGTCAGCGGTCCCTTGGATCTCCTCGGCGACTCGGGCGCCGTCTTCCGCCCGGATCTGGAAGGCCTGGTCCGGGGGAGGCGGGATCTGCGATTCGGCATCCGAGTCGCCGGCGGCATCTGAGTCGTCGGCCTCCGGCGCCGCCATGGGCGGCTGCTTGCCCTCCAGCACGTCCCCAGTGACTTCGGCATCGAGGTACGGATCGATGGCCGAGATGTGCACGTGAGGAAGATCGGCTTCCCACAGCCGTGTGACGTAGTCCTCGCTCAGATCCTCGGGGTCCAAGGGCCGGGCAAGCGCGAGGAGCAATCGCAACAGCTCGTCCGTGTCGGGGCTCGCGTCGAGCTTGATTCGCCGCACGCCGTGCTTGAACAGACTGCCAACGAGCGGCGGCACCGCACCGCGCTCATCCAACAGCGGCGTCTGCTCCCACTCGAGTCCTTCCGCCCGGACGTTCAGGGTGAGGGGCAGGACCGCGGCGAACCGTGGTCCGAGTTCTGTGAGGGCCCGGCGGCTAATCTCATTGTCGATTGGGTACGTCCGAAGCGTCTGCACGGCTCGGAAGAACCAGCGAAGCGCCTCGGCAACGGGCGCCGCCGCCAGCTTGTCAGGCTGGGTCAGGGAGTCGCTCGGGCGATCGGGCTGGTCACCGGTTGGCGGCATTGGGAAGGCTGGCAAACGGCGATCAGCGATGAGCCCTCATCAGATAGGTTATGTTGGCATTCCTCAGATAGGTTATGTTGGCATTCCTCCCCCATCCATGCAACTTTTCGGCTCCGCGCTTCGTTATCTGCAGTTGTGACCGGCGCCAGAGTCGTTCGCCGAAGTGAGGCCCTCAAGCCGGCGCCGGACTAGGTCACGGGAGCGTGACGGCCGAACGACGAAGGATTGTCGCCGCTTCCACGAGACTCGCGAGCTTGCCGGCGGCGATCCCTGCGCTGTTCATGGGGCGATTGGCAAACGTCCCGAACCCGCAGTCGGGGTTCAGAAAGATCCGGTCGGCCGGGAGATGGCGCAATGCCTCGCGCACGCGCTGCACGATGGCCGCCGGCGACTCCACTGCGGCGATCCGCGGGTTGACGACTCCAAGGCCGATGGATTTGTTCGGCACGGCGACGAAGCGTCCCGCGCGCGGCGTGGCGTATTCAAGTACGAGCTGACGGACGTTCATCCGTTCGAAGTATGGTGCCAGCGGGTGGTACGAACCGCGAAGCAGCGTCGACTCGTTCTGGCTCCAGTTGCCGCGGCACACGTGGACGCCCGTCCACTGATCGCCGAGTCCTTCGACGACGCGGTTGATCAGCGCGACGGCGAACTCCAGCTCCTCGGCGGGATCCTTCCGCGCCGCCAGCGCCGCGCACATGAACGTCCTGGTCCGACCCTGCGTGAACACGAGCTCGGTCAACACCGGTTCGTCGAACTGGATAAAGTCGACGCCGGCATCTCGAAGCGCAAAGGCTTCTTCTCTCAGGATTCTCACGACGTCCTCAGCGAGATCCTCCTTCGACGGGTACACGGCCTGGGTCACTTCCTTGACCCACATCGCTCGTGTCAAGAGGTACGGCCCCGGCAGGGTGACTTTGATCGGCCTATCCGTGTGGCGCCGGAGGAACTCGTAGTCACGGAGCACCAGCGGCTCGCGGCGCCGGATCGTTCCGACGCATGTCGGGTTGCAGATCGAGAACGCCGGAACATCAAGCGTCTCGAGCAGGCGCCCGAACCCCTCTTTGTCCTCGACGACGTCGAGCATCTCGGCGAGCGACATCAACTGCACGCCGTCGAGCTTTTCGGCGACGAACGAATAGAAATTGTCCCGGCGCTGCTCGCCATCCGTCACGAGATCGACCCCCGCCGATTCTTGCGCAGCGAGCGCGGCGAGCACCTCGTTGTCCGCGATCTGGCTGAAGTCCTCGGCCGACATGTGACCGCGACGTCTTCGGCCGAGGGCCTTGAGCAGCTCCGGCGATCTCGGCCAGCTTCCGACAGTCGTGACGGGAAAGAGTGGCAGCGGCCTCATGCGCCCGATTGGTCGAAGAAGCGTTGCTCTTCGGTCGCCTCAGCCAAGGCGACGTACCCCGAGGTTCGACCCGGCAGCCACGCCTTCAGCCCCTCGAGATCCATCATTTCGCGATGGGCGGGGTTGTCGTATCGCATCCGAAACAACACGTCGGTCCAGCGTCGGGCTCGATCGCCGGGGAACCGATCGAGCACGGTGAAGTTGCAGTGATCGAACTCGGCCGTGGAGCTCAGAATGCCCAGCCGATTCGGGTCGACCGTGCCGTCGGCTTGCCACGCCGCCCAATTGAGGTCGAGCACCGCTGCCGCCTCGCTGTCGCCGGCTTCGAGCGACGCCATCGCGTCGCGTTCGCCGCCGATGTGGTCGCCATGCTTGCCGACGAGCACGTCGTGACGCTGGGGCACGAAGTCGTGGTTCGCGACGAGTCCGTGTTGCCGCAGGTGATGCACCGGCAGCAGGGTCGCCTGCGGCGAATCCCTGGCCCCGAGCGCGACGGTCTTTCCCCGCAGATCCTTGATTCCTCGAACCCCGCCGTCCCGTCGCACGATGAGGTGAGTCACGCGGTCCCGGTCGGTGTCCCTCATTGCAAGGGCGCGGCACGTGCCACCCGTGCGGCGCTGAGCGTCAACCCACGCCAGCGGCGAGTTCCAGGCGACTTCAATGCGACCCTCGACGAGCGCGTCGACTTGCAACTCGTACGTGCTGAAAAAGACGCAGTCAATCGAACAACCTTGTTGCTCGAAGAATCCTTTGATGATGTCCCAAATGAGCGAGACTTTCGGGTCGTACATCACGGCGCCGACGACGATCGCGTTGGCAGCAGGCATGGGGTTGGTCACGAAACGACGCGCAGCGAGATGGAAACCTCGGCCGACCGCGACAGCGTGGTGAAGAGCGGCGAGCGAGCGAGCGTGGCCTTCCA
Organism: Acidobacteriota bacterium; assembly: GCA_023265105.1. Classification (GTDB taxonomy): domain Bacteria; phylum Acidobacteriota; class Vicinamibacteria; order Vicinamibacterales; family CAVVIG01; genus JAHFUJ01. The sequence continues at coordinate 4,163 of JAHFUJ010000294.1, forward strand.
CAGCGCCTCGATCGTTGTCTCGTCGGCATCACTGTTCACGTAGATCGTTCCAGTGATCGACGTGAGGCCCACATGTCCGTGTTCCCCGACGACCCCGAGGTGAACGAGGACGTTGTCGAGCCGGCCCGCGAGCGACACCTCGAGGCCATGAATCGGGATGGACTGCGCCGACGCTTCACGATGAAACCCACAGGCGAGATCGCCTCCGAGCGCCCCCAGTAAGTACTCGATCGCGCTTGGCGCCGGATCCGATTCGCGGAGGCTCGCCTGCGCGCCCACGCCGAAGGATTGCGCCCGTGCGTACGCCTGGGCCCCTCGATCGCCAGTCCATCGAACGCGCACGGTCCAGGCGTGGTCGACGTCGGGAAGCGGCATGGAACTCGCCAAGCTAAAACAGCGGCAACCCCGTCAGCGCGCGGCCGACGAAGTCCCGCAGGTGATCGGCGGTCGGCGCCATCACCCATCCGGCCCGGGCGTCGCGAAAGATCCGCTCCACCGGGAGCTGTCGCGAAAAAGCGGCGCCGCCGCAGGCTTTCATCGCCAGCTCCGTCACATCGAGAGCCGCTTCGATGGACGCGAGCCGGGTCTGCAGCACTAATAACGGCGTCGCGTCCGACGGATGCTCGATCTCGCCAAGCGCGTACCCGAGGAAGGCGCGCGCCTGTTCCGTGCGGACGCTCATGTCCGCCAACCTGGCGCGCAAGGTCGGCAGATCCCGCAGACTCGTGCCGGTATGCGCGAACCCGGTGTGTTGAAGGTGCGCGGCGGTGGCGGCCGTCGCAGCGCGGCACAGGCCGTTGGCCATCGCCGCCGTCCCGACGTTGAACCAGGGCAGGACCACCTGGAGCATCGCCGCCGCGCCTTCGCCGAGCGGGGTGATGAGGTCGTCTTGCGCCACCGATGCGCGTTCGATGACGGCGGGCGCCGAGTCGTTGCCGCGGAGACCCAGACCGTCGAAGGATCCGTGCACGCGGACGCCGCTGTTGGTTCGGTCGATCAGGTAGAGCGTCGATTCGAGCGGCGACGCGGCTCCGGGCTTCTGCGCGCTGGATACATAAGAATCCGCATGGTGGGCCGATGTCACCCACGATTTCTCCGCCGAGGCGACGAAGGCGCCGTTGTCGTTGACCAGCGCCGACACGGGCGCCCAGAACTGCGATCGCGAACCTTTTTCAGAAAACGCGAGCGTCGTCAGGTGCGTGCCGGCCGCGATGCTGCGCAGCACCTCGTCCTTCCGAGCGAGCGTCGTCGACGCGGCGATCGCCTGCGCGGCCGCGACGTGCATGACGAAGATCATCGCCGTTGAGCCGCAGCCCTGGGCGAGCTCCTCGGCGACCGCCGCGAACACGCGCGGACCCTGGCCCGCACCGCCAAACTGCTCTGGCACAGAGAGCCCGAGGAACCCTTTGCGGGCCAGCGCGTCCAGGCTCTCGTGGGGAAACCGGCCCTTCGCGTCGACATCCGCCGCGTGCGCGTTCAGCTCGCCCGACGCGAGGGCGGCCGCTCGCTTCTGAAACTCCGCCTGCGCTGACTGAAGACCGTAGACGTGAGGCATCCTCTCGCTCCTCTCGGGACTCGAAGCCTGTGTGCGGTCGAAGATCAATTCCGACAGTGAAACGGCAGACCGACGTTTTGGGGTCAGCTTCAGGTGAAGCCGCGGAGGGCGCGAAGGAAGGCGTTCAT
>JAHFUJ010000295.1 GCA_023265105.1 Acidobacteriota bacterium
TGTGCGTCAGTACGTAGTGTCCGGCTTGAGCCGGACCGTGGCGTGCGTCAGTACGTGGCGTCCGGCTTTAGGCGGGCTTTCGCGTGCGGTATAATCGAAGGTCGGCCTCGCACGACCGAGCCTCTTTCTTTGGGCTCGCGGGGCCCCACCCCCGCTCGCTGCTGCCTCGTGCATTCGCCCTCGGCAGCGGCCGCAGGCGCTACGGAGAGGTACCGAAGTGGTCGTAACGGGGGCGCCTCGAAAGCGTCTTGTCGGGCAACCGGCACGTGGGTTCGAATCCCACCCTCTCCGCCAATCTCGGCTCTCTATTTTCAATAACTTAGCTGGCGTAGTGCGTTCTTGCGTGCGCTGGCGTGCTGTCGAAATCGTTGCCTCAAATAAGCTTCAGAAGTCGCAAGATCAGGCCTGTTCGGGCCACGTAGGTTCTTGAAGAAACCTTACGAGCAGCTCATTCGCGACGTCGACATCGTTCGCGAGTGGACGCCGGACATCGTGGTGCTCGACGAGGCCCAGCGGATCAAGAACTGGGCGACCAGGACCGCGCTCACCGTGAAGCGCCTGGATCCACCGTACCGTCTCGTGCTCACCGGCACCCCCATGGAGAACCGGCTCGACGAGCTCGCGTCGATCGTCGAGTGGGTCGACGACCTCGCGCTCGAGCCGAAATGGCGCCTGGCCGCATGGCACACCACGCCCGTGGATGGAAAGGCGGAGATCGGCGGCGCCCGGAACCTCGAGACGCTGCGGAGCCGTCTGGCCACCTGCATGGTCCGTCGCGTGCGGCACGAGGTGCTGAGGCAGTTGCCTGCGCGGACCGACACGCGGATTCCCATCGAGATGACCGCGGAGAAGATGGACGAGCACGACGCGCTCCATCTGCCGATCGCGCAGATCCTCGGCCGCGCGAAGCGGCGTCCCCTCGCGCAGGCGGAGTTCCTGCGTCTAAGGTCGTGGCGTTCAGCCAGTGGCGGCGGATGCTCCGGCTTGCGCACTGGGCGACGCGCCACCTGCTCGCGCGCGAGGGCGTCACCCCGACGTTCTTCACCGGCGCGGAGGGTCAGAAGCAGCGCACGCAGAACCTCGTGGACTTCCACGACGACCCTGCCTGCCGCGTGCTCTTCGCCACCGACGCCGGCGCGTCGGCCTCAACCTGCAGCGGGCCGCGAGCGTCTGCATCAACATCGAGCTTCCCTGGAATCCCGCCGTGCTCGAGCAGCGGATCGGCCGGATCCACCGGCTTGGCCAGGGCCGCCCGATCGACGTCTACAGGAGGAGATCCGGCTGGGCGGCGATGACACACAGTGATCGATCGCCATCGGGCGACGCCTTCGAGTAGCTCCAGCGCATTATGTGGAGCTCTTCCGGCGTGACTCGAGAAAGGCAATGTCCTCGGCGTCGCCCGGTGCCGAACGCGCCGCTTTGGCGATCCTCTTGAGACGCAAGAGGTCCTGCTCGGAGGCGATGTCGAACACATGCGTGCGAATCTTGGTTCGCGTCGCACGCCCGGCGAGCTTCGCTGCAGGGATGGGGAAGTCGAACAGGAGGTCGACGCGAAGGCCTGTCTCCGCGTTGAAGAAGTACGCGCTTGTCGGTGCATCGAGGCGAAGCCGGATGGCCGCTACCTTACGGTTGGCGATCGTCGAGATCACTTCTCCCATTTCGTTCAGACGTGAGACGAGTTCGAATCCACGGTCATAGAAGATACCGACCGTACGAGCGAGACGGTCGCCCGGATGCGCGATCACAAAATCGAAGTCGCGCGTCACTCTGCGTGATCCCAGCACCACAAGGGCCATGCCTCCCACGAGCACGGGCGCGAGCCCGAGCACCCGGAGACCCTGGACAATTTCGCCGACCGTTTGGAGATGATCCGCCGGGTCGGGCATTTCACGATCCCGCAGGATAGATCCCTGGCAGCGGGCCGGCGAAAGCGCTCAGGCGCCTGACGGTAGTCGGCCGCCCGCGAAGGTCGCCAAGTACGGCGACATATCTGAAATTGTCGGCAATGCGGCGGGTCGCCTGGAGTGACTGAAACCGAGCCTTGCCTCCCAGCGACGCGATGCGTTTCTTATCCGCAGCGGACAATCGCTTGCCGCGAGCTCGTCCCCCGCTGCGCCCCAATGCTCTGGCCATCTCAGATGCGTTCATGACCTCTATTTTACTTAGCGCTAAGTAAAAAAGCGACCGAGGGGCCATTGCCCCGTCGACCTCCAAGCTCGACCGTGCGTGCAATGGCGTGCAAGGCGCCACGGCATCGTTGGCATCTACGGCAACGCTGGCATCGTAGTATGCGCGCTCGTCGCGCCTCGCCAGGCGGGCGCCTCGACGCCCAGAAATGACACACTTATTCCCGGACGAATCCTAAGGTGGAGTGTCGCTCAACCGCCACCGACCTTGCGTGGCGTCCGCGTGCGCGGGACGAAGCCACGAGCAGTCGTCGCCTTCCAAGGCTGGTGCGTTTGTGGCTTGAGCGCCCGTGGGGGCGTCGCGGTGGCGGCCTCGGGCGACCGAGCAGGCACTTCCGCCGCGGCTTTGGCCCGCGCGGCACTCGCTTCTGCGTCGTCCTTGGCGAGACAGCAGTGTTTGTATTTGCGGCCCGAGCCGCAATAACAGAGCTGATTGCGCCCCGGTCGTGTACCGGTCTGAGCAGTCATTGAAAGAGTGTACCGTACCGGAAGCGCTCGGATTCGGTGAACGTGGGGAAGATGGTGCCGCCCCGTGAGCGCAACCACGGCGTGTGGGATCCGCGTTATCCGACCATCCGGAAGCCTGCTGTTGCGAAATGGCCATCGAAGGCGAAGGCGACGCGAATTCGCCGCTGGGCCATGAGAACGAAGCTCAAGGCGTCGACCGCCGAGAGCTTGTGAAGGTCGGGACGTTCGAAATACTTCCAGGCTTGTTCCAGGTCCCGTGACGCGGAGGGCAACATGACACCCGTCAATGAGTCTCGATCAGGGCTCTCGTGCGGATCGAGCGGGTCCTGAGGCATGGAGAATCCGGTAAGCTCTTACAAACCGCAACCCTCTTGGCCCCACGAAGGAGCCTCATGAACTCGGAGCAACCGAAGGCGATCCAACGTCCACTCAAAGAGAAGTACAAGGCCCACCCCGAAGCGGCATTGATCACCCGTTAGAATACGAGACCAGATCATGGGGAAGCGACTGGGATGGTCATTCGTGTTCGGCCTGATTCTCGCGGAGCTCTCCCTTCGTGTTTACAATCCGTTGCCGTTCCGCCTCAAAGGCGACCGCATCGTCCTGCCGGTGCGGCAGGTGTATCAGTTCGACAACCGCGGCACGCACAAACTCGATCCGATCACACGCCACACCAAGAACTCGCTCGGGTTCCGCGGACCAGACCCGCCGCGCGATCTTGAGCGGCGCTTGACGCTGCTCACGATCGGTGGAAGCACAACGGAGGGGCTGTTCCTCTCTGACGGAAAGACGTGGACGGACCAGTTGGCCCGCCGGCTGACTCGTCTCGTGCCTGACGCATGGGTGAACAACGCGGGGCTGGACGGCCAATCCAGCTACGGGCACCTTGTACTGCTCCAGAGCGCCGTGGTGCCGCTGAAACCCAAGCTGGCGCTCTTCCTGGTGGGCACGAACGACATCGGGCGCGAAACCGCGACGACATTTGACGCTGCGCTCGCCCCGTCGGGGTCGCGTCTCCACGCCGCGGAAACCTTCGCGGCAGAACATTCTGAACTGGCCAGCCTGGCCCAGAACCTGTATCGCACCGGGTGGACAAGGCACCGCGGATTTGGGCACTCGGAGGTCGATCTCACAACCGCGCCGCGGCTGGCGCTCGACGACGATGTGATCGCGAGGACGCTTCAGGACCATCGAGCCAGGTATCTGGAGGGTTACGGCGAACGTCTGACCACCCTCGTGCGGTTGTGCAGGGCGAATCACATCGAGCCGGTCCTCATCACGCAGCCGGCGCTGTTTGGTGAGACGGTCGATCCGGTTACCCTCGTCGATTTGTCGACCGTGCAGGTGAACGGCCGGGGGAACGGCACACTCGAATGGCGACTGCTCGAGCTGTACAACGAGGTGACGCGGCGGGTCGGTGCGAGCGAACGCGGCGTCGTGATCGATCTCGCTCGCGATCTCCCGAAGAACTCGACGTTCTTCTACGACTATCTCCACTTCACCAACGAGGGGTCGGTCGCGGCGGGCGACATCGTGTTCCGCGGTCTGTGTCCGTCGCTGGTGCAGCGCTTTGGCGTGGCAACGTGCTAGACTGGCCTGCGATCAGACTCCATTCGGACCAGGAGACCAAGGAGACGCGCGATGCGGATTCTGGGATGTTTTCTGCTGGCAGGCTTCACCATCGGACTGAGCGCGGCTCAATTTCCCGACCCGGCCACCGATGCGCCGCCGTCTTCAGTGAAGGGGTCGGCGACGGCCGTGCTGGCCGGCGGATGTTTCTGGGGCGTCGAAGCGGTCTTCGACCGTCTCACGGGTGTGTCGGACGTCGTGTCCGGATTCGCGGGTGGAAGCAAGTACTCGGCGCACTACGAGATTGTCAGCCAGGGCGGAACGGGTCATGCCGAGTCGGTGAAGGTCACGTACGACCCGTCGCGGATCTCCTACGGCAAATTGCTGAAGGTGTTCTTTTCGGTCGTGCACGATCCGACGCAGTTGAACCGACAAGGACCTGACGAAGGCACGCAGTACCGGTCGTCCATCTTCTATGCCAATGAAGATCAGAAGCAGGTGGCGGTGGCCTACATCCAGCAACTCAAGACCGCGAACATCTTCAAACGTCCCATCGTCACAACCGTTGTGCCGCTCGAAGGATTCTACGCAGCCGAGCCGGAACACCAGCACTTCCTCAACCGCAACAGAACCCTGCCGTACATCGTGATCAACGACCTGCCGAAGCTGAAGCATCTTCAGGAGCAATTTCCAGACCTTCTCAAGCGCCGCTGACGTCACCGACGCCGAGCGTTCTCGCGACCTCGAGCCGGTTCGGCCGCCCACCGCATCCGCCTTCGCGCCGGCTGGTGTAATTTGTCCACGTAACGGTGCGCCAGCGGGCCGTCGATAGGCCACGCGCGGGCGTCACCAGAGCCGGCGCATCTTACGGAACCGGAGTTGGCGGTGGGTCGGGTGTCGGCGTTGGGTCAGGCGTTGGGGCCGGATCCGGTGTCGGACCTGGGTCAGGCGTTGGAGCCGGCGCTGGATCGGGCGCCGGTGCTGGGCCTGGTGTCGGTGCTGGGTCAGGCACTGGGGCCGGCGCTGGATCGGGCGTCGGCGCCGGCGCGGGGTCCGGAGTCGGGGTCGGCGCCGGTGCCGGGTCAGGCACTGGGGCCGGCGGTGGATCGGGCGTCGGTGCCGGCGCGGGGTCCGGAGTCGGGGTCGGCGCGGGTGCCGGGTCAGGCACTGGGGCCGGCGCTGGATCGGGCGTCGGTGCTGGCGTCGGCGCTGGGGCCGGGTCCGGTGTCGGTGCTGGCGTGGGCGCCGGGTCAGGCACTGGGGCCGGCGGTGGATCGGGCGTGGGTGCCGGCGCCGGGTCTGGGGCCGGGGTCGGAGCTGGTGCCGGGTCAGGCATTGGGGCCGGCGGTGGATCGGGCGTCGGCGCTGGCGCCGGGTCTGGTGTCGGTGCTGGCGCGGGGTCCGGAGTCGGGGTCGGCGCCGGTGCCGGGTCAGGCACTGGGGCCGGCGGTGGATCGGGCGTCGGTGCCGGCGCGGGGTCCGGAGTCGGGGTCGGCGCCGGTGCCGGGTCAGGCACTGGGGCCGGCGGTGGATCGGGCGTCGGTGCTGGCGCCG
>JAHFUJ010000296.1:0-4155 GCA_023265105.1 Acidobacteriota bacterium
GCGCACATACCGGGCAAACCCGGCAAACGGAAGCGGCCCCGGCGCGATGCGCGGTCCGAAGATCGGCGCGCCCTGGCCCTCCCGGCCGTGACAGTCGGCGCACCCGATCTTCATGAACAGCGACCAGTCCTCCTGCCGGATCTGAGTCCAGACTTCTCCCCGCAACGCGTGCGGACGAAATCGGAATCGCATCCCACCCGTATGTGGCATCGACGCGCGCGCGGTCCCTGGCCGCCTGACTCGCGTCGGCGAGCTTCGCGCCGCGATCCCGGAACACCCTTCGGCGATCGTCGGTGATGAGGCGCTTCGCCGCCTCGACAAGCGACGGCAGCGTCGCCTCGGCGTCGCCGGCCACCGCCAGATCGACTTCCGGATAGCGCTGGAAGTCCTGATAGTTGCCCTTGATGCTCAGATCGCCGGCGGTGATCGTGATCAACTTGACGCCGGTCTTCGTGAGCGGCCGGCTGCTGCGCTCGACCTGATCGCGATAGGCGTTGACCGCGCCGAAGAAGTTGCCGATCTCGAGGCCGAGAATGACGTCGGCGTCGCCGATTGCGGCCGCGCTGCGCAACGTTTGATTGAGCGGATGACGATTGGGAAAATTCATGCGCCCCGCGGCGATCGGCGGCGCGGTGTTGGGTTGACTGCTCACGACCGCGGCCTGCAGGAGATCGGCGAGCTCGATGAGGTGCGCCATCCCGGCCGGTGTTCGCGCCGCGCGATCGGCGATGATCAGCGGATTGGTCGCGGCGACCAGCAAGCGGGCGATCTCCACGACGCGCCCGAGTCGCCTTGGGGAGGCGTCGCCAGCGCCAGCCGTGGGACGCGTGAATGCTCGTGGTCGGCGATGGGCCGTTCCTGCAGCTCGGTGTCGGCGACGAGCACGACCGGCCCGGCGGGCGGCGTCATCGCAATCTTGTACGCCCGCACGGCAGACTCCGCGAAATGCTGGAGCGAGATCGGCGTGTCGTCCCACTTGGTGAAGTCGCGCACCATCGCGGCCGCATCCTGGACGCTATGGGCCCACTCCACCCCCGGATAGCGCATCGTCGCGTCGAGCGTGTTGCCGAGGACGATGTACACCGGCACGCGATCGCAGTACGCGTTGTACATCGCCATCGAGGCGTGCTGCAGGCCGACGGTCCCGTGCGCGAGGACCGCCAGCGGCTTGCCTTCGATCTTGGCGTAGCCGTGCGCCATCGCCACCGAGGACTCTTCGTGGCAGCACGTGAGGAACTCGGGCATCTCGTTTCCACCGTAGTTGACGATGGATTCCTGGAGGCCGCGAAAGCTCGATCCCGGATTGGAGCAGATGTAGGGGATGCTCAACGACTTGAGCACGTCGACCATGAAATCGGAGCCGCTGCGACCTTCGGTGAGGACTTCGAGGTCCGAGCCCCCAGGGGCGTCGGTCTGAGCCGGCGGAGAAGCTGCTCCGGAGGTGGGCGACTGGGCAGCCGCCACGGAGGTCGGTGCGGTTACCGCTGCGGCACCTGCCGCAGCGGCCCGTTTCATGAACTCACGACGATCGACGGGGTCTCTGGGTGGACGCATGGTGCGGGGAGCCAGTTTCAAAACCCGTGGCGGCCGGCTTTAGCCGGCCCCGGTCCGCCTGAAGGCGGACGCCACGATTGGGTTTTGAAACCCGGTCCAGCGTGTCTACCGGCTGGGCCAGAGGACTCCCTGTGTCTGCTTGGTGACCGACCCGAGTCCCTTGTACACGAACTTCTGCACGCGCTTGCCTTCGTAGGTTTCGGTCGTGTAGATGTTGCCCTTCGAGTCGACGGCAATGCTGTGCACGCCATAGAACTGACCAGGCTGGCGGCCGCCGTCACCGAAGTTCGTGATCTCCTGCAGCGAGTCGCGCATCAGGATGTGCACTTTCTCGTTCACGCCGTCGGTCACATAGAGGTAGCGCTGCTGTGCGTCCTTCGAGAACGCGATGTCCCAGACCGACCCTGCGTTCAGGGTTCGCTTCGCGATGATCATTTCCTTGACGAACTTGCCGTCCGCGGTAAAGACCTGAATCCGGTCGTTGACCCGATCGCACACATACAACATGCCGTCGTTCGCCAGCTGTGCGCAGTGCACCGGACTTCGGAATTGCTGATCGAGCGGCGCATCGGGTTTGTACGGGCCGGGATCGGTGTCGTCGGGCTTGTTGCCGTACGCGCCCCAGAAGCGCTTCATCTTCCCGGTGTCGGCGTCGATCACGGCGACGCGTTTGTTGAGGTAGCCGTCGCCGAGGTACGCCTCGTTGGTCTTCGGATCGACGAAGATCTTCGCGACCCGTCCAAAGTTATTGGGATCGTTGCTGTTGGCGAGGTAGGTCGGCGCTCCCGCTCCGGTGGCCACGGCGTCGGGATCGGCCGCCCCACCTCTGCGCCCACGGGCGGGTGGACCCGGACGCGCACCTTTCTTTCCGGCCTGCATCAGGAACTTGCCGTCTTTCGTGAACTTCAGCACGTGTTCATCGGGCCCGCCGTTCCCGCCAACCCAGACGTTCCCCTTGTAATCGACCGTGATGCCGTGATTGGAGTCCGGCCACTCGTATCCCTCGCCCGGGCCGCCCCAGTGTCTGAGAAGATTTCCCGCCGCGTCGAATTCGAGAACGGGCGGGGCTCCGGCGCAGCACTCGCTGGTCGGCGGGTTCATTTCCAGTCCCTTTTCGTTGTTGCCAAGGGTGGCCGAACTGCGGTGAATAATCCAGACGTGATCCTGGTCGTCGATCGACACGCCGATGGCCGAACCGAGCAGCCAATGATTCGGCAGCGGCTTGGGCCAGAGCGGGTCGACCTCGAACCTGGGCGCCTGGGCCGCGGTTTTTTCCTGGGCCTCGGCCCTCTTTTCGAGGACGTTTTGAGCGACCCCAAGGGCAACGAGCGCCACGAGCAAAGCCAGACCAATGTAGAGATTGGACGTCCGCTTCAACGACCCCATGACCTTCTCCTTCCTGGCGAACCAGCGCGCGACTGCGAGCGCAAAACCAGAGGGTGACAGTATATGCGGAATCGGCCCCAAAGGAAGCGATACTTCTGATAGGCTCCTTTGGTACCTTCTGTGCGGTTCACATCCTCAAATCGGCGGCGTTTCGGGCGTTTCGGCCCGGTTTTGCTGGTGGCGGCGCTTCTTTGGGCCCTCCCCTGCGGCCTCGGCGCCCACGACATCCCGACCGACATCATCGTCCAGGCTTTCGTCAAGCCTGAGGGGCCACAGCTCCACGTGCTTCTTCGCGTCCCCCTCGCGGCCATGGCCGACCTCGAGATCCCTCAGCGCGGACCCGGCTACCTGGATTTCTCGCGACTGGACGTGTGGCTGCCCACGGTGGCGAGCCGATGGATGGACGACTACACCGAGCTGTACGAAGGCGATCGCCGCCTGAGCGGTCCGCGAATTGCCGCGGTTCGGATCTCGCTGCCGTCTGACAAATCGTTTGAGACATATGGGGCGGCCCTCGCGCACGTGACAACGGATCCGAGGCTCTCGAATGAGACGACGCTGATATCGAACCAGGCGTTGCTCGACGTGCTGTACGAGTACCCCATTCAGTCGGACCTGTCGGATTTTTCGATCGATCCCGTTCTCGAGAAACTCGGGCTGAAGGCCACGACGGTGATTCGGTTTCTGCCGCCCAGCGGCGTCGTTCGCGCCTTCGAGTTTCTCGGCGATCCCGGTCTGGTCAGGCTCGACCCGCGGTGGCATCAGGCGGCGCTGCGGTTCGTCCACTTGGGATTTCTCCACATCCTCGAAGGGACAGATCATCTGCTGTTTCTGTTTTGTCTGGTCATTCCGTTCCGGCGCTTCCGCGCGCTCGTCGCGGTGGTCACCGCCTTCACCGTGGCGCACTCCGTGACGCTCATCGGGTCGGCCTACAACCTCGCGCCGGACGCGCTCTGGTTCCCGCCCCTCATCGAAACGCTGATCGCCATGTCGATCGTCTACATGGCGCTCGAAAATATTGTCGCCGTCAACTTGACGCGCCGGTGGCTGATCACGTTCGGGTTCGGCCTCGTGCACGGATTCGGCTTCTCGTTCGCCCTCCGGCAGACGCTGCAGTTCGCCGGCTCCTACCTGCTGACGTCGCTGCTGTCGTTCAACGTCGGCGTCGAGCTTGGACAGCTCCTCGTGCTCGTGCTGATGATCCCGGCGCTGGAG
>JAHFUJ010000296.1:4255-5772 GCA_023265105.1 Acidobacteriota bacterium
CGCCAGCTCGCAGGCCCCTCGCGCGGCTGCCGAAAGCACTCACCCTCAAGCTCAAGACCCCGCTCAGCCGGGAGCTTGATGCGCTGCGCGAAGACTCTATCTAATCTAGTGCCGGGCTACGCCTACCTCGATTCGTCGGCGATCGTCAAGCTCGTCGTCGCCGAACCGGAGACCGCTGCGCTCGAACGCGACCTCGCCGACCGCATCGCTCTTCTGACCTCGCGTTTGAGCGTCACTGAGGTTTTGCGAGCCGCGCGCCGGCATCCCCTTCGACGCGTGCTGCAACAAGCCGAAGACGTGCTGGATTCGTTCGTGTTGATGGAAGTGACGTCGGCCATTCTGAAGCGCGCCGGCGCGCTCGGTCCGACCGACCTTCGTACACTCGACGCGATTCATCTGGCCACCGCGCTCGGCCTCGGCCTCGCCAATCTCGAATTTCTGACCTACGACGTCCGGCTCGCGCGCGCCGCCCGCGCCCACGGCTTAAGCGTGAGCAAGCCATAACCCGCAGTGGCACGATCCTCGTCGTGGCGTCCGAAGGCGGCAAGCCGGACCATCTGCGTCGTGCCGCCCGGCTCTGTCGTGGCGTCCGGCTTCGTGGTGGCGTCCGGCTCTGTCGTGCCGTCCGGCTCTGTCGTGGTGTCCGGCTTTAGCCGGACCACCTCCATCATGGCGTCCGGCTTCAGCCGGACCTACAATCGTCCGCTAAAGAGGACCGCCGTTCCGTGTTCCTGCCAAGAAATTCGAGAAAATGCTTTGAAACTGTGCGACCTTGAATGGCAGGGTTGTTGCCTCCGAGGGGGTTGGGAGACCTGACCATGACACTCAACAAGGTTACGGCAATTGCATTCGTTGCAGCCCTCGCTCTCGGCGCGGCGCCCTCGTCTGCTCAATCGCGCGATCAGAATCGTGGGTCCCGACGCGAGCCTCCTCGAACCGGTGGGCCGGCGCAGTCGCCCGGTCGCGCCGTCCCGCGGACAGGGCCAGTGCCACGTACAGCCCGGCCGCCGACTGTCGTCGTCCCCTATCGGCCGTATGGATACCGCCCAGGCTTCGGTCTCTCCTTGCGCTACGGCTATCCGTACGGCTACCGCTATCCGTACGGTTATAGCTACGGCTACCCGTATGGCTATCCCAGCTACGGCTACCCGTACGGCTATTCCAACTACGGCTACCCGTATGGTTATCCCACCTACGGCTACGGATACGGGAGTGTGTACGCGGGCCGGCCGTACGGCAGCGTCCGGATCCAAGGCGCCCCGCGCGATGGGGCGGTGTATGCGGATGGATACTACGTCGGCATCGTGGACAACTTCGACGGCACATTCCAGCACCTGGATCTCGAAGAGGGGCCGCACCGGGTCGAGATTCGCGCGCCGGGCTATCCGCCGATCGCGTTCGACGTGAACGTGGTGCCGGGCCAGACGATCACGTATCGCGCGGACGTCGTGCAGCCGTGAAGAACGTGTGAAGAAATCACGGGAAACGCAGAGGCCGCAGAGACCGCGGAGAAAAAT
>JAHFUJ010000297.1 GCA_023265105.1 Acidobacteriota bacterium
GGCGAGCGCGCGCAGCATCGGACGTTCGCGTGCCGTCCTATCTCGGCAACAGGTCACCAGGGCAGGCATCGCGCGGGTTGGGCCCACGAGACGGTTTACGAGGGCGCGCTCGAGGGCTGCCCCCGACGCTGTGAGTTGATGACACGTCTGAGCTGATTCACCCATTCGCGCCACGCTGGAGTCGACATCTATGACTATCAGACCTCTACACGACCGCATCCTTGTTGAGCGCATCGACGAAGGCGAACAGAAAGTCGGCGGGATCATTATCCCCGACAGCGCGAAGGAAAAGCCGCAACAGGGCAAAGTCATCGCGGTGGGTCATGGCAAGTCCAAAGACGATGGCAAGCGCGTCCCGCTCGACGTGAAGACAGGCGACAGCATTCTGTTCGGCAAGTACTCCGGCCAGGAGATCAAGCTCGATGGGGACGAATACCTCATCATGCGTGAAGACGACGTCCTGGCGGTGGTTGAAGAGCGCGACATCAAGAAGAAGACGACGAAGACGAAAAAGTAGGGGCGCTGCTCTGGCAGGCCCACCGCATCTCTGAAGCATCAGGAGCACAAGCGCAATGGCCAAACAGATTGTATACGGCGAGCAGTCGCGGCAGGCGATCCTCCGCGGCGTCAACCAGCTGGCCGACGCCGTGAAGGTGACGCTCGGCCCGCAGGGGCGCAACGTCATCTTGGACAAGAAGTTCGGTTCGCCCACGATTACGAAGGACGGCGTCACGGTCGCCAAGGAGATCGAGCTGAAAAACCCGGTCGAAAACATGGGCGCGCAGATGGTGCGCGAGGTGGCCAGCAAGACGTCTGACGTCGCCGGGGACGGCACCACCACAGCGACGGTCTTGGCCCAGGGGATCTACCGCGAGGGCGCGAAGAACGTCGCCGCGGGCGCGAACCCCATGGCGATCAAGCGCGGCATTGAAACGGCCGTCGAGACCATCGTGGCATCGCTGAAGGCACAGTCCAAGCCCGTGACCGGCCCCATGATCGCCCAGGTCGGCACCATTTCGGCGAACCACGACGAGACGATCGGCCGGATCATCGCCGAAGCCATGGAGAAGGTCGGCAAAGACGGCGTCATCACCGTCGAAGAGGCGCGGACCCTCGATACCTCGCTCGAGGTCGTCGAAGGCATGCAGTTCGATCGCGGCTATCTCTCCCCATACTTCGTGACCGACCCCGAGCGTATGGAGGTTGTGCTGGAGAATCCGGTCATCCTGATCCATGAGAAGAAGATCAGCTCGATGAAGGATCTGCTGCCGCTTCTGGAGCAGGTCGCGCGCCTCAGCCGCCCGCTGCTCATCATCGCCGAGGACATCGAGGGAGAGGCGCTGGCGACGCTCGTCGTCAACAAGTTGCGCGGCACGCTCCAGGTGGCCGCGGTGAAGGCGCCCGGCTACGGCGACCGTCGCAAAGCCATGCTCGAAGACGTCGCCATTCTGACCAACGGCCGCGCCATTACTGAGGACCTGGGGATCAAGCTCGAGTCTCTCAAGATTGAGGACCTCGGCCAAGCCAAGAAAGTCACGATCGACAAGGATAACACCACGATCGTCGATGGCGCCGGCGCCTCGTCGGCCATCGAAGGCCGCGTCAAGCAACTTCGCGCGCAGGTCGAGGACACGACGTCCGAGTACGACCGGGAGAAACTGCAGGAGCGGCTCGCCAAACTGGTCGGTGGCGTGGCAATCATAAAGGTCGGAGCGGCCACCGAGACCGAGATGAAGGAAAAGAAGGCTCGCGTCGAGGACGCGATGCACGCGACCAAGGCGGCCGTTGAAGAGGGCATCGTGCCCGGCGGCGGTGTGGCGCTCCTTCGGGCCTCGAAGATGCTCCAAACACTCAAGCTCGCCGACGATGAGCAAATCGGCGTCAACATTATCGCCCGCGCGATCGAGGAGCCACTGCGCTGGATTGCGACGAACGCGGGCCACGAGGGCTCTATCGTCGTGCAAAAGGTGCGGGAGATGGGGCCCGAGGAAGGCTTCAACGCGCAGACCGAGAAGTTCGAGAACCTCGTGCAGGCAGGCGTGATCGATCCCACGAAGGTGGTCCGCTCCGCGCTGCAGCACGCCGCGTCGATCGCATCTCTGTTGCTGACCATGGAAGCGGTCATCACGCAGATTCCGGAAAAGAGCATGGACGCCGCGATGCCGGGCATGGGCGCAGGAATGTACTGAGATTCGGGCATGTGCGAGGCAAGTCCCCAATGGTGGAGATCACATCATGAATGAATTCAGAGACGCGGTCTTGGTGAGCCAATCCCCCGCAGAGACAGCACCAACCCTTACCCCTGATGAGCGATGGGCACAGTGGCAGGCGAAGGGGGCACGCCATGACGTGCGTGTCGCACGGAACATGCGCTCGATCGCAGCGATCGTGCTGACGATGGGAGTCATCTGGGCAGCAGTATCACTGCTCTAACGGTTTCTAAGGCGCGCCATCCACGCTGTGATGACCGCCCGGGGAAGAGCGCTCGGTGGCTGAGGTCTGCAGCTATGGCTGTTCGTACCGCGATCCTTCAAGTGCCACCGAGGTTAGCGGCGGGGTAAAGTAATGTTCAGATTAATCACGACAGTGAGACGGGGAACGGCGTCGGATCTTGCCCCCGCGTGGGCCCGGTATCCGACCATCGAGGCGGCCAGGGCCGGCGCCTCGGCGCTTTTGCGTGAAGACCGCGTGCTCCGGGTCATGGTCGTACGGAACGAAATCGCGCGCACGTTCGTTGAGTGGTCCGAGCGGTAGTCCGGCATCAAGCGCTGGATCGCGAAAGGGAGTCTATCGTGGAAAACCGCTTTCAGATGCTGGGCTGCGCGATGCTAGTCGCGGGGCTGTGCATCGCGGCGTCTCTGTTGTCGCCCGGGATGCCTGACTACACGTCGGTGGAAGCAACGGCAACCTTAGGTGCGTTGGGAGTAAGTCTAGCCCTGTCTGCTGTGTGGCGCGGACTGCGGCCGGCGGACGCCGTCGTGCCGCTTCTGTCTCATAAAACTCCGGCCGAGCCGCGAGACGGTGTCTGATGATTCACCTTTTCTGGCTGTCTGGAGCGGCCGCACTCATGATCTGGATGTACGGCCATCGCGCCCTTCGTGCGGACGACCTCGGCACGGTCAGCGCGCAATGGCTCCACGATTATCGCTGCGAAACGCACCAGAATCATTAACCGGTTATGGCAGAGGGTCACTGCTGGCCATGAGGGCGCTTTTCGTTCAGCACGTCTAACGCCACCGCCATCAGACCGTCAGGACGTCTACCGCCGCACGCTATGACTGTTCATTTGGTGAATCCCAGTCATCTGTCATTTGGCGTCGGTGTGATCACGCCTCGGTGGTTGTTCGTCCTGGCTGCGGCGACTCCGGCGTCGTATGGCTCTCCGCTAATCACCGACGAAACCCTGGAGCCCTTCGATGTGGGCACGGTTCAACCAGGCGATGTCGTCGGCCTCGGTATTCACACCGGCAATGCACTTCGCGGATACGAACTCGGCACCCTGGCGAGGGCCCGCGGGGCGGTGGTGATCTTCGGCGGCGTCCACGCCACGCTGTACCCCGAAGAGGCGCTCAGTCTCGGCGGCGCCCACGCGGTGGTCAAGGGGGACGGCGACGTTGTCTGGCCGCTCGTGCTCGGCGATGCAACACGTGGTACGTTGCAGCCGGTCTATGAGGCCGGACGTGTCGATGCCGATCGCTTCGTCTCCGCGCGCTGGGAGCTGCTGCCTCAGGGACGCTACATGTGGGGCTCGGTACAGACGGTGCGCGGTTGTCCGAAGCACTGCTCGTTCTGCTCGGTTTGGCGAACGGATGGCCAGGCGCCGCGGCAGCGTCGAGTGGACGTTGTCGTCGAGGAGATTCTGGACCTCCGCCGACGGGGCTTTCGTTTCGTGGCGCTGGCCGACGACAACTTCTACCCGGTCACGTTGGCCGATCTCGCGATGGCGGAGCGCCAGCGCAATGTGGCGCGGCTCGAGCAGTTGCAGGCGCTGCGCGCGGAGCGATTCGAGCTGATGGACCGGCTGGCACAACTGCCATCGGACATGGTGTTCTTCACCCAGATCACCATGGAGGCCGCGGAGGATCCCGCGTTCCTGGCGGCGATGCGGCGGGCCAATATCAAGGGGGCGCTGGTCGGTGTGGAAGCGGTCACGCCGGAAGGCCTCAAGGACGTGCACAAAGGCTTCAACGACGTTGGCGAGGCGTTGGTCACGCGCCTGCGCACATTCCGCGATCATGGCGTGCATGTCCTCGGCTCGTTCATCTTCGGGCTTCCGAGTGATCGCCCGTCCACGTTCGCGGCAACGGCCGATATTGCTGATCGCGCGGGGCTGACCTTTGCGCAGTTCGTGATGCTCACTCCCTACCCAGGCACGCTTGACTTCGCGGCCTGGGAGAAGAATCTCGGTGAGGACGCCACGCGCATTGCCGGCGTCCCGGTCACCCGCCACTGGTTGATCCCACAAGCGCAGCGTCCCAAGGTATACGCACCACATCCCGTGATGTCTGCGGACGAGATCCGCGCGAGGACGCAAGCCGTGTGGGATCGCTTCTACAGCCTGAGTCGGATCTGGGCACGATCGCGGTGCACGCCGAATTTTCGGGCGCGGCTCGCGTTCGTGTTGATTTCGAAGTTATATCGGCAGATGTACGCGAACACCGGGATCGCCACCGACAGCGCGCGTGTGAGCCGCGCGAACCGGTGGGCACGCCTGATTGCCAGGCCGTGTCGGTATCTGTTTGTGGCGCGTCCCCTTCCTGATCTTGGCATGCCCATGCACTAGCGACGTCGTGAAGCCACGCTGGCGCTGCGAAGTGTCAGGTGAGCCTTCAAAGAGCGAACTGCAGGTGGCAGACACGATAATGTACAGGTGCCGACCGTGGTGGCCGCTGAAGGAGCTCTCCTCGAACGCATCCTGGATGCGGCGTACCCCGTCTTGCCCGAAGGCCTGGGTCGCCAAGCCTTCGCCAAATTTGACGCGGCCCAGAGGAAAACCGCCTGGGCACTGCGTCATCAGCGTCGATTTGCGCTCGTGGAGGGGGCTGACCTGCTGGCAAGCGCGCAGCGATACGATCTCACGGGGACCGTCGATCGGCAACGTGTGAGCATCTGCGGAATTGCCGCGGTGTGCCCCGACCCGGCGCCCCACGACGGCTGTCATGCGCGGGTGCTGGTCGATCGGTTGATCGACGACGCGAGGCGGGACGGAGCGGATCTTGCGCTCCTCTTTTTCACAACGGACCGGACGTGCTGTGCCCCTGAATCTTTCGAGGTGATCCCTACGGTGGATGTCGAGCTGAAGGTGGCGGAATCGTCGCGGTACGGCGCGCCGATGACGCTGGTACGCAGTGGCGAGGACCGAGATCTGGCGGCGATCGCGGCGATGGGCCAGGTACGTGCCGGCCAATTTCGATTCCACCTCGATCGCGATGTTGATCTTGTGAAGTACGCCATCACGAAGAAGCGACTGTTGGCGGGGTTAGGATCTGCCGGCGTCCGCCAACTGCAATTCGTCATCGCTGAAGAAGGCATCACGGCCGCCGCCTACGTGGTCGTCAGCATCGTCGACCGCACGTGGACGATTGAAGAATGCGGCGATCGTGACGCCTCCGGCGCACGTGTCGGCGCCGTCCTTCAAGCACTCATCGCGCTGGAACCGGTGGAGCGCCGGCCGGTCATCCGCGGTTGGCTGCCGCACGGCTTCGTGCCTCCCCAGGTCACGATCGTATCGGCGAAGCCTTCAACGCAGGTCAT
>JAHFUJ010000298.1 GCA_023265105.1 Acidobacteriota bacterium
GTGGACGCCGAGATGAAAGTGGGGTCGCTTGAGGAGACGGTCACGGTCTCGGGGGCGGCCCCGGTGGTGGATATCGTGAACGTCCGACAGCAGACCACGATCGCGCGCAGCACTCTGGATGCGCTCCCGACCACCAGACGTATCGCGCAACTTAACACACTCGTGCCGGGGGCCACTTCAACCAGCCTCGCGCTTCACGATGTCGGCGGCGTCGGGAGCGAGCGCGCTGAGTTCGGGATCCACGGCCAACGCACAGGCGACATAACCCACAATCTGGCCGGCATAGATATGAAAATGCAGAGTGGCGGGGGCTTTAGTCAGAACGTTCACACCTTCCAGGAAATCGTCCTCGAGACGAGCGGCATGTCCGCTGAAGCCCAAACCGGCGGCATCCAGGCCAACATCGTGCCTAAGGACGGCGGCAACACGTTCTCGGGGAGCTTTAGCAACGACTACACTGGCCCTCACCTTCAGAACAACAACATAACGGACGCCCTGCGCGCCCGCGGTCTGAGCCCCGCGCCTTCGGTCAGAAAGTTCTATGACATCGGGGGAGGTCTGGGCGGCCCGATCAAAAAGGATAGGCTGTGGTTCTTCACGGCCCACCGGTGGTTGTTGAGATCCCAATATCAGCAGGGCAATTATTTCAACAAGGCACAGGGCACCCTCTTCTACGATGCCGATTTAAGCCGGCCGGCCTACACAAACGACTACGATCTGGACTACACCGCCCGCTTCACGTGGCAGGCCGCGGCGAAGCACAAGATCACGGTGTCCCAGAGCCAGCACCCCTCGTGCCAATGCTTTTATGGTCTGCTGGAGTCAGGGGGCGGTGGGAGCGTTCTCTTGGCACCAGAAGCCACTTCAGAGCACCAATACAACCCCAACTACTTGTCGCTCCTGACCTGGACCTACCCGGCCACCAACCGGCTCCTACTTGATGCGACCGCGTCGCTGAGAAAGTATAATAATCAGTTCAAACGGCAACAGGGCGTGGGGCCCGGCGCCATCGCGGTCACGGACCTCTCGCGCAACTTGACATACAACGCCCTTGCCGGTCCCTACAATTTCCAACCTCGCGAGTACTGGCGCCAGCTTTTCTCGGTGTCCTACATCACTGGGTCGCACAATTTCAAGACCGGGTTCAATTTGTCCGAGTATCACACGGGCCTGAAGGAGTACGCGGACCTCAACCAAGTCAACGGTGCCAGGGACTACACGTTCCGGAACGCGCTGCCCACCCAAGTCAGGATCTGGGCGGTGCCATTCCAGACTCTGGACTCCGCGCTGGACGTTGCGGTCTATGTGCAGGATCAGTGGACCATCCGAAAGCTGACGCTGAATCTGGGCCTACGGTACAATAATTTTGGCGCGTCGATCCCCGCCCAGCACCTGCCGGCGGGCCCGTTTGTGCCCGCACGCGATTTCGCGGCGGTGTCGGACATACCGAACTGGAAGAATCTCAACCCGCGTGTGGGTGCCGCCTACGACCTGTTCGGCACCGGCCGGACCGCGCTCAAGGTATCGCTGGGCCGGTATACGCCCCAATTGACGAACACCGTGGGGAACCCCGTGAGCAGTCAGGCCACCAGCGCGACGCGGAACTGGACGGACACCAACGGAAATTACGTCCCCGACTGCATTCTCGGGCCGAGCTTCCCAGGCGCCAACAGCGAGTGCGGGGCGCTGTCGGACACGACGTTCGGTCAGGTGAAAACCGGGAATACGCGCTTTGGCGATGACGCGCTGGCCGGGTTCAACGGTCAATTCCAGAACTGGCAAGCCTCAGTGTCGGTCCAGCACCAGCTGCGACCGGCGATGGCGCTGAATGTCGGCTATTTCCGCACGTGGTACGGCGGCTTTCTCGCCACGGACAATCAGTTGGTGACGCCGGCGAACTACAATCCGTACTGCATCGCGGCGCCCGTGGATAGCCGGCTGCCCGACAGCGGCCAGCGGCTCTGCGGGCTCTATGACCTCACGCCCACGCTGTTTGGTCAGGTCAGCAACCTGGTGACCCAGGCGTCGCATTATGGCAAGCAGACCGAGGTCTACAACGGCCTCGATGTCACCCTCAACGCGCGGTTTGGGAAGGGCGGACAGCTCTCGGGGGGCTTAAGTGTCGGGCGCACGGTGACCGACAACTGCTTCGTGGTGACTTCTCCGCAGCAAACTCGGCCGGGGTTCTGTCACGTAAGCCCGCCCTGGTCCGCCGGGACGCAAGTCAAATTCGGGGCCGTGTACCCATTACTCTGGGACCTCCAGGCCAGCGCGATTTACCAGAATATTCCTGGACTCGCGGTCACGGCGAGCTACTCGGCCACCAACGCCGAGATTCGGCCGTCCCTCGGCCGCGACCTCGGATCGTGCCGCGGTGCGGCGACCTGTAACGGCACCGTCACGATCGAGCTGATCCCCCCCAACACGCTGTTCGAGGATCGGCTCCAACAGGTGGACTTTCGTTTCACCCGAACCTTCAGGCTGAGGGGAACGGCGAAGGTACAGGGGAATTTCGACGCCTACAACATGTTGAATGGGAGCACCATTCTCAGCGAGAACACTAGGTACAGTCTCCCGAACGGTGGGCAGTGGGCGAACGTGATACAGATTATGGGCGGCCGCTTGTTCAAATTCAGCGCCCGCCTCGACTTCTAAGATTACGGACGGCCGCGGGGCGGGGACCTGCCGACGGCAGGCCCTGCTCCGACAACCTGCCCAGGCTACGTCGCAATTCGAAGCAATTTGATCAAGTTCCCGCCGAGGATCGCTTCCTTCTCGGCGTCACTCAAGAAGGCCGCGTTGAGGACGAAATCGACGCCCACGGGCCAGTCAAAGGGGATGTCCGTCCCATACACAATCTGGCCGGCGCCGCATTCCGCGACGAGCTGCCGCAAGCCCTCTTCGCGGAAGATCATCGTATCCACCAGCAGCTCTTTTCTGAAATATTCGATGGGACGCTTCTTGATGCCGCAATTCGCATCGAAGACAACCCCCATCGCCTTCCGCTTGCCCTTCTCCGCGGCCCGCAAACACCCGGCCTCCGCCCGGCCACTGTAGGACGGCAGGAAGCCACCGGCATGGGCCAGGCAGATTTTGAGTCCAGGGAAGCGGTCCAATGTCCCGTCGAAAATCAGGTGGGAGGCCGCCACGGTCGTTTCCAACGGGTTTCCGCTTCCCCCCTTGCCCAACCGGGGGTTCTCGGTGGTGTAAGGAGCCGCCTGGGGATGCATGAAGAGCAAGACCCCGAGTTCGGCGGCCTTGGCCCAAAAGGGATCGAACTTGCGCGCCGACAGTTCCTCGCCTTCGACGCTCCCCGCGATTCCGGCGCCACGCAGTCCCAACTTCTTGACGCCTTCCTCCAGCTGCTCGGCCGCCAGGTCGGGATGCTGTAACGCGACCGATGCCAACCCGACAAAGCGATCCGGACGGGCCGCGCACCACTGGGCCAGCGTTTCGTTCTGAACCTTGATGATCTCGCGCGCCAGATTCCGATCCGTCCCGTACCAAAACTCATTGATACTAAGCGCCTGCATATCAATGCCTTGTTCGTCCATGATCTGCAAACGCTCTGGCCCGAGAAATGAGTCGGTCCGGGTGCTGAGGTACGTCTCCAGATCCGTGTGACCCTTCACAACGGGCAGGACCTCCCGAATCATGCAGTGGGCGTGACCGTCGATCACCTTCACACGACGGCCGCCGACGAGTACCTCTCGCCGCCTTCCTGCGGGGCCGGACTGGAAAGACAGGAAGCCGGCATCCGCGAGACCGCGACCTCCAAAGAACATTCCGGCCGTAGCGCCCGCCACGTTCCTGAGAAAATCCCTGCGATTCCGCATGGTCTCCTCCGTTTGCCTCTTGCCTCTTGCCTCTTGCCTTTTACCTTTTGCCTTCTACCTTTTAACTTTCAAGTTTCAGTCAATCCACCCTCCGCCGACCACCACGTCCCCATCGTAGAAGACGACCGCTTGACCGGGCGTGACGGCGATCTGCGGCGTGTCGAACACGACGGCGGCGCGTCCTTCGTCTATCGCCCGCACTTCCGCTGGAGCCGCCGGGTGTCGATGTCTGATTTGCGCGGTGACGCGCCGCGGCGCCTCCGGCGTGCCGCCGATCCAATTCACGCCCGACGCCGTGAGCGTCGCGCGCTCGAGCGCAGACTTCGGCCCGACGACCACCTGCTGCGCGTCCGGTCTGAGTGCGAGCACGTACATCGGCGAAGGCGAAGCCAGGCCCAGCCCCTTCCGCTGGCCGACGGTGAAGCGATGAATGCCGCCGTGGCGCCCGAGCACGCGTCCGCGCTCGTCGACGATCGCGCCGTCGCGATCCGTTGCCGGCGCGTGCGTGGTCACGAACTTCGCGTAGTCGTGATCCGGGATGAAGCAGATCTCCTGACTGTCCGGCTTGTCGGCGACCGGCAAGCGGCGGAGCCGCGCGTACTCGCGAACCGCGTCCTTCCCCCGATCGCCGACCGGGAACAGTGCGCGCGCGAGCTGATCCTGCGTCAGCGAAAAGAGAAAGTACGACTGGTCCTTCGACGGATCGACGCCGCGCTTCAACAGAAACTGTCCGGTGAGCTCGTCGCGCTCGACGCGCGCGTAGTGGCCGGTCGCGACCGCGTCGGCGCCCAAGCCGCGCGCGCGGTCGGCGAGCGTGGCGAACTTGAGGTCGCTGTTGCAATGAGCGCAGGGCAGCGGGGTGCGGCCGGCCGCGTACTCACGGACAAAGTTCGACACGACCATCTCGTCGAACTGGCGCTCGAAGTTCAGGATGTAGTGCGGGATGTTGATCGCCGCCGCGACGCGCCGCGCGTCGTGCAGGTCGTCGATCGTGCAGCAGCCGCCGAACGATCGCTGACCGTCGGTCTGGGCCGCGTGATCGTATAACTGCATCGACAGACCGATCACCTCGTGGCCCTGCTCGGCGAGCAGCGCGGCGGCCACCGACGAATCGACGCCGCCCGACATGGCAACTACGATGCGCATTACTTGGGATTGGGGATTGGGGATTGGGGATTGGGAACTGGGGCGGCCGAATCCCGAATCCCGAATCCCGAATCCCGTCGCGAGGTCAGCCCCCGCAGCTTCTCGACGATCGCCGGCAGCAGCGAGACCACGCGGTCCACTTCTTCTGCGGTCGAAAACATTCCGAGGCTGAAGCGCAGCGAGTTCTGCGCCCGATGCCCCGAAAAACCCATCGCGCGCAGGACGTGCGACGGCTCGAGCGTCCCCGACGAACAGGCCGATCCGGTCGAGACCGCGACGCCCGCCAGATCGAGCGCGATCAACAAGCTCTCGGCCTCGACGCGATCGAAGCTGATGTTGGTCGTGTTCGGCACGCGCGACGAGGGCGCGCCGTTGACCGTGGTTCCGCCGACGCTCCGCAAGATGCCCTCCTCCAGGCGATCGCGGAGGGCCCCGACGCGCGCCGCCTCCGCGCTCATCTTCGCCGCCGCCACTCGCGCCGCGACCCCGAAGCCGACGAGCGCCGGCACGTTCTCGGTCCCCGCCCGCCGGCTGCGCTCCTGCTTGCCCCCCATGAGGATCGCCTGCATCCTCGTGCCGCGCCTGATCCAGAGCGCCGCCGCGCCCTTCGGCCCGTTGAACTTATGCGCCGACAACGACAGCAGGTCGACGCCAAGCGCACGGCCGTCGACAGGAATCTTCCCGGCCGACTGCACGGCGTCGGTGTGCATCAGCGCGCCGCGCTCGTGCGCGATGGCCGCCAACTCGGCGACCGGCTGGACGGTCC
>JAHFUJ010000299.1 GCA_023265105.1 Acidobacteriota bacterium
ACCGGACCCTGGGATCGTTGGTCGCGGCCGGAGGGACCGCGTCGACGCCCTCCAGAGGTTGATGCGACTTGTACAGTTCCAGGCCATACGGCGTGTACGGCAGTTGATTCTCCGGCCTGCCGTTATTGGGCTTCAACTGCACGCCGGAGGACTGGTTCGTTGCCTGCCGGTTTCCTGCTCTCGCGCCCCACAGTCCGACAAGGCTGCGCCGCGGTGCGGGCTTCTTGTCTTTCTCGGCGATCGGCGGGCGATTCGGAACCGGATCGGGCCACCTCGGTGTAGACCTGGTCTGCGCAGATGGGTGAGCGAGCAACGCGATCGCCGCACCTAACAGGGCGACGGACGGAACCCAAAACCGATAACGCATCCTGGGAACTCCCTTGGAAAACTGACGCCCGATTCTATCCCCATTCGTCAAGTCTCTTTAGAAGACCTGCCAAAGGACGCCATTGTCACAGGGCGGTGATCGTGTGATTTTGGAGGAACTATTACGAGCCGACTACTCTGTCCGAGGGGACGGTCGTCGATCTCGTCGCGGATGAGGATTGCCCCTCATGGTAGGCTGAACCGCGCCACCGGAGCCCGGCAGCCTATGGTAGAAAGTCATGGACGGCAAACTAGGATGCGACCCCCGTCCACAAGCGTACCCGTGAAACAGAAGCCGTAATAGAGGTTTGCATGCGGTGGCATATTGTGATTGCAGCGTGCGTTCTGCTGTTCGCGGCAGCCGCCGGTGAAGGCGCCTCGGCCTGGTACGTCAAGGCCGATGCCGCGGCAGGCGGCAACGGCAGCCGCAGCCGCCCGTTCGCGACGCTCGAGCAGGTGGAAACTGCGTCGAAAGCGGGAGACATCATCCGCGTCGTGCCGTCATCACGGGCGCTCGATAGCGGGATTCAATTGAAAGACAGCCAGCGCCTGATTGGGCTTGGCGATCCCGTCACAAAGTCCGGAGCCGGAGCCCGACCAACCGTCACCAACACGAGCGCGGCACGATACAACGGGGACGCCATCCGGCTCGCGCGCAACAATGTCGTCCAGAACATCCACATCGACGGGGCGGCGCGCGCCGGAATCTTCGGCGTCAACGCCGGACGCGCCGAGCTTCGTGGCAACTTGATCACGAACAACATGATCCAGGGGAACGATCTGCCGCGGCTGGAACGACTGTGGCCCGATGGATTCGTGCTGTACCAATCCCAGGGAAATCACTTCGGCGGGATCACGCTGCTGGCGTGCGGACCCGGGGCGTCGAGTTACTGCGCGAAGCTTGCGCCCGCGACGGCCGCCGCAACGGCCGCCGGCGAGGTCGTCATCGCCAACAACGTGATTCGCGACAGCAATCTCGAAGGAATCATGCTGCTGACCGACACCGGCGCGGTCGCCAATTTTTCGATCACCGACACGCTCGTCCGTGATCTGTCACTGAATCTGCCTCGTCCCGAATCGCTCACTCCGCCGGTGGGCATCGTCCGGTCGCGTGCGTTCACGCTGATCGCGCTCAACCATTCGCAGGTGACTCTCACGATGTCCCGGTTTCATGCCGAGAATCTGTCACCCGCGGGCAATTACGCGACCGACGGTCTGGTGTTCCTGACCGGCGGCGACAGCCCGGTCGTGAACGCCCGTATCTCCGACGCGACCCTGTTGAATCCGCGGATGGTCGGCGAGGTGAACAACGGCGATTCGATCGAGATTCAGCATCGCGGCACGACCAACGGCGTGCTGAATATCGACATGACGCGGCTCGACCTGCGCGATCCAGCCAGTGCGAACATCAAGGTGCTCGAAGCCGCGAATCCGACCGGCGGCGTCTACAACCTGACCGTGTCCGATTCGGTGTTCTCCAATAGAAATCCGGCGGGCGGTCTCGACGGACAGATCCGGCTGAGCGGCGCCGGCAACGGGACGAAGACGTTCAACCTGACGGTCAGGAATACAAAGTTCTCCGGTTTCGGCGGCGCCATCGGCATCCTCAACGCCAACAACATCGAAACGCTCAACGTGCGCGTCGAGAACTCGTCGCTCTCGGATTTCACCGCGCCTGCCGGTGCGAAACCGATTGCGGCCGTCACCGTCACGCATCCCGGGGACAAGACGATTGGCGCGGCCGCCATCGATCTGGGAGGCGGGCCGCTCGGCAGCCGTGGCCGGAATCGCTTCGTCACGAGTGCAGGCCTTGCCGTCGCCGTGACGAACGCCAACGCGGCGACGAAGCCGATTCGAGTCGATGCCGCGGACAATTACTGGGGCGGTGGTCCGCCCGATGTGACCGTCAGTGGAAATGTGCTCTTCACCACACCGAAGCAGCTGACATCCGATCCTGCGCGATGAGGATCTGCGGAGAGAGAGGTGGCGGCATGAGACGGGTTCACGTGTTGGTCGCTGCGGTTTCGGTCGCTACTGCTTTCCCGAGCGCCTCTTTCGCGCAGAGCCATCCAGAGTTCGTTGCGCTGGGCCGTGTCAGCGCCGCGCTGTACAGGCCGGACACAGGGCCCGCGCCACACGTCGGCTTCGTGATTGGGCACCGCACGGCGAACTACCTGAACCATATCGCCTGCCGGGAATTCTCCGGTCGCGGCTTTCTCGCGCTGTGCTTCAACACGAGATTTCAGAACAACGAAAGCCAGGTACGTTGGGAAGAGACGCCGCTCGATGTGAAAGCAGCGGTCGAATACGTTCGCCGCCAGCCCGGCATTACCAAGGTCATTCTGTTCGGGCATAGCGGCGGCGGGCCGCTCATGAGCTTCTATCAAGCCGTGGCGGAAAACGGTCCCGCGTACTGTCAAAAGCCGGAGCGGCTCGTGAAATGCGGCGACGAGTTGCGCGGGCTGCCGGCAGCAGATGCGATCGTGTTCGCTGACGCTCATGCGGGAAATCCGGTGCAGGCGCTGCGCAGCCTGAACCCCTCGGTGACAATCGACGGCGGCAAGCGCCATGTCGATCCTGCGCTCGATCCGTTCGACGAGAAGAACGGATTCAATCCCAACGGCTCGTCACATTACTCGAAGTCGTTTCAGGATCGTTATTTCGCGGCTCAGGCGACGCGCATGAATGAACTGATCGATCGTGCGCTGGCGATCCAGGAGCGCATCGGAAAGGGCGATTATCCATATCCGGACGATGACATCCTGCTCGTTCCCTCCGGCGGCAATCCCGGCGCCGGAGCCGGAGGTGACGCGAAACTGGCGACGCTGGACCCGACGATCCCCGATCTCCAGAGCACCGCGCGCCCCGAGAAGTTGCTGAGAAACGACGGGAGTATCGTCACGCAAATCGTACGAAGCGTCGCCGTAGCCGAGCCTGGAATGGCCAGGACGAATCGCGGGTTCGACACGGGGACGAAGATCTTCACCTTGAAGTCTTTCCTGAGCGCAAATGCCACGCGGGCAACGAATGCGAACGGCGGGATCGACTATTGTTCCAGCAATAACTCGACGACCTGCGCGGTGCAGTCGATCTCGGTACCGATCATGATCGCGGCAATGGGCGCATACCAGTTCATCCGCGATGACGAGATCATCTTCGACAAGTCAGCGAGCCGCGACAAGGACTACTTCGTTCTGGAAGGGGCCGTACACGGTTTCACCCCGTGCACGCGGTGCGAAACGACCCGCGGTCAATATTCGAACAGCGTGAAGAATCTTTTTGACTACATCCGCGACTGGACGAACAAGCGCTTCTAGGCGGCGGTTCGACGCGGAGGTTGAGGATAGAAATTTATGGGCAAATTGTTCGGAGCGGGGCTGGTTGTGGTGACACTGGCGATGACGCTCGTGTTCGCGCATTCTCGCGTGTTCGGGCAGGCGGCGAAGTCGGCCGATCCCATTTTCGGAAGATGGGTGATGGACCAGACCAAGTCCGTCAACAATCGAGGCGGAGACCACGCAACGTTCCCAACCCAGCACGTACGGATACTGGCGCCGGAAGGCGATGGCCTTCGAAACACGCTGGCGAATAGTCCCACATCGTCGCCGACATACTCCTATTCCGGCAAGTTCGACGGCAAGGATTACCCCGATTCCCGCACTCCGGGCAGGGATCAAACGCTGGCCCACTGGCATCTCGCGCCGGATGTGATCGTGCGCCTGCAGAAAACGGATGGCCAAACTTCCGAATGGGTGATCTATACGGTGTCATCCGACGGCAAGGTCTTCACTTCTATCAGTTGGGCGCCCAGCAATCCCGAACTTCAAGATGTGCAGGTCTTCACGCGGGCAAATTAGGCCGCCGTCCGGGCTGCTCGGGCCGTCGATGCGGCAATCAGACGATCTGCCCTTCGATCTGCTTCTTCACCGACAGCGGGTTGATCCCGATGAGTGATCCCCTGCTCGTGCGCAGCTTCTAGCGCTTCAGCGATCTGTCTTGCGATTGGCAGCGCCTCATCGAGCGGAATTGGGCCTCGTGAGATCTGCTGCGACAGATCCTCACCTTCCACCAACTCCATCACCAGCGCATACGGACCCTGCGACTTCTCCAAACCATGGATGATGGCAATGTTGGGGTGATTCAACGAGGCAAGCGCTTTGGCCTCACGCTCAAACCGAGCCATGCGTTCCGGGTCTTGCGCGAACGCGTCGGGAAGAACCTTGATCGCGACCTGTCGTCCTAGGCTGGTGTCTGTTGCGCGATAGACTTCGCCCATCCCTCCAGCGCCGAGAGGGCCGCCGATCTCGTACGGGCCGAGCCGGGTTCCGGGACTCAGGGGCATTGGTTGTGAGGACAGGCCGATTCTAGCGCACCCTCACGTGATCGCCCTCGGTGTCGGTGGCAGGATTCACTCCACGATTTCTTTCATGCGTCTTCGGCCTCCGGAGCCGAAGGCCACAGGCGCGAATCCTGTAGGGCGCGCCAATCGATACGGCCGACTGACAAACGACTGACAATCGGTAGCGACTCGCGGCCGCTTCCAGGGTCGTGCATCCGCCGAGCGTCTCGACGACCTTCGCAAACAGACGCACCCGGATCGAGCGATATGAAATCCGAGACCGCGGATCTTCTGCGCGATTGCGCCGACGTTCGCTAGCGACTATGGCGGCTCTGACGACGTTCGCGTGCGGCCGCGACGACGCCGATGACCGCAATGACGAGACACGCGATGAGACTGGCTACAAGACCATTCACGATCGCCGAATCCTTTCGATCAGCATTCCTGTGATGAACAGGGCCATCCCCAGCGCCACTATCGCACCGATCGTACGGGCGGTCAACGACGTGCTGTCAGAGAACAGATACTCAAGAGGACCGAACGCGATCAGCAGTACGCCGATTTCTCGTAGGACCTCCGCTGCCATTTGGGCGACGGTGAGCCGACTGTCCGACATCGTTGCCGGGCAGGGCATGGAACGTGCCGCTACGAACAGCGCGACCGAAGCGCGGAATGCAGGCCAATGCGATGTCGAACCGATCTGCAACGCCGGTCGTTGGGTCGTTACTACCCGCTCAACTCCACGTGAGATCGTGCTTGCTGTACGGCAGATCCCGGAAGCGCTTCCCCGTGATCTGGTAGATCGCGTCACCGATGGCCGCTTGAACGGACGTGGCGCGATCGTGGCCCATGCCCATCAGCCAATGCCCGGTCGGAAAGAACCGAATGTTGATCTCCGGCGGGTTCTCGCCGATGCGCGACAGCGGGAACGTGTCGAAGTTGTTCTCGACGACGTGTCCGTCGGCGATCGTGGTCGCCTGGTGCATGGCGTCGTTGTAGAACCAGACGATCTGCCCTTCGATCTGCTTCTTCA
>JAHFUJ010000039.1:0-1876 GCA_023265105.1 Acidobacteriota bacterium
CGGGAGTTCAGGGCGTCGGCAAGTTCGTCGGATCGGCCGAGGCCGGCCGCCACTTGAAAGAGATGCCGGCACTGGACTTGGCTTGTGAACGCCACGGCGTCCACGCGCCCGTCGATCAGCTCGCGGACGAGCGTCCTGAGCGGCTCGACATCGTCCGGCATGAGCCACTCGTACAGGCACAACTCCTCGAGCTCGGCGCCACGCGCCTTGAGCGCGTCGGCCAGTGCGCCGTTTCGCTCGCCGTAGTGCACCAGGGCGACGGCCCTTCCGTTGATGTCGATCGCCTGCAGCGCGACGAGCAGCTCCTTCGTCGTGTACGGTTCGGCTGCGCTCAGACGGATCGGCACGTCGTGTCGCCTCAAGACCGCCGAAGGCTTCGGTCCACGGCACACCGTCATCGTCTGCCGGAGGGCGTTCAGCGTGTCCGCTAATCGTCCTCGGCCGTCAGCCTCGCGCAACAGCGCCGCGACCCCCACACCCGTCAGCAGCACGACCACCGAGAAGCGGCCGGCGCAAAGCGCATCGACGAAAGCGGCTACGTGCTCGAGGTGGGGAAGTGGCGCTTCTCTTACGGCCGGTACGCAGTAGGGTGTGCCGCCCAACCGCTCGACGAGGCCGGCCAACTCCTCGGGCATGCGCGCCTCGAGCAGCGCAACGCGAGCGCCTTTAAGCGTCGGCATGGCGCTGCGCGTCCGTGTCAGGCATGGGAATCATCGACCATTATGCAGACCAGACCAGGAGGATCATCATGCCGCCGAAGACGTACTTCATCGGGTGCGGCACTCCTCATCAGGGAATCGTCACGTTGGCTTCGCCACACTGCTCGAATAGAGATAGCAGGTGGGTGACGGTGAACAAGTCGCGGATTCGCCTGCTGAGATTGATCAGCTCGAACTGGCAGCCGGCAGTCTTGGAGGAAACATACAGGGATGCGATCGTGCCGAGACCCATGCTGTCCATGAACGCCAGGTCGGTGAGATCCAGAACGATCTTTTTTGCGTGCGGGATGAGAGGCTTCACTTCCGCGTGCAGAAGACCCGCGACGCTGGAGGTGAGTCTCCCGCTGCACCGCACAATCCTCACGTCGCCGTCAACGTCTGTCCGAAGCGTCAGAGGCGGATTTTCCGTCATAGTTCCTCTCTTCCTCAGGACAGTTTAGCCTTAATAGAGGAGGCCTGCGAACGGTCCGGCTAAAGCCGGACGCCACGTACTGAGTTCGGCAAGGCCCGCGCGGCGCCTTCTTCTTTTTTGTCGTTCGCTTCTTCTCGCGCTCTTCTGTCTAGTGCCTCGCTGCGGAAATGAAGCCACCGCAGGTTTTTCCCCTACTGGACCGCGGCTCCTGGACCGATAAGGAAGACGAACTGTCGACGTGTGTCCACACGTCGCCTCGGAGGATCTGTGACGCACGCATTGGTAGCCGGCGTCGGCGTCGCCCTGTTGCTCACACCGGCAACCCGAGGTCCGGCCGACTTCGACCTTCGCGGCACGGCACGCGCGGGGGACCGGCCCGAGTCAAACGCCGTCGTCTGGCTGGACGCGCCGAATGCGCCATCGCCGACTCCATCGCGAAAGATCGTGCTGGATCAGCGCAATTTGCGCTTCTATCCCCACGTGCTCGCCGTGCGGGTGGGCACGGTTGTGGACTTTCCAAACAGCGATCGAGTATTTCACAACGTCTTCTCGTTCCGTGACGGGAAGCGTTTCGACCTGGGGATGTATCCCGTTGGGATGGTCAGGCGCGTGACGTTCGACAGGCCAGGCCTGAGCCGGGTTTTCTGCAACATCCACCCGAACATGGCGGCGTACGTGATGGCGGTCGACACTCCCTACTTCGCCGTCTCTGACGAGGGCGGCGTGTTTACGATTGCGTCGGTCG
>JAHFUJ010000039.1:1976-23974 GCA_023265105.1 Acidobacteriota bacterium
TACGGCAACCGCGTGCAGGTGATCGAAGCGTTCGGCGAGCGGATGTTCCGACCAGGAAATAGTCTGGTCGGCGTTCGAGCGGGACGCTACCGCACGCCGTTCGGTATTTCAGGGCGCGGTGATTACGCCTATTCCGGCTTCCTCCGGGCGCCGCTGATTCGTTACGACGGGTATTTCGCGCTGTCCAACAATTTCCTCGAAGACGGCGCCGACCTCATTGTCGGAGTGCCGCAGCTTTATGTCGAGGCGAGCGTGGGCGTGCCATCCGATGTCGGTACGGCGCAACGCCGATCGGGTCTCGACAGGGTCTTCCGCGTTCAGGGCAACCATGGATCATGGATCGTCGGCGTCAGCCATATCCGCACGCTTCCCTACCAACCCGTAACGTTTGCGCATGGGCGGGCAGCGTTCACGGGAATCGACCTTCGGTGGACGCACGACGGAGTGCTGGCGAGCGGCGAGTGGATCACAGGACAGCCGTTCGATGGGACGACAACCGACGGCTGGCACGCTGACGTGGCCGTCCATCGGCCGGCCATGGGTCCGCTGACAGCCGTCTTTCGGGCCGAGCAGCTCGACTACAACACCATCGCGCAGTTCGCACGGCACGGCCGTCGACAAACAGTCGGCGCGCGCATCCGCCTGCCGCGCGGGCTGACGGCGCAGGTCGACGTTCTCCATCAGACGGGAAACTTGCCTCAATACCGTCCCACAAGCTTCGATATCGGCCTCACCTATTCGATCAGACTTCACTAGCGCGAGCGAGCTGCCGTGTCCACGTCGTCCCGCACCCCGTCGATACCGTGGCATCGCCGAATGGAGGCGGCGGTCGTTGTGGGCGTCAGCCTTCTCGTGGGCCTCTCGCTTGGGGCCGTGTTGGTCGCGACGACGCGCGTCGTGACGAACCGGTCGCTCGCCCGGGCCTCGGACGAGCTCGAAGCCGCACGCTCTGCGTTCTACCACCTCGTCGAGAATCGCGCGGAGTTTGCCGCCGCCCAGACGCGACTCATTACCGCGCTGCCCGTGTTTCGAGCGCACATGACCGATTCAGTGGTCGCATCTGATGCGGCGACGATTGGCGCGATGGCGGATGACTATCGCCGGCAATTGAAGGCACAGTTCTGCATCGTCACTGAACGAAAGGGCGGCTGGACGGGAAGCCCAGGCTGGCCCGCAGGCGAGAAGCCGACGCGCGCCATGCAGTCGAGCATCGACGCCGCGCTCGCCGGCGACTCGCACCGTGACATCCTCTCGGTCCGGGACCAACTGTTTCTCGTCGTGTCGGAGCCGGCGCGGTTCGCGGAAGAAATCCTCGGCACCTTGACCGTCGGTTACGCGCTCGACGATGCGGTTGCCGAAGAGCTCGCCCTCGTGACGCACTGCGAAGTGAATCTCGTAGCAGGCGATCACCTGTGCGGCAGCAGCCTGCACAAGGCAGACAGGACCGAGCTGGCCGCCGTCCTCGCCGAGGGCAACCTTCGGACTCAGAGGGGAGTCTCGCTCGACGAGCAACGAGTCGGCGGCATCCGATACGTGACTGGAGCCTTTCCGCTGTTCGCGGATCGGACGTCTGACAGCGTGGGCCGCCTGGTGCTGTTGCAGGATTGGCATCCCACACAGCAGTTCCTCGACGAGCTTCAGAGACAGCTTCTCCAAGCCGGCGTCGCGATCTTCACGCTCGCGCTGGGCGCCGCTCTCGTCTTCAGCAGACGCATGAGCCGCCCGCTCAAGGACATCGGGGCCGCGGCCGGCGACATCGCATCCGGTAACTGGACCCGGCAAGTTCCGGTTCGCGGAAGCGCGGAAGCGACCACGATGGCAGTAGCGTTCAATGAGATGAGCACGAGCCTACGGCATTGGTACGAAGAAGCGACCGACAAGTCGGAACGGCTTCAGGCATCCTACGAGCGGTTTCACTCGGTCACCGAGTCGGCCCGCGACGCCATCATTTCAACCGATCGGAAGGGCGCGATCACGTTCTGGAGCAGGAGCGCGGAAACGATCTTTGGATATCAGGAGGCCGAGGCGCTCGGCGAATCGCTGACTCGAGTCATCGGGGAACCCGATCGACACACATATCTCGACGCCTTGAGTGCGATCGGATTGGGCGAACCCGGCACGTTCGGACAGACTATCGAAATCGTCGGGACTCGGAAGAACGGCAACCAATTCCCGATCGAGCTTTCCCTCTCCGCCTGGCAGACAGCGGGCGCGACCAACTTCACCGTGGTCGTGCGCGACGTGACCGAACGCAAGCAAGCCGAAGCAGTGCTCCGGCAGCGCGAGGATCAACTGCGACAGGCCCAGAAGATGGAAGCGATCGGCCGGCTGGCCGGCGGGGTTGCCCACGACTTCAATAACCTGCTGACGGCGATTAGGGGGTATGGCGAGCTGGTGCTCGAGACCTTGGAGGACGACGACGCACGGCGAGCCGATGCCGACGAGATCATCAAGGCGGTCGACCGCGCGGCGGGCCTGACGCGTCAGCTCCTCACATTCAGCCGCCGTCAGGTGCTGGCGCCGCAGGTCCTCGCGCTGAACGACCTCGTCGCCGGCACCGAAAAGATGTTGCGCCGGCTGATCGGCGAGGACGTCGAGCTCACGTGTGTGAGCCAGGCCGGTCTCGGGCTCGTCCGTGCCGATCTCGGTCAAGTCGAGCAAGTGCTCGTCAACTTGGTGGTCAACGCCCGCGATGCGATGCCGGGCGGAGGCAAGCTTCACATCGAGCTCAACAATGTCGAGTTCAATGGAAGCGCGGCCGGTGGCCGTTCCGGCGCGGAGCCTGGTCGTTACGTGAGGCTTTCGGTCAGCGACACCGGTGGCGGGATGACCCCTGAGATCGTGTCGCATATTTTTGAGCCGTTCTTCACGACGAAAGAAGAAGGCAAAGGCACGGGGCTCGGTCTGGCGACAGTCTACGGGATAGTCCAGCAGAGCGGCGGGACCATCGAGGTGGAGAGCCAGCCAGGCGCAGGCACGACTTTCAGGATCTATCTGCCAGAAGTCACCGGGGTCGAAGTTGTGCCGGCGCCGCAGCGGACTGTCCAACAGACATCGCGCGGCCTGGAAACGATCCTGCTCGTCGAGGACGACGAGCGTGTGCGCGCGCTCGTCGGCAGCGTGCTGACGAAGAGCGGGTACGTCGTGCTGGAAGCGGCGCGGGGCGAGCAGGCGCTCGACATCGCACGAACGTACGCACTGCCGATCCACTTGCTGCTGACCGACGTCGTGATGCCTGGAATGAGCGGCCGCGTGCTCTCTGAGCGTCTGACGTCGCTCAGACCGGAAACGCGCGTCCTCTTCATGTCGGGTTATTCCGACGACGCGATTCTGCGCCACGGCGTCCAAACGGCAGGCACGCAGTTCATCCAGAAGCCGTTTTCGATCGAAGCGCTGACAGCGAAGCTCCGCGAAGCGCTGGAGACTACCGCGACGCTGTAGCCCCCGGTTCCCTAAAGCTCTCCAAGCCTCCGTGACGCGCGCGCGAGGCGCCAGGACAAACGCCAGCCGGACCGGAAGGCCACCAGGGCCTGCAACGAGACCAATGCACCGCACGCAAACAACGCGAGGACGAGAAAACCGGGCCCGAACGAACCAGTGCTCTGCTTCAGGCGGCCCAGCAGCATCGGCAACAGGAATCCTCCCACACCGCCGACGGCGCCGATGACGCCGGTGGCCACGCCAATCTCGACGTGAAAGCGCTGGGGCACGAGCTGAAACACCGCACCGTTGCCCATGCCCAGGCACGCCATCCCGAAGACAAGCAGGCTCTCCATGATCGCGAGCGGCGGCAGGCGGGCGGACGCCGTATATGTGAGGGCGATCCCGAGGAGCAGCAACTGAAGAAGACGGGCTCCGCCGACCTTGTCCGCCAGATAACCTCCAAGCGGACGCGCAAGGCTGCCGACCAGCGCGGCCAAGGCGGTGAGCGATCCCGCCGTCACAGGACTTACGGCGAACCGATCGCGCAAGAAGAGCGGAAGGAAGCTGCTGAGCCCCACGTACCCGCCAAACGTGACGCAGTAGAACAAACAGAACCACCAGGTGTCGGCCTGCTTCAGCGCCTCAAGATAGTGCGACACGGGCCGCGCCACCGCGCTGTCCGGGCTGTCCTTGGCCATCAGCACGAACATCAGGAGGACGATGGTGAGCGGCAGGAGGGCGAGCCCGAAGACGTTGTGCCACCCGACGGCGTTGGCCAGGCGGGGAGCGAAGACGTTGGCGAGCACCGTTCCGCTGTTGCCGGCCGCGGCAATGCCCATCACCAGCCCTTGACGATCGGCCGGATACCAGCGGCTTGCGAGCGGCAACACGACGGCGAACGACGCGCCTGCCGCTCCCAGCATCGCCCCGAGGACGAACAACGTGGACGGCGTGTTGCCGGCGCGCCATCCAAGCGCCAGCGGCAGCAGCAGGAACACAAGGATGCCGACGCCGACGCGCTTGCCGCCGATGCGATCGCTCAGCAATCCCAAAGGGACGCGCAGCAGCGAGCCGGTGAGAATCGGAACGGCGACCAGCAGACCTTTCTGCGCAGCATCCATCCCCGCGCTCTCAGCGACGAAAATACCCAGGGCGCCGAGCAGCACCCACAGCATGAAGCAGACGTCGAAGTGGAGAAAGCACGCGGTCAGTGTGGGCGCATGACCCTTCGGTCCCTTCGTCGTCACGTGTCTGTGCATCGATTCAGCGCTCCAGTGGTGAGCTCCCCGACAGCTCGAAGTTGCAATTCGACGATGACGACGCCTGCTTCCACCCGCGTCGCGTACGTCCGGATACAGGCGCTCGTGTTCGCGGGACGCTCAACGGCGCCCGTCTCCAGACTCACCTTCCAGGCATGAAGCGGGCACACGACCGCGGTGCCGGCGACTATGCCGTCGCACAGGGGGCCACCGCGGTGCGGGCAGCGGTTGTCGACGGCGAGAAAGCGATCGCCGAGGTTGAAGATGGCGAGTTCGCGATCGCCGATCCTCGCCGCGCGACCTTCCCGTGGCGGGATGTTGTCGCACTCGGTCACGCGTACCCAGCGTCCTTCGATCATGCGAGTTGCTCGATCGGCTGTAATGGAATGAACTGCGTCCGGTGCACGGGTGCCTGGCCCTCCTGCCACGCGTCGCGCGCGCGCGCCTTCGACTTTTGCAGCCGATCGAGCAGCCCCTGCCGCACGGCGTCGGGCGCATAGACGGTGTCCTTCCGCACCTTGTCGATCCCGAGCCGCACGACGAAGTCGTAGGTCCGCTCCAGGTAGTTGCCGTGCTCGCGGTAGTACTGGAAGAAGAGCTCCGCGGCCTGCAGTGCCGCTTCCGTTGTCTCGACCGTGATCAGGAGGTCCGCTTTCCGGACCGACTTGCCGGCCGCGCCGCCCACGACGACCTGCCAGCTGCCCTCCTGCCCCACCAGACCGATATCCTTGACCGTCGCCTCCGCGCAGTTGCGCGGGCAGCCCACGCTTCCCATCTTCACTTTGTGCGGGGTGTAGAGATGCTCGAAGCGCCGCTCCATTTCGATGCCGGCGCTGGTCGAGTCCTGCACGCCGAAGCGGCAGAAGTCGGTGCCGACGCAGGTCTTCACCATGCGGACGCCCTTCGTATACGCCTGGCCCGACGGCATGCCGAGGTCCGCCCAGATCTTCGGCAAGTCCTCCTTCTTGACGCCGAGCAGATCGATCCGCTGGCTGCCGGTGATCTTCACCATGCGTACGTGGTATTTCTCCGCGGCATTCGCAATGCGCCGCAGTTCGTCCGGCGTCGTCACGCCTCCGCGGATGCGCGGCACCACCGAGAACATCCCGTCCTTCTGGATGTTCGCGTGGACACGATCGTTGATGAACCGCGCCGACCGATCCTCGTCGTGGTCGCCGCACCAGAGCATGTCGAGCATGTAGCTCAAGGCCGGCTTGCAGACTTCGCAGCCCAAGCCATTGCCGTAGATGTCGAGGACCTCCTGCACGGACTTGAGCCGCTGACTGCGGAGGATCTCGCGCAGGTTGTCCTGCGAGAACGGCACGCAGCCGCACAGCACCTTCTTGGTGTCCTCTTCGAACTCCGGCGCAACCGCCTTGAGGAGGGCCTGGCAGAGCCCCGTGCAGCTCCCGCACCCGGTACTGGCGCGCGTCGTTTCCTTGAGCTGCGAAAGAGTGTTCACGCCCTTCTCGTGAATCGCTTGGATGATGGCGTTCTTCGTCACGCCGACGCAGCCGCAGACGGTCGCGCTGTCGGCCATTTCGGCGATGTCGAGGCCGCCGTCCGCGGCCGGCGGCGGGAACAGCAGATGCCGGCGCCGGTCGGTCAGATCCGCGCCCGTGCGCAGCCAGTCCATGTAGCGATGGCTGTCGGACGTATCACCGACCAGGATCGCGCCGACCAGCTTGCCGTCACGGACGGTGAGCTTCTTGTAGACGCCGAGCGCCCGGTCCTCGTAGCGCACGGGCTCCGCGTTCTGCTCGCTCCAGTCGCCGGCCGAGAACACGTCCACGCCCATGATCTTGAGTTTGGCTGCCTGGAGAGTGCCCGTGTAGACCGGTCCTTTGTTCCCGGTGATCGTCGCCGCGAGCACCTTGCCCTGCTCGAGCAGCGGCGCGACGAGCCCGTAGCAGACCCCACGATGCTCCACGCACTCGCCGATGGCGAAGATGTCCGGGTCCGAGGTCTCCATCTGATCGTTGACGACGATGCCGCGATTGACGGCGAGACCGGCCTTGTCCGCCAGCTGCACGTTGGGCCGGATTCCCGCGGCGACCACGACGAGATCCGCCTCGAGGACGGTGCCGTCGTCCAGCGCCACGCCCTCGGCGCGATCGCTGCCGACCACGGTGGTCGTCGTTCGCCCCAGCAGGACGCGAATGCCGAGATCCTCCATCTTCCCGGCCAGGTAATAGCCGCCGTCCGGATCGAGCTGTCGCTCCATCAGCGTCGCCATCAGGTGCACGACGGTGACGTTGCAGCCCTGGACCTGCAGGCCGCGGGCGGCCTCGAGGCCGAGGAGCCCGCCTCCGATCACGACCGCCTTGACGCCCGATCCCGCGCGCTGGAGCAGCTTGCGCGTGTCCTCGAGCGTCCGGAACGCAAACACTCCATCCTTGTCGAGCCCTTCAATCGGCGGCATGAACGCCGAACTGCCGGTGGCCAGGAGGAGCGTGTCGTACGAGGTGACGCTGCCGTCGTCGCCGGTGACCGTCTTGCGCTCCGCGTCGACATCCCCGATGCGCACGCCGAGGCGCAGGCGGATGTCGTTACGCTGATACCACTCCAGGGGGTTGAGCGTGATGTCGTCCGGCGCCAGCTCACCCGCCAGGACCGACGACAGCAGGATGCGGCTGTAGTTGACATGGGTCTCGTCGCCGAAAATGGTGATGTCGAAGCACCGTTCGTACTTGAGAATCTGCTCGACGCACGCGACGCCCGCCATGCCGTTGCCGACGACGACGAGTGTTTTCATAATCCTGCCCTTCACTGCGCCGTTCGTTCCACGCGCACGGCGCACTGCTTGTAATTGGGCTCGCGCGAAATCGGATCGAATGCGCTCTGCGTCACTTGGTTCGCGTTGAATTCCGCCCAGTGGAAGGGCACGAACACCTGCCCGGGCGCGACGATCTCGGTGATGCGCAGGGCCAAATTGCGGATGCGGCCGCGCCGCGAGACGACGTCCACGCGATGGGATGGCTTGAACCTGAGCGCACGGGCGTCCCGCGGGTTCATCTCAAGCCAGGCGCTCGGTGCGAGCCGCTCGAGAATCGGCACTTGACCGGTCTTCGTCCGCGTGTGCCAGTGCTCGACCGTGCGTCCCGTGTTGAGCACCAGGGGGAACTCCTCACTGGGCGGCTCGGGAAACGGTTCCCATTTCACGGGAATGAGGTGCGCTTTCCCGTCGTCGGTCTGAAAGCGGCCGTCGGCGTAAAGTCGTCGCGTCTCGGCTGCATCGGTCGCGCCGGCGGGGTACGGCCATTGAATGCCGCCGCGCGCCTCGAGGGCGTCGTAGCTCATGCCCGAGTAGTCGCAGAGGCGACCGGCGGAGACGCGCTTCCATTCCTCGAAGGCGTGCTCCGGCTTCGTCCAGCCCGGAAAGAGTTCCTCGGTGCATCCGAGCGCCGCCGCGACATCGAGGAAGATGTCGAAGTCGGCGCGGGCTTCGCCCGGTGGGTCCACCGCCCGATTGACCTTGCTGACACGCCGTTCGGAGTTCGTGTACGTGCCTTCCTTCTCACCCCAGATCGCCGCCGGCAGGACGAGGTCCGCGAACTCGGAGGTCGGCGTGGGGTGGAATCCGTCCTGCACGACGAGGAAGTCGAGCGTCTCGAGTGCCTGCCGCAGGACGCCCAGGTTGGGAAACGAGACGATCGGGTTCGTCCCAATCACCCAGAGCGCGCGAATGCGCCCACCGAGAGCCGCCTCGATGATGTCGGGGTACGCGAGGCCGCGGGCGGTCGGGATCCGATCGACAGGCACGCGCCAGATGGCCGCGAGCTCGTCACGGTCGTCGGCGCGCTCGAATTTGCGGTACGCCGGCAGCGAGGAGGCGAAGCCCGCCTCACGAGTCCCCATCGCGTTACACTGGCCGGTGATCGAGAACGGCGAGGCGCCCGAGCGCCCGATGTTGCCCGTGATGAGCGCCAGGTTGTTGATGGCGTTGACCGTCTCGGTGCCCTTCGTGCTGTGATTGACGCCCATCGTCCAGCCGATGAAGGCGGCCCGGGCGTTCCCATAGAGCGACGCGGTCCGGTACAGGAGTTCCACCGACAGTCCCGTGATGTCCGACACGCGCTCGGGAGTGTACTCACGCACGGACTCGCACAGCGCCTCAAAGCCGCTCGTGTGCGCGACGATGTACTCGCGATCGATCAGATCGTTCTCGATCAGGATGCGGATCACGCCGTTGATCAGGGCGAGGTCCGACCGCGGCTTGAGCGGCAGGTGCAGGTCTGCCAGCATCGCGGTTTTCGTGACGCGAGGGTCCGCGACGATCAGGGTTTTTCCGGGATTGGCCCCGAGCCGCTGCCACAGAATCGGGTGGTTGTCGGCGATGTTGGCGCCGATGAGGAGGATCACGTCGGCGCGCTCCAGATCCTCGTACGCGCCGGGTGGTCCGTCGCTCCCGAACGACCGCTTGTAACCGGCGACCGCCGTCGACATGCAGAGCGTCGTGTTCCCGTCGTAGTTGGCCGTGCCGAGACCGAGCTGCACGAGTTTGCCGAGCGTGTAGAACTCCTCGGTCACGAGTTGCCCCGTGCTGATGATGCCAACGGCTTGGGGGCCGTACGCCTCCCGCACGTCACGGAACGTGCCGACCATCGTCTGGATCGCCTCGTTCCAACTCACACGTTCCAGCCGGCGGTTGCGGCGCCGTTCGGCCGGCTCACGGCGTCCTGAGCTGGGCGTCCCTCGACCTGGCTCGGGACGACCCTGAGCATGTCCAAGGGTCGAAGGGCGAAGGAGCGGATAGCGCGCGCGCGTGGGGGCGTCGAGCGTCTCGTGCTCGGACAGGCCCTTCGGACAAAGCATCCCGGCGTTGACCGGATGATCCGGATTGCCGCGGACACTGACTGCGCGGCCATCCTTGACGCCGATGAACATGCCGCAGCCGACGGAACAGTACCCGCACGTCGTCTGGATCCAGCGATCGGGGATCTTGCCGGCGGCGGTGTGGCCCATCACGGGGTCGATCGCGTAGGCGTATCGCTCCGGACGTGTGTCGAGGCCAAGCGCGCGTTTCAGTAGGCTCACGCCGCCTCGTTTCCGAGGTACGGAGCGGCCATGTGCGTCGGCACCGCGCTGACGAAGAACAGATACCGGCCAAGCACCTCGGCGCCGAGCGCCAGCGCGAACGCGACCCACAACGCCGCGGGATGGCCGGTGAACAGCGGGAGAGCGATTGCGCCCAGTGCGAGCAACACGCCTCGCACGATGAGGCGCGAGGCGAGCGTCGTCGCGAGCAGTCTCGCCGTCGCTTGACGCTCGGCGCTGTCGGATGCGCTCAGCCGGAAAAATCGCAGCGCGAGCATGACGAGCGCCGTGCCGGCCATCGTCGCCGCAGCGACGGACAACCACCGCGAGTCGCCCGTGCCGACCGCCGCGGCGAACAGCGGTCCAAGCACAGCCGCAGTGAGATTGAACTGGACGAGCGTAAACGGCGTGTTCCAGGCGGGCCGCGATGGCACACGGTAGATGTACGCGCTCGCCGTGACGCCGCCGAGCCCGAGGGCCACGGTGAGTGCCCCGATCGCTGTTCCACCAGGGAGTCCCGTCCAGAGCGCGCCGGCGTAGAGGCAGGCGACGGCTGAAAACGCGGTGAACAACAGCACCTCGCGGCTCAGCCAGGAGCGCTTCCACATCTTCACGGCGCGATAGGCGTAGATGGGACGCCCGAGATGCAGCGTGGACGCCGCCAGCGCCAGAGCGCCAACCAGCAACGACGTCAGCGCCGCCACGTCGAGGCGCGTCGAGGCACCGAGCAGTTGCAGCAGCCAGATCGTGGCGAACGCGCCGACCGAAAGCTGCGTGAACACGGTCATCACGACGAGCGGCCAGTGCGGATCGGCGGTCGTGAGGCGAACGAGATCGACCGGACGCGAGTTCGGCGGGAGATTCTCAGGCAGCGTGATCCGCGTGGACGAGATGCTGTGGTCGGCCACGGGCACGCCAGGCGCCGGGACGCGGCTCGCCGCGGCGACGCGCCACTCGTCGATCTTCACGATTTCCACCTGAATGGCGCCGGTGGGGCAGGCTGAGACGCAGGCGGGGGCTTGGCCGAGCCCGAGGCGGCTGTGGCACATGTCGCATTTGCCGACCACGCCGCGCTCCGGGTTGTACTGCGGCACGCCGTACGAGCAATTCCAGGTGCAGTACTGGCAGCCGATGCACGCATCGGCGCTGTGGAGCACGATCCCGGTCGCGGGATCCTTCGTGTAGGCATCCACGGGACAGCCGCTCAGACACGTCGGCTCCAGGCACTGGTTGCATCCCATCGAAAGGTACGAGCGCGCCGTCTGCGGATACCACCCGCCTTCGATCTCTCCGACACGCCGCCAGTTGATCGCCGCCGGATTGCCGTTCTGCTCGTTGCACGCGACCACGCAGCACTTGCAGCCGATGCACTTGCCCATGTCGACGTGGAACCGGTACTGCTCTCCCGGTCCCGGCGCACGAAGCGGCATGCGCGCCGGCGGCGCGGAGGGCAGGACACCCAGCGACGCGGACGCGTGCCGTTTTGGCGTCAGCACGAAGGTGACGCCGTCT
Organism: Acidobacteriota bacterium; assembly: GCA_023265105.1. Lineage (GTDB taxonomy): Bacteria > Acidobacteriota > Vicinamibacteria > Vicinamibacterales > CAVVIG01 > JAHFUJ01. The sequence goes on from JAHFUJ010000039.1 coordinate 13,208, forward strand.
TCCGCGGCTCGCTTCAATAACGGCAGGGCCATGAACCTTCGCGGGCGTACACACCAAACACAGGGCGCACTCGACGGAGACGCGGCCCGTCGTGAGATGAACGATGGACGGGTTACGGCAGAAGCGCAGCAAGCGTCGTTCCATATCCGCGCGCCTTGGGATCATGGCGTATCTGAGTCAATCGAATGGAGTTGTGACGATTCCTGACGATCGCACCTGTGACACATTTATGTAGACCTCCTCATCTGGAGGTACATTCTTGTGGTGCATCCTCGTAGCGCAGGACTTTGGTTGCAGGTCTGAAGACCTGCGCTACGACACCTTGTACTCGTGGCGCAGGACTTTAGCCCTGCATACACGACCGTCGCACTCGTGGCGCAGGACTTTAGCCCTGCATACACGACCGTCGCACTCGTGGCGCAGGACTTTAGCCCTGCACACCACCGTCGCAGTCGTAGCGCAGGACTTTAGCCCTGCACACAAGACAATTCTGTTCAGATCATCGCGATCGTCGACAATTGTGTCCGAGAGCTCGGTGCTGTTACGGCGCCAACCACAGCGATCGTCCGGTCAGCTCGCGATGATCGAGGCCGGCGGCGCGATCGAGCTTCGCGACGATTGCCGGCAACTCGGCGTGCATCCGCCATTCACCTTCCGCTCCGCCGGCCTTCAGAAAGATGTCGCGCCATTTGTTCCACCACGGGGCCACCGACCCCGCGCGCGGCTCGACAATCAACACGCGGTCGCCGCTCGACGCGCGTTCGACGAAACGCTGCAGCAGCGCGTCGCGCGGTCGGTCTTGCAGCTCATTGAGCGTGAATGCTGCAAGCACCATCACAGGCGGTTTCGGGAGCAACGCGCTCTCAATATTGTCCTGGCGGGTCCGTGCGGTGAGGCCGAACGCGCGATACGTGCGCGCGGCTTCGCCGAGCGCCCACGGATGACGATCGATGCCAACGACCTGCGGGCGCCGGTTGCATGCGTGGGCCCACGCGGCGCCCGCGGCGCCGGTGCCGCATCCAAGATCGACCAGCGTCCGCGATCCAATCGTCGCAGCGGGCAGCGCGCGAACGATCGTGCGAACCAGCAGGTAGTGGAGCGGACCGTAAAAGAGCGCGAACGCGGCCCGCTTACCCGCGCCGGACAGCGCGGCGCCTTGTGTCAATCGCTCCCGCCGTTCGACGTAGGTCGACGAGAGCGCGCGCAGGGCGCGCGACACTTCAGAGAACCTCAAATCGGCGAGATGTCTTGTCTCGAGCGATTGGATCCACTGATGGAAAGGTTCGTCGGTCAACGCGACTGATTCTTCTGAGCGAATGCGTCGAGGGGCGCCAGCCCTTTGGTGAGCACCCCGGAATGGGCAAAGACGATCGCTGTGACGTCCACGCCATCGCGCAGGAGGCGTTGGTCCAGACCGACGAGCGACGCCCGATCCTCCGCCTGGCTGTCGCTGAAAATCCAGGGAGCGCCCTTCACCTCGCCGTCGCTCGCCGTGTCGGCCGCGTCTCCGAGCAACAGGACGCCGTTCACGAGATAGGCCGCGCTCCCCGCCGTATGGCCAGGTACCGCAAACACTCCAATCTGCGTCTCGCCCACGGTCACCGTTACCCCATCCTGCAACGGCGTCACGTTCACGCCGGTTGGTCTCGCCGGGAAAAGGCGGGGCAGGGGTCCGCGGGCAGCCGTGCGTCCTTCGACCAGCGCCACCTCCGCCTCGAGCGCCATCACCTGGGCCTTCGGGAACATCGCGATGGCGCCTGTGTGATCCGGATGGCCGTGGGTGAGCAGGATCGCGGTCACGGCGTCGGGGCCCAACTGGCGGCGCGACAACTCGGCCAGGATCGCTTGACCGGACTTGTCGTTGCCCGCGTCGATGAGGGCCACCTCACCCTGCGCGACCGCCACGACCGCCACGCTGACGATGCCGTCTTTCACGATGTGGACGCCGTTGGTCTCGAACCCGTCGGTGATCGACTGCCGTCCCAGAAACGTGACGGCGATCACGGCGACCGCGGCGATGATCAGCAGCGCGGCAACGAGGCCGAGAATCCGGAGGGCGATCCTCATACGGCTGGCATTATAAGACCTTCCCGGGATGATCACCTGTCGCGTTTGAACCAGCGTGTTCTCTATTGAGCCATCGCCCAGGGACCGATAATCGAAAAATAGAACTGGCGACGTGTGTCCCGGAAGCCGTGCAGGAGAGCTCGCGTAAGACATATGCTGGTGCCGATGAAAGTCCCCGCGGACGCGTTCCCAGCGGGCGAAGAGCGTTTCCGACGCCTGGTCGAAGGCGCGCCGGACCTGATCTACACCTGCGATTCGACCGGTCAATTCACCTACGTAAATCCGACCGCGGTCCGCACCATGCGGTACGAAGAGGGCGAGCTCGTGGGCCGCCATTTTCTGACCTTGATCCGTCCCGACTATCGCGACCATGTGGGCGAGGCGTACGCGCGACAACTCCTGGAGCGCACGCCGAACACGTATCTCGAATTCCCCGCCGTGACGAAAACTGGTGTCACCATTTGGGTCGGGCAGCACGTGCAGCTTGTCTGCGACGGTGAGAAGGTTGTCGGGGTCCACGCGATCGCGCGGGACATCACGCGCCAGAAGAAAGCGGAGGAGCTGCTGCGGGACTCCGAGGCGCGGTACCGGTCGCTGATTCACGGCGCGGCCTACGGGATTTACCGTACGAATGAACAAGGGCGGATCTTTGAAGTGAATCCCGCGCTCGTCGCGATCTTGGGGTATGACTCGGCGGACGATCTCCTGGCCGTCGGGGACATGACCCTGATTTACGACGACCCTGCGATTCGGCGCCGACTCATCGAGCAATGCCTCGAGTCGGGTCAGGTTGACGGGGTCGAGGCACTCTGGAAGCGCAAGGACGGAACGCGACTGACCGTTCGGCTGAGCGTCAGGACATTCCGGAACGAGCCGGACAATGCCACCGAGTTTCAAGTGATTGCGGAAGACGTGAGCGAGCGACAGCGTCTCGAGAGCCAACTGCGCGAGGCACAGAAGATCGAGGCCGTGGGGCAGCTGGCCGGCGGCATCGCGCACAACTTCAACAATCTGCTGACGGCCATCCTGGGCTACACGGAACTGCTCCTCGCGCGGTGCCCCCTCACTGACGTCACGCGCGCCGACCTCATTGAAATCCAGAAAGCCGGCGAGCGAGCGGCCGTGCTCACCGAACAGCTCCTCGCGTTCAGCCACAAACGAGTGCCGATGCCCGAGGAGATCGACCTCAATTGCACGGTCGCCGACCTTGAACACATGCTCAGGCGCGCGATCCGGGAGGACATCACGCTGACGTGCGATCTGGCGCCGACGCCGGCGCTCATCAGAATCGATGCCAGCGAGCTCGAGCAGATCATTCTGAACTTGGTGCTGAACGCGCGAGACGCGTTGCCCGCGGGCGGGCACATTCGACTCGAGGTCGCGCACGCGCCAACCGCGCAGGACATCAGTCAGACCGCACGCGGACTGCCACCGGGCGAATACGTGCGTTTACGCGTCATCGACGACGGCGCCGGCATCGCTCCCGAGGTGCGCCCCCATCTGTTCGAGCCATTTTTCACCACCAAACCGGTCGGGAAAGGGACCGGCCTTGGCCTGGCGTCTGTCTACGGGATCGTTCAGCACAGCAAGGGGTTCATCTCGGTCGACAGCGAGGTCGGCCAAGGCAGCACGTTCACGCTGCACTTTCCGGCACTTCCGCGTTTGCACTCGCGCGCGGCGACGTCTGCAAAGCCGTCGCCGTTGCCGACCGCCGACTACGCGACGGCGCAGCGCACCATTCTTCTCGTGGAAGACGAGGACTCGGTGCGCGCGGTGGTGAGCACGATGCTGCAGCGGCAGGGCTATCAGGTGCTCGAGGCCGCGACGCCACAGGCGGCCATCGACATCTTCGACGCGCGCGCGCAGGACATCGATCTCCTGCTCACCGATGTCATCATGCCGGAGATGAACGGGCCGGCGCTGGCGCAACGATTCGTGGGCGCGCGGCCCGAGCTTCAAGTGCTCTTCATGTCGGGCTACACGGCCCAGGCATTCATGCGCGACGGGAACAATCCGAAAATGCGATTCCTGAGCAAGCCGTTCCCGCCGTCAGTGCTGGTCGCTGCCGTGCGCGAGATCTTCAACCAGGCGGCCTGACGCGCGCGTCCGCGCGCTCCGGCCGTGTGACGCGCCAGGCAAGGACTCCGCAGGCGAGTCCGATCAGGCCGCCGGCCATGACGTCGAACAGGTCGTGCACGTCGACGGCATTCACCACATGGCCTCGGCACTGCGCGGAGCGTTCGTTGCGGAGATAGGGTGTTTTTGGACTATAGTTTCCCTGGGGCTTCGAGGGATCCTGGCCCCGGGACCTTAGGATTGGAGGCGGAATGAAAGCTCTAGTGTTGTCGATGCTGTGGCTGGCGGCGTTCGGACTGGCGGCAACCCCCTCGGCGGCGGGCGACCTCAAGGTCGGCGATGCGGCGCCAAACTTCACATTGCAGGCGTCGGACGGCAAGACCTACACGCTGGCGGACATGAAGGGCAAGCAAACGGTCGTGCTCGCGTGGTTCCCGAAAGCGTTCACGCAGGGCTGCACGATCGAGTGCAAGTCGCTCGCCGAGCACGGCGACATGATCAAGAAGTACAACGCGAAGTACTTCATGATCAGTGTCGATCCTCTCGAGCAGAACAAGCTCTTTGCCGAGGCGCAGCATGCCGACTTCCCGCTCCTCAGCGATCCGACCAAAGAGATCGCGAACGCCTACGGCGTGCTCGCCGTGGAGCGCGGAATCGCCAACCGCTGGACGTTCTACATCGGCACGGATGGCAAGATCACCGCGATTGACAAGCAGGTGAAACCGGCCACCTCGGCCGAAGACATGGCGGCGAAGCTCGGCGAGCTCGGAGTGCCGATCCGCAAGTAACGCGATGACGACGATGGTTCCGCGGGCGACACGGATTCCGCTGCCCATTCCCATCGCGTACCGTCGCGCGGGCGAGGAGGACTGGCTTCACAGCCGAATCCACAACATGAGCGAGTCGGGTGTGCTCTTTGGCCCGACCAGTCTGGAGCCGGGCACCCAGGTGGAAGTGATCTTTTCGACGCCCACGCCCATCGGATCGATCCTGCCCGGGCAATTGGTGTGTGTCGGAGAAGTTGTCCGCGCCACCGAAGTGGGAGTGGTTGGCGCGCGGCTCGGACAGCGCCGATTCCTGCTGGAATCGTAATCGGCTCTCGGACCTACACCTGGTCGATCACTGTCGCGCGGCGCCGGCGAGGCGCCGCGCGCCGAGCAAGCCGAAGGATTCACCCGACGTGCACGCGCGGCCGCCGGAGCGGCTGGGGTTCCGCCAGGCGCAGGACCTCGCGCGTCACCGGCGCGGTATCGCCCTCACCAAACGCGAGGAACCTTAGTAGGTACGTGATCGGGTTCCCTTCGGTCCACCCGAAGTACACGTGGGGAAGCCTGCCCGACTTGTCTCGCACGTACAGAAGCAGCGCGGCAATCGCGTTCGGGATGGCGGGGCTCTGACACCGCAGCACGCGGTAGCCGCTCACCGTGACGCCGTGCACGTTCAGCACCTCGCTGAATTGCGACGCGTCGCCCGGCTGGACTTCGAGGAACAGCACCGGATCGTCCGGCGGCAGATGATGCGAATCGCGCGCCTCGCGCAGCTTGTCCTCGTACTCCCGGCGATCGCCGGCCCCCGGCCGGTTGGCGATGATACGGACCGCTTCGCCGTCGCTGGCCTCTTCGATGAAACGCGCCGCAACCTCGTCCGCCTCGACGCCGAGGACGCGCAACTCGGTCGATCGCAGGGCGCGCGACACCAGCGACATGACGATGATGCTCAGGATGAAGACGGACGCGATCTTGATGCCTTCGGGCCGTTCGAAAATGTTGGCGACGCTCGTGTAGAGGAACACCACGGTAATCGACAGGAACGTCACCCAGCGATTCTGCTGACGCCACGCCGTGATGGCCACCGCCAGCGCGGCCGAGCTCATGAGCACGAGGACTCCGGTGGCGTACGCGCCGGCCTGCGCGTCGACGTTCGCCCGGAAGATAATCGTCACGAGGATCGTGATGCCGGTGAAAAGGGCCACGAGCGGCCGGTTGGCGCGCGCCCATTCCGGCGCCATGCCGTACCGCGGCAGGTAACGCGGCACGAGATTCAGGAGTCCCGCCATCGCCGAGGCGCCGGCGAACCAGAGAATCGTAATCGTGCTCACGTCGTACAGAGTGCCGAACCGGCTGCCCAGGTGCTTGTGCGCCAGGTACGCGAGCGCCCGGCCGTTCGCCGGCTGACCGGGTTGAAAGGCTTCAGGGGGAATCAGGAGGACGGACACGAGGGTGCTCGCGATCAGCATCACGCTCATGATGAGCGCCGCCGTCATCAGCAGCTTCTTGGTGTTGCGAATCCGTCCGGCGGGCTGGCTGTCGGTGTCCGTTTGGTCGCCGCGCACGAGCGGCATGACGGCGACGCCGGTCTCGAAGCCCGAGAGTCCGAGCGCCAGCTTGGGGAACAGGATGACCGCCATGGCCGCCATCATGGCGGGATCGCCGTGCTGTGCAAAGAGCGAGCTTTTCCAGTTCGCCAGGACCTCGGGGTGCCGGCCGATCTCGCGCACGCCCTCCACCAGCACGACACCGTTGAGCGCCAGATAGACCGCCACGATGATGACGGCGAGATTGATCGCCTCGCTGAAGCCCCTGAGAAAAATCGCACCGAGGATCACAAGCAGCGCGAACGTCAGGAGCGCCGGATGATCGAGCCAGGCCGGCGTCAGCGGGTTTTCGACGACGTGCGCCGCCGCGTCCGCCGCGGAGAGCGTGATCGTGATCACGAAGTCGGTGGCGGCAAACCCGAGCAGACACAGCACGACGACTTTCCCTTTCCAGCGCGGAAACAGCCGTTCGAGGATGAGGATGCTGCCCTGGCCGTGCGGGCTCATGGCCGCCACACGCGCATACATCGGTAACGCGCCGAAGAGGGTCAGGATGACGAGCACGAGGGTCGCCATCGGCGCGAGCGCGCCCGCCGCGAGAAACGCGATGCTCGGCTGATAGGCCAGGGTGGAAAAATAGTCCACACCGGTCAGGCACATGACCTTCGACCAGTGGGTCGTGTGCTTCGCCCGAGTGTGCGGGCCGACCGCGTCAATCGTGCCCTCGAAAAACCAGTTCGAGAACCGCTGCTCCAACGAGGCCGCGGGAGATGTCGCAGGCACCGGCGGTATTTTATGTTAGGTCCGGCCTCGCACGTGACCAGACTTACAATTTGGAAATCGCGAGAGGATCGAGCGAGTCTGTTCTTGAAAGATGGATGCCCTTCCGACATAATTCCACACTCCACGCCTTGGCTGCTTTCCCACCGCCGTCAATTCACGCGTTTAGCGGTATCACCGATGCCGTGGCACGCGCGACCGACCTGCAAGCCGCGTTCGAGACGCTGATGATCGAGGTGTCGCGCGAGTTGAAGACACGCGCGTGCATCTTCCAGCAGATGGAGCGCGGATGGACGCTCGTCGCGCAGACTCGAGGCGGATTGCGCGTGTCAATCTCGGACCTTCACGCCGCCCTGAGCAGTGTCTCGTCGGACGCGCTCACCGCAGCCGCGGAGCTCAGAGCCATCGGGGACGGCGTCTGGACGTTGGTACCTCTTCGGGACGTGGGCGGATGGCCGGCGAGCCTGCTGCTTGCCGGCGACTGGACGCCGATCGACGACATGGTGGGCGCGTTGGTCGTGCTGCTGTCCTCGGCGTTCCGCTCCGTTCGAGAGCGGGAAGAACGCCGGCACGCCGAACACTTGTTGAGAGACGGCTACACGATCGGTCGCCGCCTGAGCCGGCTCGGCGACTTGGAAACCGTCTGCCAGCGGGTCGTCGAGCAGGTGTCACGGTCCCTCGAGGCGGATCGAGTGGCGCTCGCCTTGTACCGGCCGGAGGAAGATCGCCTCGTCATCGCCGCAACGCGCGGGTATGCCGCATCGGTCGTACGAGACGTCCGCATCGAACGCGGCGCCTGGGTCATGGGGCACGTGTTCACCGCCGGCAGGCCCGTGTTGGTCCGCGATATCCGACAGATCGACCGGCTGGCACTCGAGCGCCGGCGGTACCGCACCTCTTCTTTCGTCGCCGTGCCGATGTTCGCCGGTTCCGAGACGGTCGGCGTGCTGAGCGCGACCGACAAGAAAGACGGCTCCGCATTCGGCAGGCGCGACACCTCCGCGCTGAGAACATTCAGCATGTCCGCCGCGCTTGCGCTCATGGCGGCCCGAAGCGGCGCCGAGGTGCACCGGCTCACGCACGCGGCCACGGTCGACTCCTTGACCGGATTGTTCAACCGGCACTATCTCGATGCGCGTCTTCATCAGGAAGTCGAGCGGGCCAAACGTGCGTCGAACTCGCTCACCGTGTTGATGGCGGACATCGACGACTTCAAGACGATCAACGACACGCACGGGCATCAGGTCGGCGATGCCATCCTTCAGGTCGTGAGCGGCATCCTTCGCTCGGCGGTCCGCGTCTTCGATGTCTGCGCTCGGTACGGCGGCGACGAGTTCGCCATTGTGATGCCGAGCAGCGATCACTCGAGCGCCACGGCCTGCGCCGAGCGGATCCGTCAGCGGATCTTCGACCATCACGGCCTTCCTCACCTCCCGAAGGCGACGATCAGCCTCGGCGTGGCCGTGATCGAACCAGGCGATGAACCGGCGGATCTCGTCTGGCGAGCCGACCGATCGCTGTATCAGGCCAAGGCCGAAGGCAAGAACCGCGTGCATGCAAACTCCGGAATGCCGCACGTCCGACTGATGCCGCTCCCCAGGCGAAACACGATCGAGCCAGTGTGATGGCGCTGTTGAAATGATCGCCTCCGACAACCAACACGGCCAGCCGGCCTTTTCAGTCCGACAGGTCGAGCTTTCGTATGTCCTGGTGGCCGACGCGGATGCTCGGCGGACGGCTGCGTGCCTCGAATCGATCAAACCCTTCACCGTCGGTGCGCTCGTCGCACGCGACGGCGACGAAGCCGCCGGCATTCTGCGGCGTTTCGGCCCACCCATTCTTCTCATCATCGACCTGTCATTGCCCCGAAAGGACGCGCTCGCTCTCATCGAGATCGTGCGTCGCGCCGATCGAGGACGCACAGGGATCATCGCCTGGTCGGCGTCGCGGGAGCTGAGAGAGTTCGCGGCGCATCGTCTCGCGGGATTGAACGTGCGAGTCCTCGGCGGTGCCGTGGCGCCAGCCGTGCTGCGTGGCGCGATTGAACGGGTGCTTCGGCGTGGCACGACCACGCACGCGCCGCCCCCCTCGTCCCGCGTGTCAACGACGTTGGCCGACGACGATGTGCACGAAACGATGACGGCGCTTGCCGAACAGGCGCGGCAATTGTGCGGCACGCCCGGAGTGGCGGTGTATCTGAAAGCCGCCGGGGAAACGAAGTTTCGGGCCTCCATCACCTGGACATCCGATGAGCCGATTCCGCATTCTCCCTATTACCTGCCGCGCGTCTTCGGTTGGATTCTCGAGACCGGCGAAGCCCTCGTCAGCCCGGATCTCGCGACCCAACCGCTGTCAAACGTGTCCCTGACGACCCTGCAAGACGTCGTGCGCGGGCTGGTGGCGGTTCCCATCGTGAGCGGCGACCAGCAGATCGTCGGCACAATCTGCGTGTTCGACGTGAAACCGCTGACCATCGGCGGCGTCGAAGTGGAGGCGCTCAAGGCACTCGGCCGTGGCGTGTCGCTTCGTCCCGCGAGCGCTCCAATAGATTCCGACGCACACCCTCTGCCGCTGTTCGTTCCGGAGCCGGCCGCAACCCAGCCTGACGATGCCATTGAACCGATCGCTCTTGATGCGCCCACGGCGTTGCTCGACCGTCGCAGCGGCTCGCTCGCGATCGCGCGCGAATTGGCCCGCGTACGGCGCGAACGGCACCACCTCAGCGTCGTCCTGTTTGACGTCGATGCCCTCGGAGCCGCCGGCGGTCGCGCGGTGGAGGAGTCGATACGCGATCCGCTCGCTGTGGTGGGCGACACGCTGACGAAGACCATCCGCGGATCGGATTTGGCGATTCGCTGGAGCCACGAAGAGCTGCTGGTCGTGCTTCCGGGCTTGAGCGAAGCGGAGGCACATCAGGTCGCCGAGCGTGTGCGCGCCGGGATGCAGGCGGGGGCGAGGCATCGTTTCGCCGTGGCGGGCGGCGTGGCCGAGCTGCTGGCAGGCGACACGCTTGACACCGTCGTGACCAAAGCGAACGAGAAGGTGCGCCTGGCGCGAGAGCGCGGCCACAACCGCATCGGCTGATGGCGTCGACGTGGCGCCGTGCGAGCGAGTCAGGCGATGTGGGCAACCGGTGGCAATCCACGGATCGCCGGATGCCGCGGGACGACGGCGGCGACGATCTGCGACGGCAGGCGGCCGTCCAACCAGTCGACGTGCGTCGGAATGGAAAGTGGGGTCCCGCGCGTGAACGCGCTCCAATATAGCGGCGGCGCGCCCACGAACGCCGACAGCGGCTCGCGATTGTGTCGACGGTCGTAATCGATGTGGGCGCTCACGACTTTCAAGAGAGTGTCGACCGCCGATTCGATCGTACGTCCTTCGGCCGCCAGATCGTGCTCGAGCCCCCTGGCGGTCCACGTATGGTGGACTTCGGGAAACACCAGGATGGTCAGGCGGCGGATAGCCATACGGTTTCAGATATCGGCTGTTCTGCCCGCAAGCAATAGCGGGGCCTGTTCAAGGTCGAA
>JAHFUJ010000300.1 GCA_023265105.1 Acidobacteriota bacterium
AATCCCGGCAGTTCCCAACACAATACTGATGGCGCTCACCCCGGGGCACCGCATTGGACCGTACGAAATAACCGCGCTCATTGGCGCGGGAGGCATGGGAGAGGTCTACCGTGCGCGCGACCCGCGACTGGGGCGCGACGTGGCCATCAAGGTTCTTCCGGCCGCCTTTTCCGCCGACCCTGACCGCCTGCGCCGGTTCGAGCAGGAAGCTCGCGCCGCTGCCGCGCTGAACCATCCCAACATCCTCGCCGTCCACGACATTGGCACGCATGACGGTGCTCCCTACATCGTCTCGGAATTCTTGGAAGGCGAGACCCTTCGGTCTCGCCTTCCAGGCTCTCGCGTGGGGGTGGGGTCCCCACGCGCACCAAGAGAAGATGGTGGGACGCTGCCTGTTCGCAAGGCCGTTGAGTACGCGATTCAGATCGCGCACGGTCTTGCCGCGGCGCACGAGAAGGGCATCACGCATCGCGATCTGAAGCCCGAGAATGTCTTCGTCACAGCGGATGAGCGAGTGAAGATTCTCGACTTCGGCCTCGCCAAGCTGACTCAGACTGGAGCGGCGCTCGCCGACGCCAGCAACGCGCCGACGATCCCCGTCGAGAGTCAGCCCGGCATGATGCTCGGCACCATTGGCTACATGTCGCCAGAGCAGGTGCGCGGACTGCCGGTGGATCATCGCGCGGACGTCTTCGCGTTTGGTGCGGTCCTTTACGAGATGCTCTCTGGCCGACGCGCCTTCCGTGGTGACACAACGGTCGATACGCTGACGGCGATCCTCCAAGAGGATCCGCCCACTCTTCCAACCGCGGAGCGGCACATTCCACCGACATTGGCGCGCATCGTCGAGCGTTGCCTGGAGAAAAGTCCGGCCGCGCGGTTCAAATCGACTGACGACCTGGCGTTTGCCCTCCAGTCGCTCGAGACGCTGTCGAGCGCGAGCCTGGTGCCAGCCCCCGTCGCCGCGCGAAAGAGTCGCGAGCGAGTGGCGTGGGCGCTGCTCGTTCTCGCCGGGTTGGCGCTGGGGGCACTCGCAGTTCCGACGACGTTCTACTTCCGCCGGGCAGCGCCCGAGCCGGCCGTCACGCGATTGGACGTCGTCACTCCGCCCACGACCGATGCGTTCTCGTTTGCGCTCTCGCCGGACGGGCGGCAGTTGGCGTTCGTCGCGAATGGAGAGAAAGGATCACAGCTCTGGTTGCGGCCGCTCGATCAGGTAGCGGCGCAGCCGCTTGCCGGGACCGAGGGCGCGAGCTACCCGTTCTGGGCGCCCGACAGCCGCGCGATCGGCTTTTTTGCGGGCGGCAAACTGAAGCGGATCGATCTCGCGGGCGGCGCGCCCCAGGTGCTCGCCGATGCACCGAGCGGGCGGGGTGGCACCTGGAATCACGATGGGGTCATCGTCTTTACGCCGACGGCCGGCGCCACAGCGCTGATGCGCGTGATGGCCACGGGCGGGACTCCGGTGCCGGTGACGCGGCTCGCGGCCGGCCAGGGCAGTCATCGCTGGCCGCAGTTTCTGCCCGATGGCCGCCGAGTGCTCTTCTTGGTGACGTTGGGACAGCCGCAAACGCACGGGGTGTACGTGGCGTCGCTCGACGGCGGCGAGCCGACGCGCGTGCTGACAGGGGAGACGGCGGCCGTGTATGCGCCGCCGGGCTATCTCCTACGCGTGTCCCAAGGGGTGCTGGTCGCCCAACGGTTCGATGCGGCGCGCGCGACGGTGGCCGGCGAGCCGATCCCGGTGGCGCAGGCGGTCGGGACAGACGACGGGACGTTTCACAGCGCCTTTTCGGTCTCGGCGGCCGGCGTGCTGGCGTATCGAGCGGGTGGGGCGACCCGGCGGCAGCTCGTCTGGGTCGACCGCATGGGCAAGGTGCAGGGCGCCGTCGGCCCGCCGGACGAGAATTCGCTCGCCAATCCCGCGCTCGCCCACGACGGCCAACGCGTCGCGGTGAACCGCACCTTCCAAGGGAACGCTGACGTCTGGCTGATGGACCTTGGCCGGGGCGTGCCGAGCCGCTTCACGTTCGATGCCGCAGTCGACAGCCAGCCGCTATGGTCGCCGGACGGGAACCAGGTGGTCTTCTCGTCGAATCGCAGGGGCGTCTTCGACCTGTTCGAGAAGCCGGCGAACGGCGCCAAGGACGAGCAGCCGCTGCTCGTGACCTCGCAAGACAAGGCCGCGCTCGACTGGTCGCCCGACGGCAGCGTCTTGCTGTACGCGACCCAGGACCCGAAGACGGCGTCGGACCTGTGGGCCTTGCCGCTGACGGGCGAGCGCAAACCCTTCCCGATCGTGCAGACCAGCTTTGACGACATCGAGGGGCAGTTTTCTCCCGATGGGCGGTGGCTCGCGTATGCATCCAACGAATCGGGGCGCTACGAGATCTACATCCGGCCCTTTCCGGAGCCACGCGGCAAGTGGCAGGTGTCGACGGCGGGCGGCCTCCAGCCGCGCTGGCGGCGCGACGGCACGCAACTCTATTACGTGGCGCCAGACACTCGCCTGATGGCGGTGCCCATCCGCCTGGCATCGGACACACACTCGTTAGATGCGGACGTGCCCGCCGCGCTCTTCCCGACGCGGCTCGCCAGCGGCGCAGCTATTTTCCCAGCGGGTTCCCTCTCGAGGGCGCAGTATGCCGTGGCGCCCGACGGCCGGTTTTTGATGAACGTCACCGTCGACGAGGCGGTCACGTCGCCGATCACGATCGTCCAAAATTGGACGGCGGGTCTGAAGAAGTAGGGTTAGCCGAACTGGAACCCCGAGACCGGAGGCGCCGGCCGTAACGGCGACGAGATCGCAGACGGCCGATACCAGCGCCTGCCCATGCGTGTGTGAATGTAAATTGGCGCTATAATCCCGGCAGTTCCCAATACAATACTGATGGCGCTCACCCCGGGGCACCGCATTGGACCGTACGAAATAACCGCGCTCATTGGCGCGGGAGGCATGGGAGAGGTCTACCGTGCGCGCGACCCGCGACTGGGGCGCGACGTGGCCATCAAGGTTCTTCCGGCCGCCTTTTCCGCCGACCCTGACCGTCTGCGCCGGTTCGAGCAGGAAGCTCGCGCGGCTGCGGCGCTGAACCATCCCAACATTCTCGCCGTCTACGACATTGGCCAGGAGCGCCTGCGGCCCGCGCGAGGCGCCGGAGGGCAGCGCGGCGAGGCCGCGCCGCCGAGCGCGAGCGAGCGAGAGCCTTCAGCCAACCGCGCCGGGGGTGGGGCCCCGGCGCACGAGAAGATGTGGGGCCCCGCGAGCACTGAAGAAGTTTCTCCCTCCATCGTCTCGGAATTCCTGGAAGGCGAGACCCTTCGGTCTCGCCTTCCACGCTCTCGTGTGGGGGCGGGGTCCCCACGCGCACCAAGAGAAGATGCTGGGGCGCTGCCTGTTCGCAAGGCCGTTGAGTACGCGATTCAGATCGCGCACGGTCTTGCCGCGGCGCACGAGAAGGGCATCACGCATCGCGATCTGAAGCCCGAGAATGTCTTCGTCACAGCGGATGAGCGAGTGAAGATTCTCGACTTCGGCCTCGCCAAGCTGACTCAGACTGGAGCGGCGCTCGCCGACGCCAGCAACGCGCCGACGATCCCCATCGAGAGTCAGCCCGGCCTGGCGTGATGTGGGAACCGATCACCGACGAAAGGGATCGAGTTCGAGCACTGGAGATCGCCGGTCGGCTGGCATCCGAGGCGGGTACGAAGGCCTGGACCTGCGAGCTGGACAACCAGTACTCCGAAATCTACTGGCAGGCTGGAGGGAAGGAACCGTGAACGAGAGCATCGTCGTCGAAGAGTTGACTCTGATACCTATCGGAAAGGAGAGTCAGCAGATCGGTATTAAGCCGATTCGCGTAATGGTCGGCGGCAGACCTTTGTCGCTCTATTTCGACGCACGGGATATTGCGGCCATCAAGCGGGCTGTGCAAGAGGCGAAAGCGGCTGAAGGCAAAGTCCGATGAAGCCGATGGACAAGCTGTCGCAGTCCATGGATCGGGGCGATTTCGTCTTCCAACGTCCGCCTCGTCCTGGGGAAGAAAAGACGTTCGAGGAAATCTTTCCGACGATGCAGGATATTAACATTCTCGTCGAGGAGACCGGAGATGATCGAGATGATCTCCCTCGGCCGCATCCCGAGCGTTTTTCAAAGCACTTCGTCCCTCACGTCGTTGACTGCAGCGACCCACGCTGCGTCAAGGGAGGCGTATTCCTCGGCCTGATCGTCCACGATGTTATCCGTGACCGCAGGACATCATTTCAGGACGCGAAGCCGTGCCGCGGTTTTCGGGGTTCGCCCAAGGGCCGACGATATCACGGTGCCTGCGACCACCAGTTCAAGATTGAAATCAGCGTCACCTACAAGCCCGAGATTGGGGCCGCTCGCTAGCTTCATCGAACCAGTGTCAGCGGCTTCCGCTCGATCAGCTCCTGCAGGTAATCGTCCTTCACGTTCAAATAACGCGCCGTCGTCGTCACGTTCGCGTGCCCGAGGAACGCGCTCACCGCGTGCAGCGGCCAGCCGGATTCGAGCCTACGAGACGCCCCTCCTTGCGAGACAGACCGCGACGATGCTCAGCCGATGGTTGCGATGAGGCGCGGTCGTGGGAAGGTTCCCAGTAGGTTCACACGCACGAGGTCAAAGGTTCAAGATTGCTTTCTATACTACTTAGTAGTATGCTTCGCAGTAGTAGAGATAACGTGACCGACTTGCCCGAGCTGCTGACGTTCGTAGAGACAACACTCTTTACGAGGCGAATCGGGACGCTTGGGCTCGAAGAGTCCTTGAGAGGGCTGCAGCTTGAACTGCTGGCGAATCCTGAGGCAGGCGACGTCGATCCAGGCACGGGCGGTCTCCGAAAGATCCGCATGCGCGATCCCGCCCGCGGAAAAGAAAGCGAGAATTGACATGAAGAAAGAAACGTTTACCGGACTGCTCGGATCGGTCAATGAAGCTCTCGAACACGCGCGAGGTAAGCGGAGCCTGCGAACCACAACGCTCCCGCTTCCACCGAAGCCTCTGAATGGTCGCGCGGTCAAGAGGGTGCGGGCCGCGCTGCGTGCGTCACAGGCCGTGTTTGCCAGTTATCTGAACGTCAGCACTAAGCTTGTCCAAGCTTGGGAAGCAAATCGACGAACGCCTGAAGGGCCAGCGCTTGTTTTGCTGCACATCGCAGCGAAACAACCGGCCGTGATCGAGAGCGTGCGTCGCCACGCCTAGTTGATTGAGACCTTCGTGCGGCCCCGAGCAGGGCGACGAGCGACGTCACCGAGACGACGGCTGAAACAAGCTTCCTTCCGCCCTTGCGGGAGCCGCCGTTCCCGCGAACCGTCATCGTCGGGATCCTTACCAAGTACCAAGGGCGCGGCCGCTCGACTCCAGCTCAGCCGAACTGGAAACCCGAGACCGCTTTGCCCATCAGGTGGTCGTGGTAAGTGCGCCTGCCCGTGTCGCGTCCCGCCGCGCCGGCGGCGACCATCAGCGGCAGCAGATGCTCGGGCGTGGGATGCGAGGCGCGGGCGCCGCTTGCCTTGCTCCACTCGGTCAGCTTCAAGGCCCGCACGTCGGCATCCGGTTCCGTCACCGCGCCGTACAGCCACCGATCGAACTCTTCGGCCGCGCGATTGCTCGTCGGGTTATCGGCGAAGAGCGCGCGCAGGTTGTGATAGCTCATCCCGCTGCCGACGATGAGCACGTCTTCG
>JAHFUJ010000301.1 GCA_023265105.1 Acidobacteriota bacterium
CCTATGGAACGCGTGATGCGTGTCACAACGTTCGCCGAAGAAGAAGCCGAGAACGCCACCCTGGCGCACTGGCTCACCCGGCCACACCAGGAGCGCATTCTGCACGTGGAGCGACTGAGGCAGGAATACGTAGAGCGCATCAGAGGACGGCCCGATGGTGGACTACCAGAAGGACTTCACCGAACTCTGTGCGTTGTTGAACGCGAACGCGGTTGACTATGTAATCGTGGGAGGGTACGCGCTGGCGTTTCACGGTGCGCCACGTTACACCAACGACCTCGATCTGCTCGTCGGCCCGACCGACGAAAACGCCTCGAAGCTCGGTCGCGACGCATTTCTCGCTAACAAACGCGCGGCGGGGCGGGCCAAGGATCTGGCGGATCTCCACGCGCTCAGAAGTCGGAAGCCGCGGTAAATCCTTACATCCTTAAATCCTGCCATCCTGCAATTTCTGGTACTCTGAGTGGTATGGCCGCCTATCTGGATAGCGTCCCCTTCTCCGGCATCACGCGCATCCGCGACATGATGTACTCGATCCGGGATCCGTTCCGCCTCGATCAGGGCGACCTCAGCTTCGACGCGCCCGACAGCGTCAAGTCCGCGATGGTCCGCGCGATCGTGGAGAACAAGACGCACTACCTGCACACGACGGGAGTGCCGCGGCTGCGCGAGCTGATCGCGGCCAAGCTGCGCACGAAGAACGGTGTGCCGGTCGACGATCCCGACGAGGTGCTCGTCACCAACGGCGGCATCCACGGCCTCTACCTGTTGTGCCAGGCGCTCCTCGAGCCGGGCGACGAAGTCGTGATTCCCGATCCGGTGTGGCCGCCGGCGGCGGCCCACATTCTCCTGGCCAAAGGCGTGCCGGTCGGCTGTCCTCTCTACGAATCGAAGGGCTGGCGCTACGATCTCGACGAGCTCGAGCGCGCGATCACGCCAAAGACGCGCGTTCTTTATCTCAACTCGCCGAACAACCCGGCCGGCGGCATGCTCACGCGCCAGGATCTCGAACGCATCGCGGCCATCGCGCGCGAGCGCGAGTTGTGGATCATCTCCGACGAAGCGTACGAGGACATCGTCTTTGAAGGCGAGCAGATCAGCATCGCGTCGCTGCCGGGAATGTACGACCGCACGATTCCACTCTACACGTTCAGCAAGTCGTACGCGATGACCGGACTGCGCCTTGGCTACGTGGCGATCAAGGATCCCGCGATCCGCGAGCGCGCAAAGAAGCTACTCTTCTACACGGCGGGCAACATCGCGTCGATCGTGCAGTACGGCGGCATCGGGGCGCTCGAAGGATCGCAGGACTGCATCGAGGAGTTCCGCACGGAATTGCGCGCGCGGCGCGACCTCTTTTACCGCGGCGTCGACGAGCTCGCCGGTCACGTCTTCTCGGGCAAGCCTCAACCGGGCGCGTTCTACGCGTTCCTCCGCATCGATCCGAGCTGGTCTACAGACGACGGTCCGGCTCACCTGTCCGCCGAAGCTTCAGCGAAGGCGGAAGCCGGACGCCACGTACAGTCAACGGATCACGGTCCGGCTAAAGCCGGACGCTACGTACAGTCAGCGAGCGTACTGTCAACGGGCGTACGGTCGCAGTCGTGGCGGATGACGGAGCATCTCGTCAAGAACGGCCGGATTGGCTGCGTGCCGGGCGTCGATTTCGGCGCCCACGGCGAAGGGTACGTGCGCTTCTGCTTCGCCCGCGAGCGCCGGGAATTGACGGGCGCCCTCGAGTCGATGAAGCAGCTCTTCGGCGTCACCGTGTAGGACGCCACGGAGACGCAGAGACACAAGAAACGATCGGCCACAGAGTCACGGAGTCACAGAGAGACACAACAGGCGGTTTCATAACCTACTCGCGGGTGGCCGCGAACGGGGCCGCCCCGCCCGGCGCGGAGCCCACTCCCGTGACAAGCGCTCTTGGGGCGAGCACCGGGTGGGGCTGTTCGCGGACAGGACCCGCGAAACGAGGTTATGAAACCGCCTGAAAGAACAAGTTGCCACACAGTCACAGAGACACGGAGCATTTCGATCTCCGTGATTTTGTGACTCCGTGGCCCATCACGTTACCGCGACTGAGAGCCTTTCAATCTCTGTGACTCCGTGGCTCTGTGGCCCATCACGTCACCGAGACATAGAGAATTTCGATCTCTGTGTCTCCGTGACTCCGTGGGCCGATTGCTCCGTGCCTCTGCGTCTCCGTGGCAATTTCACTTCACGTGGCGGCCGCCGTCGACGCGCAGCGTTTCACCGGTGATGAAATCGCCGTCGAGCAGCGCGAGCACGGCTTTCGCGATTTCTTTTTCGCCGCCCCACCGGCCGAGCGGCGTCGCCTGCTCGACGGCGCGGGACTCCTCCTCGGTCGTGCCCGGCGGCGCGAGGATCGGCCCAGGAGCGATGGCGTTGACAAGAATGTTGTCGGCGGCGAGCTCCAGCGCCAGCGCTTCGGTCAGCGCGATGATGGCGGCCTTCGACACGTAGTACGGCAGAAAGCCCCGATAGCGCGGCCGCCCGCTCCTGGCGGTCCAGTCGCTGAAGTTGATGATGCGGCCGCCGCCCTGCCTTCGCATGTGCGGCGCGGCGGCGTGCGCGCAGAGAAAGGCCGCGCGAAGGTCCACGTTCAGCGCCGCGTCCCAGTCCGACGCGGTGAGCTCCGCAAATGGCCGCTCCACGTACACCGACGCCATGTTGATCAGGATATCGAGCCGGCCGAACGAGTTGACGACTTGCGCGACGAGCGCGTCCGATGCCTCGGGTTTGGACAGGTCGGCCTGAAGGGCCGCCGCGCGCCGCTTCGCCGCCCGCACGCGCTCGGCCGCCTGCTCCGCTTCGGTGCGCGACCGCGCGTAGCTCAGCGCCACGTCGACGCCGCGCGCCGCCAGTCCGGCGGCGACAACGAGACCGATGCGCTTGCCGCCGGTGATCAGCGCGACTTTGTCCTGCAGTTCCATTCAGCGCCCTTCTTTCACGAAGTCACGAAGCACACGAAGAGTACCAAATGTTTCTTCGTGCATCTTCGTGGACTTCGTGTCTTCGTGATGAACGAGCGTTGCAAAAAAGAAGGGCGCCCTACTTGGACGCCCTGTCTCATTCTTGTCGAGTCTGCGGGGATGTTCGTCCCGCCCTGGTTAGTACGTGAAGGTGCCGAAGAAGGCGGACCGCTTGTTCGGGTCGCTCCATTTCGTGCCGAGCGCCGCGCCGCTGAACGCGTGCTGGTCGGCCACGCCCATCGTCGCTTGCTCGACCGACGAGAAGGGGTGGAACCACTGCATGGCGCCGCAGGTCGGATCGTGCGACATCTCTTTCTTGACGTCGAGCGCCACCTGGCTCGCCGCGACGTGGATTGATTGTCCCTGATCGGCGAATTGAATCGGCGACGGCGTCACCTGCACGATCGTGCCGACCATGCCGTTCGACAACTCGTTGGCCATCGCGACGAGCGCCATCTGCTGCGCGGGATTCGCGCGCCCGTCGACGAACATCGCGGAGCGGACGTTCGCTTTGGCGCCACCGATTTCCTGAAGGCCCAGGTTCCGATCGCCGGCGACCGCCGCGACGATCGACAGGCCGTCGAGCGCCACGCCGTTGAAGCTGCCGTGGGTGACTTTCCACGCGAGGACCGCCTGCTTGCCGACGGTTTCCGCTTCGCTCCCCATGATGCAGCCGCCGGTGAACACTTCGGCCGTGCGCGCTTCCACGTACTCGCCGCTCAGAAGCCCTTTGCCACCGGCCACGAGGGGCGACGAGGCAAGGCCGACCAGCGCCGCAAGGACGATCGCTCGTTTCATAAATACCTCAAGTTACAAGTTAAACTGCTGATCGAACTTGGAATTATACCACTTTCGAGAAAGGACCACGCACCGTGCCTCAAACCGCGCAAGTCGTTGGATTCATCGGACTTGGTGTCATGGGCAAGCCCATGGCGCAGAACCTGATCAAAGGCGGCCACTCGCTCCGCGTGCACTCGCGCAGCCGCGGCCCGGTCGACGAGCTGGTGGCGGCTGGGGCGACGGCGGCCGATTCGCCCGCCGACGTCGCGCGTCACGCGTCCATCGTCATCACGATGGTCCCCGACACGCCCGACGTCGAGTTGGTGCTCGCCGGGCCGGACGGCGTCCTCTCGACGCTTCGATCCGGATCCGTCGTGATCGACATGAGCAGCATCTCGCCGGTCGCGACGCGCCGGCTGTCGTCGATGGTTGCGTCGAAGGGCGCGACGATGCTCGACGCGCCAGTGAGCGGCGGCGAGATCGGCGCGAAGAGCGGGTCGCTGTCGATCATGGTCGGCGGCGACGAGGCCGCGTTTGCTCGCGTGCGGCCCGTACTCGCCTGCATGGGCAATCCCGAGCGCATCATCTATATCGGCGAGTCAGGCGCGGGGCAGATTTGCAAGATCTGCAATCAGATGGCGATCGGCGGCGCGCTGGTCAGCGTCAGCGAGGCGTTTGCTCTCGCCCGCAAAGTGGGCGTCGACCCGGCGCGCGTGCGCCAGGCGCTCCTCGGCGGCTTCGCGGCCAGCCGCGTGCTCGAAGTGCACGGCGAGCGCATGCTGACCGGCAACTACGTGCCCGGGTTCCGGACCAAGCTGTATCAAAAGGATCTGCGCATCGCCAACGAGTTCGCGTCGACGCATGCCGTCGCGATTCCGGCGACAGCCGTGATGACGCAGCTCGTCAACGCGCTGATGGCGGCGGGCGGCGCAGAGCTGGACTACGCCGCGCTCGGAACAGTTCTATTTGGAATGTCGGGTGTTGGTGACGGGAGCTAAAGGTTCTCGGGGTTCTCAGGGTTCTCGGGGTTCTCGGGGTTCTCGGGGTTCTCGGGGTTCCCGCGGTTCGCGGGGTTCTCCAGTTCAGCCGAACCATGAGAACTCAGCGAACCTTGAGAACCTCGAGAACCTCGTTTAGTGCTTGCAGCAGTCCCTATCGCCTTTGCACGCGTCGGCGGTAACCGGCAGGCCGTCGGGACCGAAGCCGTGCTGCGTCTCACCGCACCAGTAGGCGGTCGAGTCGTACCTGTCGTAGAACTTCGACTCGTCCGGATCGGGCACGGATGTCACGTACATGCCTTTGTGACGCAGGCTCAAGCAGTGCACGCCGCTAGTGATTTTCGGTGAGGTCAGATGCTCCATATGGTGACGCTCGCATTGGGTAATTGGATAATTTGGTAATCTGATAATTGGATTGCTTTGATTCCAATCCCCGGATCACTAGATTACCCAATTACCAGGTTACTCAATTACCCAATTACCAGATTATCCAATTACCAGATTCCTACGCCGTCTGAATTCCTGCCGCGCGCAGCACGGCTCTCTTCACGGCAGTCTTCGTGATCTGCACCTTGTAGACGTTGCCGCTCATCGGCTTGGCCGCGCGCACGGCCGCGTCGCCGGCCGCCGCCGCGGTCTGCGCGTCGAGCGTCTTGCCGACGAGCGCCCGCTCGGCGTCCTCGGAGCGCCATGGAATCGGCGCGACCGCGCCGAGCACGACGCGCGCCGATCGAATCGTGGTTCCGTTCATCGCCAGCACGACGGTCGCGAAAGCGAGCGGCCAATCGTGCGACTGCTTGTAGCGCACCTCGTAATGTCCGGTCTTCACGTTGCCCGGCGCCGGCAGCATCACGTGCGTCATCAGCTCATCGTCGGCCAGCACGTTTTCCTTCTCCACGTTGCGCAGCGTCGGCAGCGTGAAGAAGTCGG
>JAHFUJ010000302.1 GCA_023265105.1 Acidobacteriota bacterium
GGAGCGGGCTACGGGGATCGAACCCGTGTGACTGGCTTGGGAAGCCAGAGCATTACCACTATGCTAAGCCCGCGCTCCCTGTATTCTAGCTCACGCGCGGATGAGCGCCAGAACTTCGTCGCGCTTGTTTGCCATCAGCTCCGGTGTCGTCGCCTCGAGATTCAGCCGCAGCAGCGGCTCGGTGTTCGACGGCCGCACGTTGAAATGCCAGTCGGAATACTCCACGGAGAGGCCATCCAACCTGTACTGGTGAGCGTCCGCGTAACGCGCGGCGATCTCGTCGAGCTTGGCCGGCAACGCATCCAGGCTCGCGAGCGTCGTGTTGATCTCTCCTGAAATGAAATAGCGGCGGCCGAGCGGCTCGAGGAGATCCTGAAGGCTGCGACCCTTCTTCGACATCAGCTCGAGGATGAGCAGCGCAGGAATGAAGCCGTTGTCGGCGTAAAAGTTGTCGCGGAAGTAGTAGTGGCCCGTCACCTCGCCGCCGAAGATCGCGTTGGTCTCGCGCATCCGCCGCTTGAAAAACGCATGCCCGACGCGGTTCATCAGCGAGCACCCGCCGTAGCTCGAGACGATGTCCTTGACGGCGTGGCTCGCGCGAAGATCGTAGATGATGGTCGAGCCGGGCTGCTTCAGCAGAAACGCCTCGGCGAGCAGCGCCGTGATGAAATCGCCCGAGATGAACTCGCCCGCGCCGTCGATGAAGAAACAGCGGTCCGCGTCGCCGTCCCAGGCGATGCCGATGTCCGCCTTTTCGGCGACCACGCGCTCGACGATGTCGCGGCGGTTTGCTTCGATGAGCGGATTGGCCTCGTGGTTGGGGAAGCGTCCGTCGATCTCGAAGCACAGCCGCGTCGTCTTGCAGGGCAGGCGATCGAACAGTCTCGGCGCGACGAGGCCGCCCATCCCGCTCCCGGCGTCCAGCACCACGTTGAACGGCCGGACGATCGACGGATCGATGAACGAGAGAACGTGCTCGACGTAGGCGTCGAGGACGCCGCTCGAAGAGACGTCGCCGCGGCGCGATACGGGTGCCGGCAGCCGATCGCCGGCGATCGTGTCGCGGATCTCGGAGAGGCCGGCGTCGCCGCTCAGCGGAAACGCCTCCTGCCGCACCAGCTTCATGCCGTTGTACTGCTTCGGGTTGTGCGACGCGGTAATCTGGGCGCCGCCGTCGTGCTGGTGCCGCGCGACCGCGAAATACAGCATGTCGGTCGCGATCATCCCGTAATCGACGACATCGGCGCCCCGCGAGATGGCGCCCTCCGCAAACGACGCGGCGAGCGAGGGAGAGGACAGCCGCATATCGCGTCCCACGGCGATGCGTGTCGCCTTGAGATAGGACACAAACGCGGCGCCGATCGCTCGGGCCGCCTCTTCGTCGATTTCGCTCGGGTAGACGCCGCGGACGTCGTACGCCTTGAAGATGTTCGGATTCAAAGTAGCTTACAGCTCTCAGCTTACAGCTCCACCAGACACGGTCCGGCTGAAGCCGGACACTACGTACTGATGGCTGACAGCTGATAGCTCCCTAGAGCCGACTGTAATCGCTGACGACCGATTTGTCGCCCAGCACCACGCCGTCCTCGAGCGTGGCGTTTCTGCCGATGTGGCAGTGGCGGCCCAGAATCGATCCCCGCACGACGGCCTCCTGGCTGATGCGGGTGCCGGCCCAGACGATCGCGCGCTCGACCGATGCGTGCTCTTCGATGTGGCACTGCCGGCCGATCACGCTGTAGGCGCCGATGCGGGCGCCGCTCTTGACGATCGTTCCCTCGTCGACGAAGCAGGGGCCCTCGATACACACGCCTTCTTCAAGGCGCGCCAGCGGCGAAATCACCGCCGGTGACGCCGACTCGCCGAACGGCGCCGCGCGGTAGCGGCCGTCCATCATGTCACGGTGGACCTGCATGTACTTCTCCGGCGTGCCGATGTCGATCCAGTAGCCGCGAGACACGTACGCGACGAATGTTTCACAACGCTCGATGAGGGAGGGGAAGAAGCTCCGCTCGATGGACGAGGGCGTGTCGGCCGGGATCCGGTCGAACGTGTCGGGCTCGAGCACGTAGATGCCCGCGTTGATCGTATTGCAGGTGATCTCGTCGGCGGTCGGTTTTTCGAGGAATCGGCGGATGTTGGCCTGGGCGTCGGTCTCGACCAGCCCGTACGCCGAAGGATTCTCGACCGGCGTCAGCACGATCGTCGCCTTCGCGTTCCGCTCGCGGTGCAGCGCGATGACGGCCGCCAGATCGACGTCGGTGAGCACGTCGCCGTTGAACACGACCACCGACTCGTGGAGCGACTGGGCGGCGTAGCGCACGGCGCCCGCGGTGCCGAGCGGCGCAGGCTCGACCACATAGTGGAGGCTCAACGCGGTGGAGCTGCCATCGCCGAAGATCTCTTCGATGCGCCGCGGCTGGTAATTGAGGCTGAGAATCGCACCGTCGATCTCGGGGACCCGCTTCAGCAGATCGAGTTGATGTTGCAGGAACGGCCGGTCGAAGATCGGTACAATCGGTTTCGGCGTGTGAATCGTCAGCGGGCGCAATCTCGTGCCTTTGCCCCCTGCGAGCAGGATCGCCTTCATCGGCAACCACCGATGATATCATGTGCAGACGCGGCCCATGAACTTGCCGAATGCGATCACCGTCAGCCGCATCTTCCTCGTGCCGCTGCTCGTCGTGGTGTTGCTGACGAAGTTCGAGGGACGGCTGATCCTCGGCGTCCCGAAAGAGATCGTCGGCGCGGCGATCTTCGGCCTCGCGTCGCTCACCGACTGGCTGGACGGCTATCTCGCGCGGCGCCGCAAGCAAGTCACGCCGCTCGGGCAGGTGATCGATCCGCTGGCGGACAAGCTGCTGACGTCCGCCGCGCTGATCTCGCTCGTGCAGATGGAGCTGGCGCCGGCGTGGATGGTGGCGATCATCATGAGCCGGGAGTTCGCCGTGACCGGGCTGCGGAGTCTCGCCTACACGCGCGGCGTGGCGATTCCTGCCTCGAGGCTCGGGAAAATCAAGATGGTCGCCCAGGTCGTGGCGATTCTCGCGCTCATCCTCGGGCGCGATCGACTGCAGCCTTTCTACCTCATCGGCCAGGCGGCCTTATGGGTGGTCGTCGCGGCGGCGCTCGTGTCCGCCGGCGATTACTTCCGCCGCTTCAACGCGATCCTCAGCCCGCGCGTCGCAGATTTCAACGCCGCGCGCGAACAGCGCACCGACCGCAAAGCGGGATAAGAAACCGCGGAGCGCGCTCGGCGGTTATTTTCTCGGCACGACAAAATCGCCGCTCTGCACGGCGTCCCTCGCCAGATTGATTCGCGCGACCGCCATCGTCGGACCGATCGAGACGACGGTCAGCTCACCAATCGAGGCCAAGGGAAGTCCGCCGGCGCCCAGATCCCGGTAGACGGCGAAGTGGGCGCCCGGAGAGACGCCCTGATCGGCGCCGCGATCGATCAGCATGTATTCGCCAATCGCGCCCGTGCGACGCTCCTGGTCGCCGTAGAGCACCCGGCCGAGCGACGCGAAGTCCGGCGTGCCGGACGTGTCGGCGCGATCCGCGCCGGGGGGCACGACCGGCGCGACGAACGGCTCCAGAAAGTCGCCCTCGAACATGCCGTCGCAGCTATGTTCGACCGTGGCGATGGCCGTCGTGTCGTTGACCGCGACAATCTGAATCCATCCCCCCGTGCGGACGGCGTGCGGCGATCCGTTCGCGGACGTAATGCCGAACCCGTCGCGCCGGCGGACGAAGTACTGCTGCCCGATCTGGACACCCTTCGCGCTGCCACCGTTGATGATGAGCAGATCGCGCTGATTGAACAATCTGCGTAGCACGGTATCTTGTGCCCCAATCACGAGGAGCGCGTCGGCGGGCGGCCCGCTGCTGGTCGCCGGCGGCAGCGCGCAGGCGACGGATGTCTGAAGCGGCGTCAGCGAATCGGCCGGCGCTTGCGCGTGTACGGTCGAGGCGGCCAGTGTCAGAAGTGCGGTCGCCGCGAGGATGGCGTGTGGTCGCATTGTGGTCCTCCCTGGGGTGTTATCGGCTCCAAGGGCCTCACTTTGCAGGGGGGGGCGTTTTCGCTGGCGCTTGCGCCGTCAATTCGGCGATTCGCTTCTGGGTCTCCTGGAGATACTGGCTCTGTTCGAACTCCTGCACGAGCTTCTCGTAGTAGGGAAGCGCCGCGGCCTCGCGCTTGGTCTTGACGAAGGTTTCGGCCAGGTAATAGTACACGGCGTCGCGTCCGCCGTACTCGGGGTCGTTCTTGAGCAGCGCCTGGAACCGGTCGATCGCGCCCGGATACCAGCGTTGCCGGAAGTAGAAGAATCCCACCAGGTAATCTGATTGGCTCAGTCGATCGCGCGTTTCGCGCAGCTTGGCCTGCACCTCGGGCATCAGGCTGCTGTTGGGGTACCGGTCGACAAACGCCTCGAATTCCTTGACGGCGTCCCTGGTTTCCGTCTGGTCGCGCTGCGGCGCCCGCATTTGCCGGAAATGGGCCATCGCCAGTTTGTACTGGGCGTAGTCGGCGCGGCGGTTGGTGGGATAGAACGACAAGAATTCGCGGAATTCATTGATCGCGAGCACGAGCGCCTCGGAGTTGCCTTCCCCCATGTACGTGTCGCCGATCCCCAGCTTGGCATCCGGACGATACGGGCTTTGGGTGTAGGTCTCGACCACTTGCTTGAGGAACTCGCGCGCCGTGATCCATCGCTTGTCGTTGAGCGCCGTGGTGCCGCGGTCGAACAAGAACTTGTCGGGCTCGGTGGTGCCGGGCGGCACCAGGCTGCGACCGTACGGCGCGCAGGCGAACGCGCCGAGCGCAAAGGCGATCGGCAACAAGCAGGCCCGACGACAAGCTGCGCGCGTGTTGATCACAAGATGTCCGCCAACCACTTGTGCTCGGCCGCGAGCCCCTCCTCGAGGCCCACTTTCGGCTCGAACCCCAATTCCGCGCGCGCCAGCCCCGTGTCGGCGTAGGTGTGCCGCATGTCGCCCTTCTGCGCGGGATCGGCCGTCGTGCGCGGCCGGCGGCCCGCGAGGCGGGCGATCATCCCGAGCACCTGATTGATCGAGACGCGCGACCCGCCTCCAATATTGTATACGCGACCCGGACGGCCGCTGGTCGCCGCCGCCAGGGTCGCCCTGACCGCATCGGCGACGAAGGTGAAGTCGCGCGTCTGCTCGCCGTCGCCGTACACCGTCATCGGCTCGTCGAGGATGGCCGCGCGAAGGAACTTGTGGAAGCCCATGTCGGGTCGTTGACGCGGACCATAGACGGTGAAGTAGCGCAGCGAGACCGTCGGGAGGCCGTAGTTCACGTGGTACAGGTAGCACAACTGCTCGGCGGCCAGCTTGCTGACGCCGTACGGAGACACCGGCTCGGGCCGCGCGTCTTCGTGCATCGGCATCGGGGCGTTGTCGCCGTACACCGACGAGCTCGACGCATACACGATCCGCTCGAGCGTCACCTTGGTGCACGCTTCGAGCAGGATCTGGGTCGCTTCGACGTTGTTGACTGTATAGACGGCGAAGTCGCGGCCCCAGCTTTTCCGCACTCCCGCCTGCGCGGCGAGATGAAAGACGTGCGTGCGATCGGCGAGCAGCGCGGCCAGGTCGGCCTTGTGAAGGCTCGTTTCGACGAACGTGAAGCGCGGATGGCCTGCGATCGCCGTCAGGTTGCGCTCCTTCATCGGCCG
>JAHFUJ010000303.1:0-3199 GCA_023265105.1 Acidobacteriota bacterium
GGCATGGCCGCAGGCGCCTATCAAAAGATTACACCGGACGGGCCGTCTACAGGAACTTTTCGCGACGGGACAGCCGGTTGGAGATCACCGTTTCGGCCGCCAGCATCAGCAGGCCGGCCAGCAGCAAATACCACCAGAGGGCCTGGCGACGCTCGGCGTCTCTGGCGTCGACCGCGCTGACTTCGGGCGGCGCGGAAGGTTGCGTCGCGCTCGGCGTCGCCTGGCCCGTCACGGCCGCCACGAGCTCGCGGGGATCGAGCGGCGTCAAATCCGACTCGGGCGGGTCCAGGTTGACCGCGATCGCCTCGGGGCGCCTCCCGCTGGTGCCCGCCGAGCGGACCTCGTAGACGCCCTGTTCGTTCAGCTCGACGAGCCCCGGTGCGCCGGCCGCCTGGGTGACGCGCTGGCCCGACGGCGTGACCACGACGCGCTCCGCGCGGCTTTTCGAACGCGCCGAGAGGTCGAGCACTTGGCCGACAGTGAACCACGACGCCGGCTGTTCGTACTGCGCGAGGTATCTGACAAGCTGATGCACGAGCGGGAGGAACACCGGCTTGAGGGCGAGATCGTTCCACGAATCGTCGAGCGTCGAGGTCCAGACGATGACGCGGCCCGTGCCGACTTTTCGTTCCGCGCCCGCCACCGCGCCGTCGTCGAATCGCGCGAGCACCCGGTCGGTTGGGCCCATCTCGAGCGCCCGGTAGCGGAAGATGCGGGCGGCCGAAAAATCGCCGCTGCGCGGCGCCTTGAACACCTCGAACACGGGGTGGCTGTAGTCGAGGAACCCCAGCGTCCCGCCCCGGCCCGACACGCGATCGACCGGCGCGCCCAGGCGCCCCGGCAGCAGCTCGGACTCGCCTGTCGGCCACGCGGTGTGCTCGCCGACCACGACCATCAGGCCGCCCCCGCGCTCCACGAACCGCTTCAACACACCGCCGGCGCCGGCCGGCGGAAACGCCACGTCATTCAGGATGACGACCACCCGGTTGTCGAACTGCTCGGGCGTGATGCGTTCGATCGGCATCACGTCCACCTGGAACGCCGGAGCGCTGCCGATCGACAGCGCGTTCGACAGGTAGAGGGTCGAACCACCGCGGCTGCCGCCTCCAGCGACGAGCAGCGACACCGGCTGGCTGGGCGCGAGGACGAAATGAAACACGTTGTCGGCCGGGAGTGCGTCGGAGCCGGCGCGTATCGTGCCGCGCACGTTCGGCTCGGCGAGCGTGAATGGCGTGAACGAGACCGACGCCGCCGCGGCGGCGCCCACGTTCACCTGCTGAGTTTGAATCTGATGGCCGTCGATCTCGAGCGTCACCGGTACGCCGTTCACCGGCGCGCTGCCTTTGTTCGCGATGCCGGCGGTGACCGTGATGCGCTCCTGGCCCGAGAACGACGCGCGCGCAAAGGTGACGGAGGGGACGGCGAGATTCGCCGTGGCCGCCGCGGCGTCCTGCGCCACTGACACCGGCGTCACGGTCATCCCGTCGGGAAAGTGGACGTCCTCCGCGCCGGTCCATCCGGTTTTCTGGAAATCGCTGATCACAATCGCTTCGCGCCGCCGGGCCGGCGATCGGCCGAGGATGCTCTCGGCGAGCTTGAGCGCGGGGCCGTACCGCGTGGCGTCCGAGCCGACGCGCGCGGCGTTGATGGCGGCGTCGAGGCGTCCGCGATCCGAGGTTGCGCGCATGTTCTCTTCCGCGTTCCTGCCGAAGAGCACGAGCGTGGCGCGGTCTTCACCGCCCATCGAGGCGACCGCCCGGTGGGCGGCGTCGCGCGCGCGCTGCCAGTGGTCGCCGTATCCCATGCTGGCCGATTGATCGAGCACGATCGCGATTTCGCGCGACCCACCGGCGATGGCGGCGGCCACCGCGGCCTGCCGCAGGAACGGACGGGCGAACGCCACGATGATCATCACCATCGCGGCCGCTCGCATCAGCAGCAGCAGCCAGTGGCGGATGCGCCGGCGCCGTACGGACTGATACGGAATGCGCCGGACGAACATCAGCGAGGGGAACTCGATGACGCGCTTGCGCTCGCGCTGGATCAGGTGGATGAACACCGGAATCGCCAGCGCGGCGAGACCGAGGAAGAACGCGGGGGCGAGAAATGACATAGACGGTTCTGGGTTCTACGTTCGAGGTGCCAGGTTCGGTTCCATGGTTCTAATCCCGGACTTCACTTGACTTGGCGTGGCTATCAGCCGTCAGCTGTCAGCTTTCAGCCAATGCGTGCTGCTGAGAGCTGAAGGCTGAGAGCTGAAAGCTGAAAGCTACGCCGGGTGCGCTTACCTGACTCTCATCAATCTCTCGCGCGACGACAGATAGCTGAACAGCGTGCGGTCGAGCGGCTCCGCCGTGTTCACCACGGTGTAGTCGATCCGGTGTTCAGAAAACTTCGTCGTGAGCGCGGCGATGTGTTCGCGAATGAGCGCGCGGTACTGCTCCGCGAACGATTCGGGCACGACCGGGACCTGCTCGCCGCTCTCGAGGTCCTGAAAGCTCGACGCCTCCTGGTAGCCGAAGTCGAGCTCGGCCGGGTCGAGCACGTGAAAGGCGAGCACCTCGTTGCCGCGGAACCGCAGCGGCTTAATCGCATCCAGCACTTCGTCGGGATCTTCGTAGAAGTCGGAGACGAGCGCGAGAATGCCGCGGCGACGAAAATGTTCGGCCATCTTGCGCAGCGGCTGGCCCAGGCTGCCGGGCCGTTCCGCCTTCGCGCGATCGAGCGTGTAGAGCACCTGGTTGAAGTGCTTCGCTGAGGGCGGCACGTGGGTGACGACCTCGGTGTCGAAGGTGATGATGCCGACGCGGTCGCGCTGCCGGTGCGCGAGGTACGCCAGGCACGCCGCCAGATAGCTGCCGTATTCGAGCTTTGTGAGGCCGCGGCTGGCAAACTGCATCGATCGTGAGACGTCGAACAGCACCGAGAAGTTGGTGTTGGTGTCGGCCTCGTACTGCTTGACGTAGTAGCGGTCCGTGCGCGCGTACACCCGCCAATCGACGCGGCGGATGTCGTCGCCCGCGACGTAGCCCCGATGCTCGGCGAAATCGATCGAGGCGCCGAAGTACGGCGCGCGATGGAGGCCGTTGATGAGGCCGTCCACCACCGTTCGCGCCAGCAGGTCCAGGTTCCCAATCCGCGCCAGGATCTGCGGATCGACGAACCGGGCGCCGGGAATCGCTCCGCGTCCCCCTTCCAT
>JAHFUJ010000303.1:3299-5685 GCA_023265105.1 Acidobacteriota bacterium
CCCGACTTCGGCATCTCCACGGCGGACAACAGGTCGTCGATGATCGAGTCGGTGGTGACGCCTTCCGATTCGGCCCGGAAGTTGATGAGCACGCGGTGCCGCATCACGTGATGCGCCATCGTGCGGATGTCGTCGAAGCTCACGTGATAGCGGCCGCTGGTGAGCGCCCGTGCCTTTGCCCCCAGAACGAGATATTGCGCCGCGCGAACGCTGGCGCCGAACGCCACGAATTTCTTCACCGAATCGGGCGCCTGCTTCGACTTGGGCCGGCTGGTGCGAACGAGCGTGAGCGCGTAGCGCATGACCGGTTCGGCGACCGGCACGCGGCGCACGAGCCGCTGGAACGCGATCAGGTCCGCGCCGCTTACCGGCCGCTGGAACTGCGGATCCTGTATCGCCGTCGTCGTCCGCACGACCTCGAACTCTTCCTCTTCGGGCGGATGGTCGATGACGATGTGGAACATGAAGCGATCGAGCTGCGCTTCGGGGAGCGGATAGGTGCCCTCGAGCTCGATCGGGTTCTGGGTGGCGAACACGTAGAACGGCTCGTCGAGCACGTACGTGCGCCCCTGGATGGTGACGCGGTGTTCCTGCATCGCCTCGAGCAGGGCCGACTGCGTTTTCGGCGGCGTGCGGTTGATTTCGTCGGCCAGCACGATGTTGCTGAAGATGGGTCCGGGCGCAAAGACCATCTGGCGCCGGCCGGTCGTCGTGTCTTCCTGAATGAGGTCGGTGCCGGTGATGTCGGACGGCATCAGGTCGGGCGTGAACTGGATGCGCGTGAACTTCAGATCCAGCACGCGCGCGAGCGTCTGGATGAGCAGCGTTTTCGCGAGGCCCGGAACGCCGACGATAAGGCTGTTGCCGCCGACGAAGAGCGTCAACAGGACGAGCTGCACGACCTCGTCCTGGCCGACAATCATCTTCTGCAGCTCCGCGACAATCTGTTTGCGGCCCGCGTTCATGCGGTCGGCCATCGCGACGTCATCGACCGATTCGAGATCCATGGTGCCTTGTTGGAGATCCACCAGCGCCCCTTTCGTTGGAATTATGAATTGCGAATTATGAATTAGGAATTAGGAGTGTTGCGGGTCTTCGTCAGAATTCTTAGTTCCTAATTCTCAATTCTCAATTCAGAATTGCACATCAGTGCGTCATGCCGTAGATGATGTAATTGACCCCAAGCTTATACGCTTCGTTCGATTCGTCGATCGGCTTGAACCCGGTGTCCGACCATTCCCAGTACTCCGACATGTCGGTGTTGAAGTTCACCATCACCATCATCCGTTTGTTCGGATCGTTGCCCTCGAAGATGCCGCGAAAGATCGGGCCGCCGCGATCGTAGTACTGCGGGACGATGTCGAGACTGTCGATCTCGAAGAACGAGTGGTAAATCGGGCTGGACGCGTCGAGATCCACGAACTGTCCTTCCGGCAGCACGCGCCGCAGCTGCGCCTCGAAATTGCTCCAGTCGTAGCCGCCGCGGAAATCGTCGAAGATGACGAACCCGCCCTTGAGCAGATACGCGCGGAAGTTGGCCGCTTCCTTGTCGGTCATGACCCACCGCCCCGGCTCGGCCATGTAGGCCACAGGGTACTTGAACAGCTGGGGATCGTCGAGCGCGAGGATGTTGGACTCGTCGATGTGCGGCGCGAGATAGCTGATCTCGTTCAGAATCTTCATGAAGTGGCGCTCGCCGGTCGGGTAGTCGTGCGACCAGGGGGCGCGCTGCGACTGGAACGGGATGGGCGGACCATAGCGCAGCCGGACGAACGTGAACCGTCCGTCGTAACTGGTATTGGGTTCGATGGGTGCGCCGCCGCCCCCGCCAAATTGGCCGAAGCCGCCGAATCCGCCGCCACGCTGCGCGAGGGCCGTCGCCGCCGCCGCGACGATCCCCACCGCGGCGAGCACGAGCAGCCGCCTGACTCCCTTCGGTCTCATCCGACCGGCCTCACTTCTTGCCTTCGAGCTCTCGAGCCGCCCTGGTTTTCAACGCCAGCTCGGTGAGGAGCTTCTCCATCTGCTGATCGTACTGCGCCTGGTCCATCCCGGCTCTGCGCAGCTTCAACACGGCGATCTGATCTTCGAGCGCGCGCTGTTGTTCGACGAGCGCCCGCAGCGCCGGGTCCGCGATGCTGGCGGTTGCCGCCGCGCGGCTCCGATCCGATTCGAGAAAGAGCGTCGCGGCAAACTTGCCTTCGTTCCCATCGTCGAGCGCCGCGTGCTCGGTCAGGATCAGCCCTGCCTGTTCGTACGACTTGGCGACCTTTGTCCGCGCGTACTCGAACGCCTCGAAGACCGACACGCGGCCGTTTCGGTCGCTGTCGGCGGCGTCGCCTTCGAACGCTTCCACGAAATACGACGGGAAGCGCGTCTCGTTTCT
>JAHFUJ010000304.1 GCA_023265105.1 Acidobacteriota bacterium
CAGACGAACCCGTGCGGCCAGTCTGACGGCTGCGCTGTGTGTGTTGTGGAGCGCGCCGCTGCTTGCCCAGCAGAGCGTGAGCGCCCCCGCCGCAAGCGCCCCTGCCGTCCGGTCCAGACCACGAGCCGCCGCGCCCGCGCCACCGCCGGTCGCACCCGCCACCGTCTCGCGCAGCGCCGAAGGCGGCGTCACCGTGAGAGCGGTGCGCATCGCCGAGCCCCTCAGAGTCGACGGCAGGCTCGACGAAGGCGTTTACGCGACCGTTCCGGCCATCACCGACTTCATCCAGCAAGAGCCGCGAGAAGGCGAGCCCGCGACCGAGAAAACCGAGGTCTGGATTTTTTTCGATACCCGGAACCTCTACATTGCCACCCGGTGCTGGGACTCACATCCCGAGCGCGACGTCGCCAACGAGCTGCGACGGGATTCCAACGGCATTTTTCAGAACGAAAATATCGGCATCGCGCTGGACACGTTCCACGACCGGCGGAGTGGGTTCGTGTTCATGGCGAATTCTCTGGGCGGTATCCGCGATCTGGCGGTCACCGACGAAACCAACGCCAACGCCGACTGGAACACCGTGTGGGACGCGCGAACGGCCAAATTTGAAGGCGGTTGGACGATGGAGGTCGTCATTCCGTTCAAGTCGCTTCGCTATCAATCCGGACCCGATCAGGTGTGGGGTATCAACGTGAGGCGGACCGTGCGATGGAAGAACGAGCTGTCGTTTCTCGCGCCGGTGCCGGCGTTTCTGACAGGGAACGGGCTTCTATCGGTGTCTTTCGCGGCCCCGATGGTCGGCCTCGATCTCCCGGCCAGCGGCAAAAATCTCGAGATCAAGCCGTACGCCATTTCGGGTCTCAGGACCGATCGCGCCGCCAAACCATCGTTTTTTAACAAAGGCGACGGCAACGTCGGCTTCGACGTGAAGTATGGCGTCACAAAGAGCCTCACGTTCGACGCGACGTACAACACGGACTTCGCGCAAGTCGAGGACGACCTCCAGCAGGTGAATCTGACGCGGTTCAACCTCTTCTTTCCCGAGCGCCGCGACTTCTTTCTCGAGGGACAGGGGATCTTCGCGTTCGGAGGGGCGGGGACGGGGGGCGGCGGCAACTTCAACAACACGCCGGTGCTGTTTTTCAGCCGCCGCATCGGACTGAACAGCGGCCGGCCCGTGCCCATCGTGGGCGGCGGGCGGATCACCGGCAAGGCCGGAGCCTATTCGATCGGCGTGCTCAACATCCAATCGGACCGTGATGAGGCGGCCGCTGCGCGGCCGACGAACTTCTCGGTGCTGCGGGTCAAGCACGATCTCTTCCGCCGCAGCTACGTCGGCGCCCTCTACACGCGTCGCGCCGAGACGGACGGCGGGACGGGCGCGGGCGACACGTTCGGCGTGGACGCGCTGTACTCCGCGTCTCGGAGCCTGAACATCAACGCCTATTTCGGACGGACCCGCACGCCCGGCGTACATCGCGACGATACCAGCCACCTCGCCCGCTTCGATTACAACGCCGACCGCTATGGTCTTCAGCTCGAGCATCTCTACGTCGGCGGCCACTTCGATCCGCAGGTCGGTTTCCTTCGCCGGACCGACTTCACGCACACGTTCGCGCAGGCCAGGTTCAGCCCTCGGCCGGCACGAACGCACATGAAGGCGGTCCGCCGATTCATTTACCAGGGCAACATCGAGTACTTCAAGAATGGAGCCGGCCGGCTTGACACGCGTGAAACGGAAGGCTTGTTCGAGGTCGAGTTCTTGAACACCGACCACCTGAACGTGAACTACGTCGGCGATTACGAATTCATCCCGCGGCCCTTCGTGATTGCGACCGGCGTCACGGTACCGGTGGGCGGGTACGACTATCAGTCCGGCCAGATCTCCTACTTTCTCGGCCAGCAGCGGACCTTCTCGGGCACGCTCGCCTACCAGCAAGGCTCGTTGTATGGGGGAACGAAGAGAACCTTCAGCGTGTCCGGCGCTCGTCTCGAGTTGTCCTCGCACTTCGCGATAGAGCCGATCGTGTCCGCCAACTGGGTGAAGTTGCCGTGGGGCGACTTCAGCAGCACAGTCGTCTCCGGCCGTCATACCTACACGCTGACGCCGCGCATGTTCGTCAGCGCGCTCCTCCAGTACAACTCCAGCGCCCATACGCTCAGCACCAACGCACGGCTCCGCTGGGAGTATCAGCCCGGCAGCGAGATCTTCGTCGTCTACAGCGACGGACGCGACACGGCCCTGAAAGGTTTCCCCACGCTCGTGAATCGAGCGTTCATCGTCAAGGTCAATCGGCTTTTGCGGTTTTGAGCCCGGACGTCACTTGACTTCGCGTAGCTATCAGCCGTCAGCTGTCAGCACTGACAACGAATAAGTAGCTATCAGCTGTCAGCTATCAGCTATCAGCACTGACAGCTGATAACTGAAAGCTGAGAGCTGAAAGCTGAGAGCTGAAAGCTGAGAGCTGAAAGCTGAGAGCTGAAAGCTACGTCAACACAAGAGCCGCGCAACCGCGACAATCGTCGTCGTCGCCTCAAAACGATGGGCGACGTTATCCACCGCAACGCCAAAACCATCAAGCGTCCTCACACCGAGCAAGGCCGTGTCTCTCAGTTCAGCGAACACGACTTCGTCGATCGTCTCGTACCCTTCCGCAGTGACGATGGCGAAGCCGACCTCGCGCTCCACTTTCTGTCGAGTCGCCGTGGCGAAGACGCGCTTGCGGCGCGGGACAATCCCGGCGGACCGCAGCAGATCGGCGGGCAGCCACGTGAGCTCCGATCCGGTGTCGACGAGGGCCTCCACAGGCGGGGTCGCCAACTCCTCGTGCTTCGGATTGCGGGCGGTCACGTTGACTCTAAATGCGCTCATCTCTGCAAGCCTATCACTGTTGAGCTGTGCGTGGACCCGGCGAGAGGCAGCGGCATGCTTCGTGCTGC
Source organism: Acidobacteriota bacterium (assembly GCA_023265105.1). Classification (GTDB taxonomy): domain Bacteria; phylum Acidobacteriota; class Vicinamibacteria; order Vicinamibacterales; family CAVVIG01; genus JAHFUJ01. Next base: position 2,941 of record JAHFUJ010000304.1, read on the forward strand.
CGCGGACGATGTACAATCGGGCTGCAATGGCCCGAAGACGTGAGCGGAGCCGGAAGAGATGGGCATGCGGGGGAGACGGCCAGCTTGCGGGAACGGATGGACCGACGCTTCGAAGCGCTCGACCAGAAAGTTGATCGCCACCTCTTCTGGCTCGTCGGCATTCAGGTTGCCGTTCTTGTCGCGATCGTCGGGACGCTGGTCGGGTCCTATTACAAGTAGTCCCAAATCCCCAAATCCCCAAATCCCTAAATCCTTAAATCCTTAAATCCTTACATCCTCAAATCCTAAGATTCTTCCCATCTGCCAGCCAAAAGAATGTCCGTGGTACACTTGACCTCCGGCCTGGAACCAACTTCACTTCCAGTGAGTCTATAGACGCATGCGTGTAACAAAGGTCGCGGCTACCGTCGCGCTCGTGGCGGCTTTCGGCTGCAACCGCAATCAAGGGGCGCCGCCGGCCGGGCAGGGCTTTCCACCGGCCACCGTCAAGCTGGCCGCCGCACGATCGAGCGCCATCGAGGACGCGACCGAGTACGTCGCCACCCTCAAGTCGCTCCATTCGACGACGGTCCAGCCGCAGATCGACGGGCAGATCACCCAAATCCTGGTGAAATCCGGCGATCGCGTCCCGCAAGGCGCGCCGCTCATGCAGATCGATCCGCGCCGGCAGCAGGCCGCGGTGACGAGCCAGGAGGCCGAGCGCGCCGTGCGCGAAGCCAACGTGAGCTACGCGCAGCAGCAGCAGCAGCGCGCGGCCGAGCTCTACAGGGCCGGCGCCATCAGCAAGCAGGAGCTCGAGCGGGCGGAAACCTCGCTCAGGACGGCCGAGGCGGATCTGCAGGCGCTGCAGGCGCAGGTCCAGCAGCAGCAGGTCCAGCTCCGCTATTACACGGTCGTGGCGCCGACCGACGGCATCGTCGGCGACGTGCCGGTGCGCGTCGGGAATCAGGTGGCGCCGCAGACCGTGCTCACGACGATCGATCAGAACGAGACGCTCGAGGTGTACGCGTCGGTGCCGATCGAGCGAGCGAGCGCACTGAAGGACGGCCTGCCGATGCAGATTCTGAGCAGCGACGGACAGGAGCGGCTGGCGACGACCACCGTCGGCTTCATCTCGCCGCACGTCGACGATCAGACGCAGTCGGTGCTCGTCAAGGCGACGGTGCGGAACGCCAACGGCGCGTTGCGCGCGTCACAGTTCGTCCGCGCGCGCATCATCTGGAAGACGACCGAGGGGCTCGTCGTCCCGGTCACCGCCGTCTTGCGGATCAGCGGCCAGTTCTTCGCGTTCGTGGCAGAGGAGGCGAAGGACATGCGGGGCGGCGCCGGCGGCCCGGCGCTCGTCGCCCGTCAACGCGCCATCAAAGTGGGCCCGATTGTCGGCGACAACTACGTCGTGCTCGACGGCATCAAGCCGAACGAACGCCTCGTCGTCTCCGGCGCGCAGAAGCTGGCCGACGGCGCGCCCATCACAGCCAGTCCCTAATCCCAAATCCCGCTAATCCCAAATCCCAAATCCCCAATCCCTAATCCCATGTTCGTAGACACCTTCATCAGCCGCCCGATCCTGGCCAGCGTCTGCTCGCTGGTGATCATCCTCGCGGGCGCCATCGCCATCCCCAATCTGCCCATCTCGCAGTTTCCCGACCTCGCGCCGCCGACCGTGCAGGTGAACGCGTTCTACCAGGGCGCGAGCGCGGAGACCGTCGAAACCACCGTGACGACGCCGCTCGAGCAGGCCATCAACGGCGTCGAGGGGATGGTCTACATGACCTCGTCCAGCGGCAACGACGGATCGAGCAACGTGACGATCACGTTCGACATCACCCGCAACATCGATGTCGCGGCCGTCGAGGTACAGAACCGGATCTCGCAGGTCGAGGGGCGGCTTCCGAACGAAGTGAAGGCGGTCGGTATTTCCGTGACGAAGGCGTCGACCAACTTCGTGCTCGCCGCCGGCGTGTACGCCGAGAACGGCCAGTACGACGCGCTCTTCATGAGCAACTACATCGACCGGTTCATCAGAGACGACCTCCAGCGCGTCCCCGGCGTCGGCAACGTGATCATCTTCGGCGAGCGCAAGTATGCAATGCGGCTGTGGCTCGACCCGGATCGGCTCGCCAGCCGGGCCATCACGGCGGACGAAGTCGTCAAGGCGCTGCGCGAACAGAACGTGCAGGTGGCGGCGGGGCAGATCGGGGAGCCGCCAGCCAGGGCTGGCCAGACGTTTCAGATCAGCGTGCGCGCGGTGGGACGGCTGACCGAGCCGTCCGAGTTCGAAGATATCATCCTCAAGCGCACTTCCGACGGCACGCTTGTGCGGCTGAAGGACGTCGGCCGGACGGAGCTCGGCGCCGAGAACTACGCGACCGACCTCCGGTTCAACGGCCGCGACTCAGTCGGCATCGGGGTCCTGCAGCTGCCGAGCGCGAACCAGCTCAACGTCTACAGCAACGTCCTCGCGGAAATCGACCGCCTGTCAAAACGCTTCCCGCCCGGCCTGAAGGTGGAGCTGGCGTTCGATGCGACGACGGTCGTGTCCGAGTCGATCGCCGAAGTGATCCGAACGCTGCTCCAAGCGATCGGTCTGGTGATTCTGGTCATGTTCCTGTTCCTGCAGAACTGGCGCACGACGCTCATTCCGACCATCACGATTCCGGTGTCGCTCATCGGCACCTTCGCGTTCGTCAAGCTGTTCGGCTTCTCGATCAACACGCTCACGCTCTTCGG
>JAHFUJ010000040.1:0-2332 GCA_023265105.1 Acidobacteriota bacterium
CGAGCTCCTTGGTCTCCCCAAGCCCGTCTGGTTGATGGGATGGGTGAGTCTTGCCACCGACGCCGCCAGCGAAGCCATCTACCCGCTTCTCCCGTTCTTTCTGACGCGCGTCCTTGGCGCCGGCGCCGTGTCTCTCGGCATCGTCGAGGGCGCTGCTGAAGCCGCGAACAGCATGCTGAAAATCGTGTCGGGCGGAATCGCGGACCGCTTGCGCGCGAAGCGGCCGCTCGTCGTGTTCGGCTACGGCGTGTCGTCGGCCGCCCGCCCGCTCATCGCGATTGCGACGACGTGGACGCAGGTGTTCGCGGTGCGGGTGCTGGATCGCGTCGGCAAGGGTGTGCGCAGCGCGCCGCGGGACGCGATGCTGGCGTCGTGGGCGACGCCGACGACGCGCGGAAGGGTGTACGGCTTCCATCAGGGGATGGACAACCTCGGCGCCGTGGTTGGCCCGGCGCTGGCCTCGCTGTTCCTCGTGTTCTATCCGGACCACTACCGCACGTTGTTCGCGCTCACGGCCGGTCCTGGTGCGATTGCCGTGTTGCTGGTCCTGCTTGTCAAGGAGCGCGACGACACTTCAGACGTGGCGTCCGGCTTCCCGCCGCCGCTTCGTTTCGGCGAGGCTCGCCGGAGCGCAACGCGCGAAGGCGGCAGCCGGACCGACGCCGCGGCACCGCTTCCGCGTAGCTTTCACCTGTTCATGGGCGTGCTCGCGCTGTTCATGCTGGGCAACTCGACCGACGCGTTTCTCCTGCTGAGGCTCACCGACGCCGCCGGCAGCGCTCGATTCGTGCCGTTGATGTGGGCCGGCATACACGTCGTCAAGACGACCGTGTCGATCGTTGGTGGCAGCTGGTCCGACCGAATCGGCCGGCGCGCGGTGATTGCGATTGGCTGGTGTGTGTACGGGCTGGTCTATGTGGGCTTTGCACTGAGTACCGCGCTGCCGGTGCTGTTGACCTGGTTCCTCGTGTACGGGTTCTACTTCGGATTCGCCGAAGGCACGGAGAAAGCGCTCGTGGCGGATCTCGCGCCGCCGTCGCGCCGTGGCGCGGCGTTCGGCATCTACAACGCCGTCAGCGGCCTCGGCGCGCTCACGGCCAGCGTGACGTTCGGCGTCATCTGGAAGATCTACGGCGCGCCCGCGGCGTTCGGCACCGGTGCGGCGCTCGCGCTCGTCGCGACGGCGCTGCTGTTCGTCGTCGTCCCGTCAAGGCTTGAACAGACGTAGCTCTCAGCTTTCAGCTCTCAGCTTTCAGCTGTCAGCTGTCAGCCAAGATTCGGATACTGAAAGCTGACGGTTGATAGCTGACAGCTGCGAGAACTGACAGCTGACAGCTGATAGCTGTAAGCTAGAAAAGATGCGCCGCATTCTGATCACCAACGACGACGGCTATCGCTCCGACGGCCTCAAGGAGCTCGCCGACGCCTTGCGTCCGCTCGGCGAGGTGACAATCGTCGCGCCGGTCACCGAGGCGAGCGCCATTGGCCACGCGCTCACGCTGAGGCATCCGCTCCGGCTCGAACGCGTCGCCGATCGCGTGTTTGCCGTCGACGGCACGCCGACCGACTGCGTGAACATCGCCGTCACGCAGGTCTTCAAGGGACTGCCGGATCTCGTTGTCTCGGGTATTAATAAAGGATGGAACCTCGGCGACGATGTGACGTACTCGGGAACCGTCGCGGGGGCGCTCGAAGGCGCGCTGCTCGGGACGGCCGCGCTCGCCATCTCGCTGCAGGCGACGCGTGGAGAGTTCGATTTCGGACCGTCGGCGCGTGCGGCGGCGGCGATGGCCGATTCGATGTTGCGCCGGCCGCTGCCGTTGCGCACGCTGCTCAACATCAATACGCCGAAAGGGCAGCCGAAGGGCTATCGCGTGACCGTTCTGGCCAAGCGCAATCACGTGACGTCGGTCGCCGAGCGGCACGACCCCAAGGGGCGGCCGTACTACTGGATCGAGGAAGGGCAGGACGAGTGGGAGCCGCACGATCGGTCGGACTATCAGGCGGTCCGCGACGGGTACGTGTCGGTGACGCCGCTGCATCCGGATCTGACGGCCCATGAGGTGCTGTCCGCGGTCGAAGAACTGGTGTTCGAGAAGGCCGCCGAGGTAAGATAGGTTTTCAGTCGGGGCGTGGCTCAGCCTGGTAGAGCACTCGGTTCGGGACCGAGGGGTCGGTGGTTCAAATCCACTCGCCCCGACCACTTTCCTCAAAAAATCTGTCGAAGTCAGTCTGCTAGACCACTCGGTTTCGCCCGAGTGGTCAGTTCCTCAAATCGCCCTTCAGGCTAGTCTCCCAGCCGCAGAACCACCTGTTATGGCGGAAGGTCGTT
>JAHFUJ010000040.1:2432-23772 GCA_023265105.1 Acidobacteriota bacterium
GGTCTCGACCGACTTCGATGCTTAGGGCAGGCGGCGCTGGCCTCTCGCGCGCCAAGACGCAGGTCCATAAAAAGCGCACGGTTGAGAGGGCGCGGGCGGTCTTGAAGACGCCGGCAGGGAAGACGCGGATCACGATCCGCATCGATGACCATCTGTTGCAATGGTTTCGCAAACAGGTTCATGGCGCCGGGTGGCTAGCCCGGGCGTCAAGACCGGCGCCAGCCACCCATAAGTAACGGGAAGGCGATGGTTGTGCTCGCCCGCCGAATGCGCGTGCGTGCTGGTGCGCAATCCCGCCGCACTCGGGGAGACTTTCCACCTTCCACTTTCAACCTTCACCTTTCTCCCGGTATCTCAAGTAACACCACATCGCTCTGCTCATTCACCTGCTCCAACACAATCTCGCGCCCATCCGGAGAGATGTCGAAGTCGCGCACGTTGAAGTCCGGCGCAAGGTCGGTCAGTTGATGTTCCGCGCCAGTATCCAAATCGATCTGCCAAAGATTTTTGTGCCCGATTTCTCCGCGCAACATCACAAGCGCCCGCCCGCCCGGCATGAAGGCGAGATGTCTGGCGCCGCGAGTGAGAGTAATCGTGGGCAGCTGGTAAGCGCTGGCATCGGCCTTCACCGCCTTTACCGGAAACGTCGTGCCGATATCGGCGCCCGAGAACACGACGAATTCCCCCTTGGGCGACCACGTGGGATCAAGTGAGTATTCGCCGACGAACGGCGCCGGCGCGCGCCCGTCGAGAGGAACGGTAAACAGCCGCGGACCGCCGGTGGCAGCGGCAGCCACCGTGAGGGACTGCCCGTCGGGCGCCCAGACTGGAGCGCCCTGCAGGTCGAGCGAATTCGTGACGACGTGCCCTTCTGTGCCGTCCGCATTCACGACGTAGAGCAGCGTCTGCGTGCCCTGCCTGACCGAAAAGGCAACGCGCCGGCCATCGCGCACAATCGCAACACCGCCGATGATTCGGGCTTCGCCCGCACTCCATAACTCTGTCGCGGCGTCGCCTTGCATCTTCCAGACACTGTCGCCGCCGCTTCTCGACGAGACGTACACCAGATAATCAGTTCCCAGTCTTGGTGATGATCCGTTTCCGCTCGTCAGCGAAATCCGCCGGGCGGTCGACATCTCGGCGCGCGCAGCTGTGATGGGCAGCCGCCACAACGTGCCTTTGGGACTTGCGAGCGTCGCGACCAGTCGCCGTCCGTCGGCGCTTGCCGCGAGCGAAGAGTATCGATCGGTGCCGAAGCTTACGGGGCGAGGCGTCCCTCTTTCGACATCGAGGCTGTAGATCCACTGTCCGGAGCCCTCCGCGTCGCTCGCGAGGTACAGCAGCGTCCGCTCGTTCAGAAAAACAGGGTAGCTGACGATCGAATTGTGATTCGTCATCCGCTCCGGCGTGTCTCCGGTCGGCTTGATGCGCCAGATGTCCATGTGATCGGGCACCGTGCCCTGCACGAAGTAGATGAACGCACGGTCTGGCGACCAGATCGGAAAATGACTATGAAGGCCGGTTGGCGCGGAAAAAATCTGACGCGCGTCCGACGTGCGGCCGGAAGCGCTCACAAACATCGGATCGCCGGGTCCGGGCGTGTGATAGACAAGCCGTCCATCGCTCGTCCAGTCGTATTCGGCAACGCCCTCGAGGTAGGGGTGCGGCTGCCCGCCGAGAACCGGCACGGCCCAGACGCCAATCTCGGCCTGACCCGAATCGCCGGACCTCCGGGTCCAGAACGTCACCAGTGTGCCATCGGGCGAAAAGCCCAGCGTGCGAACCCCTGGATTGACGACTTCTCCTATGCCGCCTCGAGTGAGGTTGTAGAACTGACCCGTACCAACCTGGGTGACCCAGACATCCGTCCGTCCGTCCCGATCCGACTGAAAAGCGGCGAATTTCCCATCAGGCGAGAGCGCGGCTGCCCGTTCGATGCCGTCGAAGTCCGTCAGTTGCAGAAACTTGGCATCGGCCAGCGGGTTCGGTCCGGATCCGTAGCCTTGTTGGAATAACCAGACTGACAGGATTGCCGTAAGAACCGCCGCCGCGGCATAGGTCAGCCAGACGCGCACGCCCCGATGAGGCGCGGGCTTGTCCGCCCAAGCGCGTTGCGCGAAGGCGGAAGGTGCGGGTGCGGGGGGTGCGAGAGCTGCGGGCGGATCGGCGGTCTCCGCAGCCAGAACAGCCTGGCGGCTTTGCGCCCAGGCGTCGAGCTCGGCCCGCGACGCGTAGACCGACCCCATCTTGTCGTGCAAATGACGGTGGACGGGCATTCCCTCCCGCTTCTCCCACCGCTGGACCGTCGTCACATCCCGCCGCATGTGGGCGGCGATTTCTTTCCACGAGTCGAGACGATCCGCGGATACCTGCTCGCCTTCCATAAGGTTTATGCTGTCGGCTCGGCTCGCGCCCCCATGGCAATCGACGGCATCTCACGGCGTGCCCCGAATTGCGCGCGGCGCCGTCCTTTGCGGCTTGCGAGTGCCTCTTCGTACTGCCTATTGTGCATCATCGGCAACAGGTGGAGTCAATGCAGGAGGTGGGCAATGGTTAAGCGGATTTTGTTGGCGTTGGCGGCCGCGGCCGCGCTCGTGCTTCACGTCGGGATGGCTTCGGCGCAAGATGTGACGGGAGCCCTGATTGGGACCGTCCGGGATGCCCAAGGCGGGGTCGTGCAGGGGGCAGTCGTTCGGGTCGGCTCGACCGCGCTCATCGGCGGTCCGCAGACGATGAGCACGAACGAGATCGGGCGGCTCCGGTTCCCGGCGCTGCCTCCCGGGTCGTACACGCTCGACGTCGAGGCCCAGGGATTCGGCGTCTACCACGAGGACAACATCCGCCTCGGCGTCGGCGCGACCATCGAGAGGACCGTCGTCCTCAAGCTGGCCGGCATCGCCGAATCGCTTGTCGTCCAGGGAGCCGGCTCGCGCATAGAGGCGCGGGGAAGCGGATTCGAGACCCGGTTCGGGCCCGAAGACATCAAGGCGATTCCCATGCGGCGATTCAGCATGTTCGACTTCATCAGGGCCGCTCCCGGTGTGTCGCCCACGTCGCCCGGAAGCATGTCGACCAACAGCGTGTCGGCATTCGGCTCGGGCACGAACGAGAACGTGTTTCTCATCGACGGCACAAACTTCACCTGCCCGTGCAGCGGCGAGGCGCGATCGGAACCTGGCGTCGACTTCATCCAGGAAGTGCACGTCCAGTCGGTGGGAGCCTCCGCCGAATTCGGCAACATGCAGGGCGCCGTCATCAACGTCATCACGCGGCAGGGAAGCGATCAGTTTCTGGGTGACGCGTCGTACTACGGGCAGACGTCCGGCCTGACGAGTCAGCCAGTTCGCCTCGTGTTTCCAGGTCCTGGTCAGCCGAAGAGCGGGTACGAGCGTGTGAAGTATCGCGACGTCACAACCAACCTGGGCGGTCCGGTGCTTCGCGATCGCTTGTGGTTTTTCGCGGGCTACCAGCATCTTCGCGACTACGACAGTCAGCCCGGGACCGATCCGAGGTTCGCGAGAACCTACGAGCAGGACAAGGTGTTTGCGAAGCTCACGTGGCGCCTGGCTCCGGGACTCCAGCTGCTCCAGAGTTTTCACGACGAGTTCTGGGTGAATCCGGAACTTCCGACGCTCGTGAAGCCGTTCGAAGCCACACAGCGCCGGCATGCTTCCGTTCCGGCGGCGACGTTCGGCCATCTGACGCACACGATGTCGGCGAATACGGTGTGGGATGCGCGGGTTGGACGGTTTGTATTTGATCGCAAAGACGACCCGAGCTCCGGCAATACCGCGATTCCGAGCCGGATCGATCGTGTGTCGGGCGTCTTCAGCGGCGCGCCGCAAACCTTCGGCGGGTTGTTGCTGATTCGTACGACAGTCAAGGGAACCCTGACGCATTTTCGGCCGGGTCTCCTCGGCGCCGATCACCAGTTGAAGGTCGGCACGCAGTTCGAACGGGGAGAACATCAGTTGACGCAGATCATTCCGGGCGGGACGCGATACAACGACGACGCCGGAGGGCGGCCGTTTCAGTCGATCTCGGCCGCTCCTTCGACGACGGGCGGCGTGTTTCTTACGACCGCAGGGTTCCTGAGCGACTCGATCACAGTTGGGAATCTGCTGACGATCAATGCCGGCGTGCGTTTCGATCACAGCCGGGCCATTAGTCAGGACCTGCGCGCGCTCGACTCTCTCGGCAACAAAACCGACACCATCGTCAATGGCCTCGGCACCCTCTACACGTGGAATGTGTGGTCTCCGCGCGCGGGCGTCACGATGAAACTGACGGAAGATGGCAAGACGATGCTGAGGGCAAGCTATGGGAGGTTCAATCAGGGTGTGCTGACGGGAGAGCTGTCGCCGTTCCATCCTGCGGCCACGCCAACGACGACGATGGCGTTCGATGCGGCAACGGGCGGCTACACGACTCTTGTGTCAGTGGTTGATCCGAGAAGGAACCTGAGGCTCGATTCCGCGACAAAATCGCCGCGGACCGATGAGTATTCAATCGGCGTCGATCGCGAGATCGGCGGAGGGCTGTCGGCGGCGCTCGCGTACGTTCGGAAGGACGGCAGCCGTTTTGTTGGATGGACGGATGTCGGCGGCGTTTATCGCGAAGAAAGCAGGACGCTGCAGGATGGCCGCAGTCTGCCGGTCTTCGTTATCGCGAACACAACGGCGGATCGCCGCTTTCTGTTGACGAACCCTGCAGGGTACTCGTTGACGTACAACGGTCTTGTGACGGCTCTCGAAAAACGCCGGTCGCACGGATGGCAGGCGTTCGGCTCTTACACGTACTCGCGGGCCACGGGTCTGCAACCTTCGAGCGGCGCAACGGCCGCGGCGTCGCAGGTGAGCACGATCTCTGGCACGCCCTTCCTGACGTTCGGGCAGGATCCGAACACGCTGACCAACGCGCGCGGCGTGATGCCGAACGATCGGCCGCACATGCTGCGGGTGATGGGCAGCGTCGACATTCCGCGGACGGGGTTCGCCCTCGCCGCCAATGCGCAGCACTTCAGCGGCAAGCCGTGGGCCGCATCGGCCCAGGTTTCGCTCACTCAGGGCGATCAGCGCATTCTGCTCGAGCCGCGCGGCTCGCGGCGGCTGTCGTCGCAGACGCTTGTTGATCTACGCGTGTCGAGGCCGATTCCGTTGGGCGGCACCCGGCGCGCCGAGATATTCGTGGACCTCTTCAACGTCTTGAACGACACTGCGGAGGAAAGCCTGGGCAACGACAATCTGTTCAGCCCGACGTTCGGACAGCCCTCGGCGTTTGTCGATCCGCGCCGGGCGATGTTCGGCGTAAGGTTGAATCTGGGGCAGTGATTATGAAGAGCCTTGGTTCATTGGCGGTGGGGCTGGTCCTGACGTTCGCTATCGCGGCGAACGCGCAGGATCACAACCACGCCACGTCTGCCGAGAAGCTGGGAAGCGTGTCGTTCGCGACATCGTGCAATGCGGCGGCGCAGTTCCCGTTCAACCGCGCCGTCGCGCTGCTGCACTCGTTCGAGTATCAACAAGCCATTGACGGGTTCGGCGCGACTCTCGCCGCCGATCGCTCGTGCGCGATGGCCGAATGGGGGATCGCTCTCAGCCGTTGGAGCAATCCGTTTGCCGCCGGCATTCGCCCGGCCCCGCTGCTGCAGCAGGGACGTGCCGCCGTTGATCGCGCGAGAGCGATTGGTGCGAAGACCGAGCGGGAGCGTGCGTACATCGACGCCGTCTCGCTTCTCTACGACCGTTTCGACTCGATCGATCAGGCCGGCCGCGTTCGTGCCTATCGCGACGCGATGTCGAAGGTTGCGGCTGCTTATCCGAACGACAGCGAAGCGTCTATTTTTCATGCCCTGTCGGTCGCCGTTGCCGCGTCTCCGGCCGACAAGACATTCGCCGATCAGCTGAAGGCCGGCGCCATTCTCGAGCGACTGATCGCGCGGCAGCCCGATCACCCTGGCCTGGCGCATTACATCATCCACGCGTACGACGCGCCGCCGCTTGCCGGTCGCGCGCTGGTTGCTGCGCGGCGTTACGCGAAGATCGCTCCATCGGCGGCGCACGCGCTGCACATGCCGTCGCATACGTTTACGCGGCTCGGGTACTGGCAGGATTCGATCGAGACCAACATCGCGTCCGGCGACATCGCGAAGCGAGCCGGCTCGACTGCCGAAGAACTGCATGCGATGGACTACCGGGCGTACGCGTACCTTCAGACGGCGCAGGATCGCGATGCGAAGGCGATGCTCGACGCGCTGCCGGACGTTGCATCGCGCTTCGATCCCAATGCGATCGGAGGGGCGGCGCCCGGTTCGGCCGGAGTCTTCGCGCTCGCGGCGATCCCGGCTCGTTATGCGCTCGAGCGAGGTGCGTGGACCGAGGCTGCGAAGCTCGCGCCTCATCCGAGCAAGTTCCCGTACACGGAAGCGCTTACGTACTTCGCGCGCGCTATCGGCGGCGCTCGCACCGGCGACATCGCGACCGTCCGGATGTCGATTGAAGCGCTGGGCAACATCCACGACCAGCTTGCGAAGGCAGGCGAAGCCTACTGGGCCGAGCAGACGGAAATTCAGCGCCGCGGCGCGTCCGCCTGGCTTGCGTTCGCGGAGCACCGGAACGCCGACGCCCTTACCGAAATGCGAGCCGCTGTGGAGCGCGAAGACGCCACAGACAAGTCTGCGGTCACTCCCGGCCCGCTCGCACCCGCGCGGGAGCTTCTTGGAGAGATGTTGTTGGAGCTGAAAGACCCGGCGCAGGCGCGGAAGGAGTTCGAGGCCACGATGAAGAAAGAGCCGAACCGCTTCCGGGCGGTGTCCGGCGCTGCGCGGGCCTCGGCGTTGATGGGCGACAAGGCCGCGGCCAGGCGGTATTACGCGCAGTTACTCAAAATCGCTGAACGCAGCGAGAATCCCGGACGTTCAGAGCTGGTCGAAGCGAGGCAAGTCTCGCGATGACGCGATTCGGCGGAACCACAGCGGGATGAAGGACCAGCAACTATCGCTTGGTGTGAAGGTTTCTCGCCGCTGGGACGCGCCGTGTTTCTTTGAAGGCCTTTGATTCTCGATGGCGAACTGGCGGTTGATTTTAACGCCTCGGATCGGCCTCACGGGCTGCGCGCATTCCGACGGACGGTTGTCCTGCGCCAACCGCACGAAATCGTTCAGAAATTCGTCGCGAGGTTGCGGCGCTGGCTTTCGGCCTCTACCATGTGATTCGGCACCGATCGCCGGCGGTCGATCCCGTTGACTCGTGCCGGTAAATCACTACCCTTGACGCCACCCCCACAAACGCCAGTCGTGCCACATGGCATTGTTGTATAATGCCATGTGGCAGGAGCCCGAGTATGACGGCGACCGAATACGTCCTCAAGGTCCTTGGCGGCGCGACTGTGTTTAAGGGCCGAACCGTCCCGACGTCGACCGAGCTCCGCCAGCGCATCAAACGGGGGCTTCCGTATCGTTCGCTCGAATCGGTTCGCGAACGCCTTGGGCTGTCAGTGCCCGAGACCGCGAGGGTGCTTCACATGCCGCCGCGGACCCTGGCCCGCCGCCGGCAAACTCGCAAGTTGGACGCTGACGAATCAGACCGCCTGTATCGAATCGCTCGCGTGGCGGCGCAGGCGTTTGCGGTGTTCGGGACGCAAGACAAGACCGCGACGTGGCTGCGTCGGCCGAATCGAGCCTTAAACGGTGAAGTCCCCATTCACCTCCTCGATACTGATGTCGGTGCGCGTCAAGTCGAAGACATCCTTGGACGGATCGAGCACGGGGTCGTCAGTTAGTGCGCGTCTGGCGGATCGCCAGCGCGGCACATGCGGCGTTCGATGGTGAAGGGGCGCGCCGCTACGGCAGTCGCTGGACGCCGAGGGGAGTTCCTGCGGTTTTCACCTCGGCAACGCTCTCGCTCGCCGCACTGGAACGATTCGTCCACACGGATCCAGACCTCGAGCTGATCGATCTCGTCGCGATCGCCGCGGATATCGAGGCAGACATCGCCATCGAAACCATAGCCATCGCCAACCTGCCTTCGGATTGGCGAGCGTACCCCGCGCCAGCGGTTCTTGCCGGAATCGGTGAACAGTGGTCGCGGGAGTCAAGGGCCCCCGTCCTGTCGGTGCCGTCGGTCGTGATTCCTCACGAACGCAACTTCGTGCTCAATCCGAATCACGTGGATTTCATGAGGCTCAAGATCAATCCGTCAGAGCCGTTTGGCTTCGATCCCCGAATGTGGAAGGGCGTCTCCTGAGCCTACGGACTGCCCACTGAAACCGGTCCAAAGTTTTTTCACAGGTTCGCGGTATAATTGCAGGGATGACGAAGCACGTGATCCGCGTTTCGGAGGCGGAAGCCGGGCGCGAATTCCGCTCGCTCATGGCGCACGTGCGCGCTGGCGCCGAAGTCGTCATCGAGCATGACACGCGGCCCGTTGCGGTTCTTCATGCTGCCGAGCCAGTGCGCCGCACGATCTCGGAGTGCATCGCGCTCGCGAAAGCACACGAAGAAGAAACCGGCAAGGCTCCTATCCTTGACGCGGACTTCGCCGAAGACGTCGAAGCCATCCTCAATAAGCGAAAGCCGTGGAATCCGCCGGTGTGGCAGGAGTAATCCTCGATTCCAGCGTCATCATCGCAGCCGAACGTAGAGGTCACACGGTCCGGCAGATTCTGGAGCAGGTGCGAGCCAGCCAGGGCGAGATCGAGATCGGCGCATCAGTTATTACGATCGCCGAACTTGTTCACGGGGCCTATCGCGCAAAGACGCAAGCGCGGCAGGAACGGCGGCTGGAATTCATCGAGCGGCTGTCGACCGATATGCCCGTCCACCCGGTGTCGCTTGACATCGCACGACTCGCGGGACGCATCGAAGGCCAGCAGGAAGCGAAAGGCATCCAGCTCGCGTTCGAAGACCTCTTGATAGGCGCGACGGCGCTGCATCTCGATTACGCCGTCGGTACGCTGAACCATCGCGACTTCGAGCGAGTACCCGGCCTCTTGGTTGTGCAGCTCTGACTCAAGAACGGGCGTCGAGAATCGCTACAATACCCTCCACGTCACGTCGAGAGTGTCACTTCTCAGGCGCTTGAAGAGCCGGTGTGAGAAAGAAGTGTGAGTGTGGTATCCTCCATCGAAATGGCCCCCGAACTCGACGCGCCGCAGGCCGAGATCCAGCGCATCGTTCAGAGCAAAGCCTTCCGGGGCTCCGCCGTGCACCGCAAGCTCTTGACCTATCTGGCCGAGAAGTCTCTCTCCGGTGCGGCCGACAGTCTCAAGGAATACACCGTCGGACTGGATGTGTTTGCGAAGCCTCCCTCCTACGATCCGCGGCAGGAATCGGTCGTCCGCATGCACGTGGGCCGGCTGCGGCAGAAGTTGGCCGAGTACTACCGCACGGACGGAGCAGACGACCCGATCGTGGTGGACTTGCCCAAGGGCGGGTTCAGTGTGACCTTCGAGCCCCGCCACAGGCCGATCGAGCCCGCGCAGCCTCAACTTCCTGCGCCGCCTCCCGCGCGTGCCCCCGCCCGTCGAACGGAGATGCTGCTCGCCGCCTCGTTGCTGCTGGCGATTGCCTGCGCCTCGTATCTCGGCTTGCGACTTTGGCGCGTCGAGCGAGCTCGCTTCGAGACGACGACGGCCGCGTGGACGCCGGAATTGCAGCAACTGTGGGGACCGATCCTCTCGTCGAACCGGCCCCTGATGATTTGTCTCGCCACGCCCTTGTTCGCCCGGATCCCGGGCTTCGGCTTCGTCCGCGACTCGGCCTCGAACGACTCGGGCGACTTGTCGAAATCCAAGAGCCTCTCCTCGCTGAAGGAGGCGCTGGGCGTGGCAAACGTCGTCCCCTCATTCGGGTTTACGGGCGTGGGGACGGCGAGTGGAGCGTTTCTGCTGGGTCAGTTTCTGGCCCATCGCAAACCGAATGTGCTTCTGACCAGAAGCGATCTCGTGTCGCTGCCGGAAATCGGGATGGATGACGTGGTCTTCCTCGGGCAGGTGAGTGGCAACCGCGAGATTCAGGCCATTCCCATCGACCAGCAATTCGTGCTCGAGCCGGGAGGCATTCGAAACCTCAATCCCAGGGCCGGAGAACCGGCGTTTGTCTCGGATCGTTCGTCGCACGATCCGCGGGAAATCGAGGAAAGTTACGCGTTGATCAGCCGTGTGCCGGGGCTGTATGGCAACGGCGAGATCCTCTACCTTTCGGGGAGCCAGGTCCCCGGAGTGATGGCCGCGGTGAAGGCGTTTACCGATCCCACGCTGGCGCGAACGCTGGTTTCCAAGATCAAGACGGCCACCGGAGGCGTTCCTCATTACTATCAGGTCGTGTTTAAGGTGGGATCGATGGACGACACGCCGGTCGAGATTTCCTACATGTTCCATCGGGAACTGTCCACCTCAGGCAGCCCCCTGCCGTAAAGGCCTATTCCGAAGTTCACTTGAGCTGCCGTAGCTATCAGCTGTCAGCTCTCAGTTTTCAGCCGGACCAGTGCTGACAGCTGAACGCTGAGAGCTGAAAGCTACGTCAACGAATATGTGTTTTAAGGTCACACGCGCGGTCACCGACCGGTCACTGACCGCGACTTGACCTTCGATCCTGCCGTTTCTAGAAGTTGCCGTGTTAGCCTCGGCGCATGAACCTCCCAGATCGCTCGTGTTGGCTGACGGCTGCCAGGTGTGTGCTGCGACCGGGCGTGGTGCTGCTCGATCGGTCGTGCTGGCTGACAGCTGCAAAGTGCTTGCTAGGTCGGCTCACGCCGGTCCCCAGTCCCAATTAAGAAGCTCCAGAACCGCCAGGGAATGCTCGCCGTGGCCTGCGTATCTAGGGGTCTGGCCTAAGTATCTAGTAGTCTTAGAGGTGATTTGTATGGGCAGATTTCGTCTTGTCTGGACCCTTGTGCTCGTGCCGATTGCGGTGGTCGCGTCGGCTCAAACTTCCTCCGTGAGCGGCCGTGTCACCAACGCGCAGGGTGGTTTCATTTCAAATGCGGAAGTGACGTTGAGACCCCTGCCCGCGCCGGGCGCTGCCCCCGCGATGCGGCCGATGCCGGGCATGCCGGGAATGGCGCCGGACCGGACGACGGCTTCAAACGCGGATGGCGCATTTGCGTTCGACCAGGTCTCCTCCGGGCAATACGTGCTGCAGGTGGATGCGCCGGGGTTCGACCGTTGGTCGCAGGAGGTCATCGTCTCCAGCGGGAGCGCGACCGTGGCGGTCAAGCTCGATGCACGCGAGATACTTCCCGGCGAGACGGCCGCCGCCAGCCCGTCTGCCGCGGCACCCGACGCCCAGGCGCTGCTCGATCGCATCAAAGTGCTCGAACAGCGCATCAGCGACCTCGAATCGGGCACCGTCCTGTCGGAACCCGAAACGCGCGTCAAGCGGATCGAGGTCTTCGTCGACCAAAGCGGCGGCCAGCACGACGAGCCGGTTCCCGGCGCCAGGAGAGAAGTTACGTACCAACGAGAACGAGTCTACCGCCGCCAGACGATCAGCGAAAAGATCGAGGCTGCGCTGGCCGAGGCCGAGGAGCGCAACGTCAAGCTGGGCGTGAGCGCGGCGATTGCGCCGCAATTCGCACGTCAGACTCGGGGCGGGAAGACGGCCGCCGACGGACACGCCTATCAGCTGGCGTCAGCCGACCTGTTCTTCACGGCCGGCCTGGCGCAAAACACGCTGTTCTACGCCGACGTTGTCGGTCTGAGCGGCACGCCCCCCGATTTGGAAATCTCCGGCCTCACCCTTCTGAACGGCTACAGCGCTCGTCTCGATCGTCAAAACGTCATCAACCTGCGCGAAGCATGGCTCAGAACGGAAGTCTTCTCTCAGCGGCTGGCGCTCGTCGGTGGCCGGCTCGACCTGACGAACTTTTTTGACCGGAACGCGGCAGCCAATGACGAAACGACTCAGTTCTTGAGCGATGCGCTGGTGAACAACCCGACGCTCGGTCTGGCGACGAATGGTTCGGGGTTTGCGGCGGTCTTCGATCCCAAGATCGGTGTGACCTTCAAAGCCGGGTTCCAGCAAAGCAACCCGAACGCCACGAATCTCTCGGACTCGATGTACTCGTTGGCTGAGGTGGGCTATCTCACGACGCTGCCTTCCCTGGGCGAGGGCAACTATCGCGCCTGGTATCGGGCGACCAACGCCGCGAGCAGCACGGCCACGGCCTGGGGCCTGAGCATCGATCAGAAGATCGCGGCCCCGATGACGCTCTTCGGGCGCTATGGAGACGGGCATGTCCCCGCCGGCGAGGAAGGGGGGACGGCGTTCAGCGCAGGGCAGCACTTTTGGAGCAGCGGCTTCCAGTTCTCGAAGGGCGTCGTCTTTAATCCTCTGGACAGTTGGGGAATCGGGTACGCTCAAACCAGGCTCGCGACGGGTGACAAAGAACGGCTCGTGGAAGGGTATTACAACTTTCAGTTGTCGGAGAAGCTCCGGCTCTCGTTCCACTTGACGCATACGCTCGAGTTGCCGGAGGGGTCGGAACGAGTGGGTTATTTCGTGCCTGGCGTGCGGCTGCAGGCCAGCTTCTAGGATTCGGGATTCAGGAGGAAGCCATGCGCAATGGAACACGACTTCTGATCGCAGCGGGAGCGGTGCTGGCGGTGAGCGCGGTGGTCGCGGGCACGCGGCTCGGCGCTGCGGATGTGAAAGTCCCAGACCCGACCAAAGTCGTGATGATCGTCAACCGCGACTCGAACGAGATCGCGTTCATGGACATCAACACCAAGAAGATCGTTGGAAAGACCTTTCTGGGCAACAACGTCAATCCGCACATGGTGATGATGTCGCCCGACGGTCGATATGTCGTCACCGGAGGGACGCGCGCGAACAAGGCGTACATCATCGACGCGCGCACCCTGGAGCTCGTCAAGGTGATTCCGGTCGACATCGCCCCGGAGCACCTGGCCTTCTCGCCGGACGGCCGCTGGTACTATCAAGGGAATCCCGACGGCGATTCGATCTCGGTCATCGACATGGTATCGCTCACGAAGGTCAAGACCATTCCCGGCCTGGTCGAGCCGCTCAACGTGACGTTTTCATCCGACGGTTCGAAGGCCTACGTGGGCAACTATGGCGCGCACTGGGTCGGCGTCATCGACGTGAGGCGTCATGAGTTGTTGAAGAAAATCCAGATCGACAAGGTACCCGGCATCGCGAAGCTCGATCCCGCAAAGTATCTCGGCGAACTCCACGGCATCAACATCGCTGCCCCGAGCAATGACGGGCGGTATCTCTACGCCGCGGACGGGACGTTAGGGGTTGTCGGCGTGATCGACACCCGCGAGGACCAGATCGTCAAGGTCATCAGGGTCGGTCCGGATCCGTGGCGCATTTACCTGAGCCACGACGGGAAATACGGGATCACCCCCAACAACGGCGACGAGACGATCTCCATCATCGATCTGGCCGCGGGTAAGGTCGCCGCCACCTTGGAAGCCGGCCCCAAGATGACCGGCGTCAACTTCGCCGCCGGTAAAGCGTTCGTCATCAGCTCGACCAGCGGCTTTGTCTACGTCTACAACATGGCGACGCTCAAACCCGCTGGCCGCCTCAAGATCGGCACAAATATTCAGCTCGAGACCGCGACGACGGATACGGCCGACCAGAAGCTGTATCTGGCGGATTCAACGGAAAACGCCGTCGTGATCATTGATGCCAAGACCGAGGCGATCGAGAAAGTCACCAGCGTTGGTCTCTTTCCATGGGGCACGCACATCATGGATAGCAAAGACAATTATTGCCATTGACCGATGACCCCGAACCGCATGTTCCTGCTCGTGCTCTCCCTGGTTGCGGCCCAATGGGCCGCAGCTCAGGGAGTTCGAGAGCACACCCGGATTGCCCCGCGTGGTACGACCGTCACGCAGGAGCAGGCGGAAGCCCTCACGTTGACCCTCAGTCCGGCGTCGTTTCGGCTCGTGCAGACGTGGATTCGCACGGCAGGCACGATCGATCGGACGGAAAAGGTCCTGTCCGCCGCGCTGTCCGGACCCGATGCGGCGCTCATCAAGGTTGGCCAGCGCGTCCGCGCCTTCCCGCCGAGCTCGAAATCGTCCATGTATCAGGCGTTTGTGACGCGGGTGATTCCTCGCGCCGGCGGTATCACCGTCGAGGCGTCGCTGGCGTCCACCGGAAGGCGGAACAGCGTCCTTTACGTCATGGAGATCGTCGTCGAACGCGGCCCGTTCCTCTCCGTTCCGAACGAGGCGATTATCGAAGAAGGGGAGCGGCACATCGTGTACGTCCAGCGGCAGCCTGGGCAGTACGTGCCCCAGGAGATTCACACCGGCGTGCAGGGCGAGCTGCTGACACAGGTGCTCGACGGAGTCAAGGACGGCGATCAGGTCGTCACGTTCGGCAGCTTTTTCATCGACGCCGAGCATAAGCTGAAGGGCACGGAACAGGCCCCACAGGACCCGATGCCCCGATGATCATTGCCGCCATTCGAGCCGTCATCCGCTGGAGGGCCGCGGTCTGGCTCCTGGTCGGGGCGGGCGTCGTGTCCAGCCTCTACGCGATCCGCGCCGCGTCACTCGACGCGATTCCAGACATTTCCGATCCACAAATTGTCGTCTACGTGAAGTGGCCTCGGAGCCCGCAGCTTCTGGAAACCGAAGTCACGGAACCTCTCGTAAGCGCGCTCGTGGGCTCTCCGGATATTCAATCGATTCGCGGTACCTCCCACATGGGGTACTCGTTCATTTACGTCATCCTGGCGAACGGCGCGACGCGGGCCCGAGTGCAGCAGCTGGTGCTCGATCGGATCAATATCATCCGGCCGCAGCTGCCTCCCGAGGCCAGCGTGACCCTGGGCCCCAACGCCAGCAGCATGGGCTGGATTTACCAGTACGCGCTCGTCGATCGACAGGGAGTGCACGACCTGCGCGAGCTGCGCCTGATCAACGAGAGTCAGATCAAACCCGGCCTGCAGACCGTTCCAGGGATCGCGGAGGTCGCGTCGGTGGGAGGATTGGAAAAGCAATATCAGTTGAAGATGTTCCCTCCGTTGCTCGCCAAGTCCGGCATCTCTCTGCGGCAAGTGATTGGCGCCGTTCAGGCCGTCTTTCAAGAGACGGGCGGGAGGATGATCGAAGTCACCAACCGCGACTATCAACTGCGTGGAGTCATCAACAACGAGGATCTGGACAAGCTGGAGTTTCTCGTTGTCGGCCGCACGCCGAACGGCGCATCGGTCTACTTGAAGGACATCGGTTATATCGGCGTGGGCTACGACCAGCGCCGGAGCACCGTCGATCTCGACGGCACCGGAGAAGTCGTGGGCGGCATTGCGGTGATGGAGCAGGACCGAAACGTCCTGGCCATTACGCGCTCGCTCGAGCAGAAGCTCCAACAGATCCGCGGCTCGCTGCCTCCGGGCATCGATATCGTCACCACCTACGATCGGTCTGCCTGGATCTGGGCGACGCTCAGGCAGTTCTTTGAAACGCTCGCGATCGAGCTCGTGGTGCTCATCGGCGTCACCCTGCTGTTCCTGAGAAACGTTCGCACCGCCATCGGTCCGATTGCCATCCTTCTCTTCAGCGTGCTGTTCACGGCGTTGCCGCTCGTCGGCTTCAGGCAGACGCTCAATTTGTTCTCGTTGGCGGGCCTCGCGATCGCCATCGGGGAGATCGCCGACGCGACGATCGTGATTGTCGAGAACTGCACCGCGGAGTTGGCGATGCACGGCGCCGTCAGCCGCGCCGAGAGGCAGGAGATCCTCATTCGTTCGATCGCGTCCGTTGCCAAGCCGCTGTTGTTCTCGCTGCTCATTATTCTTGCGTCGTTCCTGCCCGTGTTCTTCCTCGAAGAACGCGAAGCGCGCCTGTTCGATCCGCTGGCGTACAGCAAGACATTCGCCATGGCGTTTTCGACGCTGTTGACCATCTTCCTGTTGCCGCTGATCGTTCTGTGGATCTTCAAGCGCGAAAGCATGGCCCGTCGTGATTTTCAGGAAAGCGCGGCCGTGGGGGCCTATCGATCCGCGCTGAGGGCCGTGATCCGGTACCGCTACGCGTTCACGGCCGCCGGCATGCTCGTGCTGATCCCGGCGGCGTTCCTATTGGGGAACTTTCCAAGAGATTTCCTGCCGGAGGTCGATGAAGGCTCGATTCTGTACATGCCGACGACCTTGCCAGGCCTTCCGAACAGGGAGGCTGGCTGGATCGTTCAGCAGATGGACAAGAAGCTGAAGGCGTTTCCGGAAGTCGAGCGCGTGTTCGGGAAGATCGGTCGAGCCGATACGTCCACCGATCCTGCTCCTCTGACCATGATCGAAACGACGGTGCTCCTTCAGCCGAAGTCCAAGTGGCGAAAGGGTATGACGAAGGAGAAGCTCGTCGCCGAGATGGACAAGGCCGCCGAGACGATTGGATACGTCAACGCCTGGGTCCAGCCGATACGCGCGCGCGTCATGATGCAAACCACCGGCATCCAGACGCCGGTCGGCGTCAAGGTCACGGGACCTGAGCTCTCGGTCATCGAAGACCTCTCCCAGCAGATCGAGGGGCTGCTTCGTGGATTGCCCGGCACCAAGTCTGTCATCGCCGAGCGCATCTCTGAAGGCTACTACGTGGACGTCCGGAACGATCTCGAGCGCATGGCGGAACGCGGGGTCACCGTGGACGAGGCGATGTTGACCGTGCGGTACGCCATCGGCGGCGACAACATTGCGACCGTCAAGCAGGCCGGCAACACGATCGTTCCGTTGAACATGCAGTATTCGCCCGAGTACATCGACACGCTCGACAAGCTTCGACGCACACCGGTGGTGACGGGCGACGGGCGGTCGATTCCCTTGGGCGAGATCGCCGATGTGTCGGTGCGGAAGATGCCCGAGATGATCCGAAACGACAACGGCAAGCTGGCCGGTTTCATTTACGTCGATCTGCAGAACGTGACCGGTCCGGACTACGTCGACAACGCGCAGCAATTTCTCGCGAAACGCCTGACGCTGCCCACCGGTTACGCCATCGAATGGACGGGGCTGTATCAGTACGCCGCGGTGGCGCGCGCGCGGCTGCGCGTCATCGTGCCCGTGACGCTCGTCATCATCTTTGCCTTGCTGGTCGTCGCGTTCAAGTCCGTTGGCGAGACCATTCTCATCCTGTTGTCCGTCCCGTTCGCCATGGTCGGGGGAGTGTTTCTGCAATGGATGCTGGGCTATGCGATGACGACGGCCGTGATCGTCGGGTACATTTCGCTGTTTGCCGTGGCGGTCCAGACCGGGATCATCATGATCATTTTCATTCGCGCGGCTCTGGATCATCGCCGGGACGATCAGTCGTACATCGATGCCGTCATCGATGGGTCGGCCACGCGCCTGCGGCCGAAACTGATGACGGTGGGGGCGATCATCTTGTCGCTGTTGCCCGTGATGTTTGCCACGGGCGCCGGAATGGAAATCATGAAGCCCATCGCCGCCCCGAGCGTCGGGGGCATGGTCAGCTCGAGTCTTCACGTCCTGTTCATGACGCCCTGTCTGTTCGTGATCGGCGAAGATATCCGCGGCTGGTGGCGGCGTCGTTCCGGGCGAGCTGAGCCGGTTCGCGCCACTGCATAACATGAATCGACGGTTTGGACCCACCGTGTGGGGAGTGATTGTCGTGGTCGCTTCGACGGCGGCTGGTTGCGGGCGCCCGGACGCCGTGGCGAAGTTGACCGAGCTGCAGCGTCTCAGATCCGGGACCCTGGACGTCGTGCTCTCCTCGCCGCGTGATGTACTGCGCCGGAACGACACGTTCATCATTGAGTTCAGATCGACGTCGGGAGGAAGCCTCATCGATGTGGGCAGCGTGCGGGGCAGCGCGAACATGCCGATGACTGGGATGCCGATGTTCGGAACGATCGACGTCACGCGCACGGAGGTCGCCGGCCGCTACGCGGCCGATGCTCGATTCGACATGGCGGGCACGTGGAGAATGACTATCCAATGGCAGGGGCCGGCTGGCCAGGGGTCCGTCACCTTCGCAGGAACGGTAGAGTAATATGGACAGGGCCGTCGTTGCGATGGTGACGCGGCGCTATCGATTCAATTGAGGACGTCATGCTGAAACGAGGACTGATCTTCGTCCACCGGTGGTTGGGGATCACGCTCTGCCTGATCTTCCTGCTCTGGTTCCCGTCGGGCATCGGGATGATGTACTGGGATTTCCCGAGCGTGGGGCCGGGCGATCGCCTCGAGCACTCGCCAGCGCTCGATCCCTCCAAGGTCGTACTCTCACCGGAAGAAGCGGCGGCAAAACTGGACGAGGAGCAACAGGCGGGGCAGGTGCGACTGAACACGTTTGACGGCCGTCCTGTCTATCGCTTCCGCACCGGGCGCGGCGAGGCGATCGTGTACGCGGACACCGGCGAGGAGCAGATTCTGGTTCCAAACGACATGATGAACCGCGCCGCCTCGGCGTGGTCCGGGCAGCCGATCGGCACGGCCACGGTCGAACCGGTGGAGGAAGCGGATCAGTGGACGATTCAGAGCCCGCTCCGTAATTTCTTTCCCATGTCGAAGTACTCCTGGCCCGACGGTCAGCAGGTCTACGTGTCGGAAGCGACCGGCGAGGTGGCCCAGTACACGACCACCGCCTCGCGCTGGGGCGCCTACGTCGGCGCGATCCCGCATTGGATGAACTTCTTGCCCCTTCGAAAATACGGGGAGCAGTGGAGCCAGGTGGTGATCTGGTCTTCGGGCATCGCGACCGTTGCATCGATGCTCGGCATCGTGATCGGCCTCTGGATGTACTCGCCCGCGAAAAGGTACCGTTTCGAGGGCGCGCCGACGAGCATTCCGTACCGCGGGCAGAAGCGCTGGCACATGATCTTCGGGCTGGTCTTCGGGCTCGGCGCGGCCACATGGGCCTTCAGCGGCATGTTGTCGATGGATCCGTTCCCGGGAACGATGGGCGGTCAGGCCGGCGGCGGCCGGCGCGCCGGGGGCGTCAGCATCCCTCAGGCGCTGCGCGGCCGTCGCCCTCAGCCGTCGGCATTCGCGCCGAAGCATCCGCGCGAGGCGCTGATGCAGATCTCAGGTCTTCAGGTGAAGGATCTCGAGCTCACGTCCTTTGCGGGCGAGCCGGTGTACGTCGCGACGCTCGGCCAGAGTCAGACGCGGATCATTCCGGTGAAGGGCGAACCGCAGACCGCCTTCGACCGTCAGCGGATCGTGGACGTGGTGTCGAAAGCCGCCGAGGCCAGCGGCGGCGTCGAGGTCAGCGTCCTCGAGCAGTACGACAGGTACTATCTGGATCGCCGTCGCGAGCGGCCGCTGCCGGTGCTTCTCGCGCGTCTGAACGATGCTGAGCACACGCGCTACTACATCGATCCGAAGACCGCTCGCGTGGTTGGCAACTACAGCTCGCGCAACTGGGTAACGCGGTGGCTGTACCACGGCCTCCACTCGCTGGATTTTCCCTGGCTATACAACTACCGTCCCCTGTGGGACATCGTCGTCATCACCTTCATGGTCGGCGGAACAGCGCTCTGCGTGACGTCACTGATTCTGGCGTGGCGAGTGCTGGGGAGGAAGCTCGCAGGTCTGACAACGGCCGGCGGTGTCCGCCGAGCGCCCGCCTTGAGTGAAGATCTGCTGGTGGAGTAGGAACGGGAAGTGCATGGAGGAACGTATGAAATCGCAACACGCTCGATCCCTGGTTGTCGTCGGAGTGATCCTGGCCCTGTGTCTGTCGACGGCCTATGCGCAGCAAGGCGGTAAGAAGGAACATACGTTCCGTGGCAAGGTTGAGAAGGTCGACGCGAAGGCCAAGACCCTGACCGTTAATGGCGAAAACGTCGAAGGATGGATGGCGGCGATGACGATGAGTTACGCGGTTGATAAGGAAGAGGTCATCAACAAGGTCAAGGCGGGCGACCAGATCACGGCAAAAGTCTACGACGGCGACTTCAAAACGCTACACGACGTGCAGGTGCTTCCGGCGAAGAACAAGAAATAGGTGGGTGTGTTATTCTTGAAACGAGGCAACCATGAAGCGAACCGCAGCCCTCGCATTCGCGCTCTCCGTCGCGCTGACCGCGCTCCTGAGCGCGCACGACGACGCACCTCATATCCGCGGCACCATCGTCTCGGCCACCGACACGGCCATTGTGGTCAAACCAACCACCGGCGCCAATCAAACACTGACCGTCGGATCCGATACCAAGGTCCTGCGTGGCAAGACGGCCGCGAGCTTGAAGGACGTGAAGGTGGGAGACCGTGTGGTCGTGCATACGATGAAGCACGGCAGCCAGTTGATGGCAGAGGAAATCGATCTACCTGCCGTCGCGGCAGCGAAAGCGAAGTAAGCGCGCCGCGATAAATGTTGTGACCATGACTGGGTGGACCTCGCGCCGCGTCGTCACCGCGCTCGTGCTCGAGCTCGCCGTGCCCGCGGCGTTGATGCTGCCCGCCGAGCACGTGCATGGGGCCGACGGCGAACGTCCGTCGGCGGTCGTCCATCGCCACGCCGCGCTGCACGACGCCGACGCCGACCACCACCACGATGGAATCGCCCTCTCCCACGGTGAAGACCACGTCACGTGGCTTCCTGCCGTCTTCGTGGGACAAGAGACCTTTACTCCCGCGGCTCCGTTCGCCACGCCCGAGACAATTACATCGATTGCCCCTGCGGTCCTTTCGACGTCAGCCCACGCCCCAGCGGGTGTGGCCCGCAGCCACGGACCGCCTCGACGTCCGCAGCAACTTCGCGGCCCACCCACCCTTCCTGTCTGATCTGATCTGACGGCGCGGTCGCCGTCTGTACACGTTTCCCTTTTACACAGAGGAGCGTTATGCGCGCAGTGCGACTGCGCATGACGCTCGCGGCGTGCTTTTGAGCCGAGCTTCATTTGAGGTGTTATGCGCACAGTGGTGCTCTGTGCCGCGCTGGCGGCCGTTCTCGTGCCGGCGAGCGTTGGCGCCCAATTGTTGAACCTGACGGAAGCCAATGCGCTGGCTCGATTGTCGACCGACAGCCCGCGCGCCCGCGCGGTTCTCGCCGCGGTTGATGTCGCGCGCGCTGATGTGTTGACGGCGGCGCGGTGGCCGAACCCGCGAGTGACCTTCGACCGAGAATCGGTGGCGGGCGTGACGGAGAACATCGTGATGGTGGCGCAGCCGTTGCCGATTACCGGCCGGCGAGGCTTGGACGTGCAGGCCGCGTCCGCCCTGGTGAGCGCCAGTTCGAGCCGTGCCGACGATGAAATTCGACGCCTGCGAGCCGATCTGCGGCTGGCGTTTGCGGACCTCGTGGCCGCGCAGACCCGGGAGCGGGAGCTGACCACGGCGCGCGACCGTCTTCGTGACGTAGCCGACGTGCTGGCGAAGCGTGAAGCCGCCGGCGATGCGGC
>JAHFUJ010000305.1 GCA_023265105.1 Acidobacteriota bacterium
CCAGCGGCGTCGGCTCTGGATTTCGAGTTCTTCAGGGCCAAGGTGCAGCCCATCTTCGTGGCGAAACGCGACGGCCACACCCGCTGTATCTCTTGCCATAGTAAGGGGACTCCCATGCGCTTCCAGGAGCTCTCGCCCGGGGCCACCACCTGGAACGAGGAGCAATCCCGCAAGAACTTTCAGGTTGTCCTGCCACGGGTGGTTCGCCGCAACCTCATCGAGAGCAAACTACTCGTGCACCCGCTTCTGGCCGAGGGGGGTGGCGACTTCTACCACAGTGGAGGCAAGCACTGGAACTCTTTTCTCGATCCCGAGTGGCAAACGATCGCCAATTGGGTGTGCGGGCGGAAAGCGACCGATAAGATCGTCGAGTTGACCGGTTCGTGCGCAGCAGAGTGACCTGGTAAACGTTAACCCGTTTTTTGCGAGGAGCTGGCGATGACAACTGCTCACGTGGTTCAGCGCTGTCTGAAGCCTCTGGCGATCCTTCTCTTCACGTTGCCGTTGACGGCCCAAGGCCAGGTTCGGATCCTCCAGAGCAACGCCGCCGGGGACAGAGTACACATCATTGACCCTGTCACGAACAAGGTCGTGGCAGAGATCCTAGGCGTCGAGGCGGCTCATGGGGTCACAGCGTCCCCCGACGGAGACCGCATCTACGTCAGCAGTGAGGCCGACGAGACGCTGGACGTGGCCGATGTCAAGACGCTGAAGGTCATCAAGAAGATCCCTCTCTCGGGCCGCCCCAACAACATCGCGATTAGTCCTGACGGGCGGCGAGTCTATGTGGGGATCCGGCAGGCGGTCGGGAACAACCCGGGTGTCGCGGATGTCATCGATACCGCCTCTCTCTCCAAAGTCAAGAGCATCCGTACCGAAGGGCCCGTGCACAACCTTTATGTCACCCCGGACGGCAAGAACGTGGTCGCCGGCGACGCCACCGGCAATGGGTATGTGAGCGTCCTCGATACCCAGACTGACGCGCCGGCATGGTCGATTCAACTTGGCCAGAGCATCCGTCCGATGGCGATGTCCAAGAATGCCGATGGCTCGACCCATTCGCTCTTCGTCCAGGTCGGTGACTATCACGGGTTTGTGGTGGTGGATTTTAAGACGCGCAAGGAAGTCGCTCGGATCGCGCTTCCTAAGTTGCCCCCCGGGAGAATTCCGATCCCGGAAGGCTCCGCTGAATCTCACGGAATGGCCGTCACCGCTGATCAAAAGACGCTTGTGGTCTGCAGCCGGCTGAACAATGCCCTCTACTCGTACTCGCTCCCCGATTTGAAACCGGCGGGAGGCGCCTATCTGAGCGGAAGGGGCTGCGCCTGGGTGACCCTCACGCCTGACGGCAAGAGGGCCTATGCGGCCGACCCCGTGGGGAACAACACGTTGGTGGTCGACGTCCCGTCGATGAAAGAAGTGGCCAAGATCGCGGTCGGACAGGTGCCGAAGCGCAACCACACCATGGTGATCCCCGCCGGGAGGTCGGCCACGCAGTAGGTCGACGATATCCGCGCGGGCTCGCGGGCGCCCTGTACTTTTGAGCTGCAGTCGACGTCGGGCAACTCTTCGTGGCGTCCGGCAACTCTTCGTGGCGTCCGACTTTAGTCGGACCGTGAAGAAGTCCGGCTGAAGCCGGACGCCATGACCTGCGTCTCCGTTCGGCCGGCGAGTGCCGGCCCGAGCGCCTCATGCGAGGTCACGATCGCTTCACGACCACCGGCTTCGACGAACCGCAGGGCGGCCTCGACTTTCGGACCCATCTACCCAGTGCAAGTATTCGGCCGACGCGGAGCGGACTGGCCCAACCTTGACAACGGCCGGCCCGCTGGTATATCTTCTGTCGATATATCGACCATCGACCACTGTCATGAAACTCACTCGCGTCGAATTTCACCTGTTGCTGGCGGTCCTCGGCGGTTCGAGTCACGGTTACGCGATTATGCAGGACGTGGAGGCGCTGACGGGCGGTCAGCTCCGCATCGGGCCGGGTACACTGTATACCGCCATCAAGCGGCTGCTGGCGTCCGGGCTCATCGAGGAATGTGAAGCCGACGGCGAACGGCGGCGCTGCTATCGACTGACCCGGAAGGGCAGGAGTCTCGGCGCCGAAGAAGCGCAGGGGCTCTTTGAACTCGTCCGAGCCGCCCGCAAACGCGGCCTGCTCCCTTCGGCCTCATGACACCTGAACGACTGTATTCGGCGCTGCTCCTGTTGTATCCCAGGACATTCCGCCACGAATACGGCGGGCAGATGATGGATGCGTTTTGCCAGCTTCGCCGGGCCAGACGTCGTGGTGCGATCGCCTTCTGGATCTTCATGCTCGCTGACCTCGTTCGGTCGTCGTTGAGGCAGCACGTCGATGCGTTCCGGTCCCGGACACAGCCATTCGCCGTCCAATGGGCTCTCACATGCGCCTTGGGCGGGGTGATGACGGCGCTTGCGGCCCATGCGCTTACGTGGTCATTCAGTTACTTGTACCACCCGTATCTCGAAGGTCTCACGCTGCCAGCGTGGGGCTATGGAGCCTTCCTCGGCGTCGGTCTCGGCTTGGTCCAAAGCGCGACGCTTCATCGCCGGTTCCGAGTGGGGTTCCTGTGGATTCTCACGAGCGCCGTGGCCGCCGCGCTCGGTCTGCAGGTGGCCGTGACATTCGCCGGCGTCGCCGGGCCCGTGGGCTACGGGATTGTCCTCGGTAGCTTCGTCGGAGGGGCGCAATGGCTTGTCCTACGCACCCGCGTCAGACAGGCCGGCTGGTGGGTCTTCGGCGGCACGGCGGCATTGTCACTGGCTGTGGCATCATGCGCCGCTGCGATAGACGCGACGCTGCTCGGTATGAATCCCTTCTCGTACGAGCCGTCGGCTTTTGAGCCGGCGGCCTACCGGACGGCGATCGTGTTCCTCCTGCGTGGGCTCGGTGGTCCCACCAAGGGCCACGATCTGGCTGTGGAATTCGCGGCAATGACAATTTGCGGGCTGGTGATTGCCGCCGTCACCGTAAGACCTCTGTCCTCAGTGTTCGCACGGACGCGCCAATGTTGATCAAGAACGCCCCAGACATCCGTCCGTCGGAGATCACGCCAAAATCCTTGTATCTGCGCCGTCGCGAGTTTCTTACCTCGGCCGGGGCCGCCATCGCGGCGCTGACGGCAGGCGCGTTCGACGGGGAGGTCGCAAGTGCCGCCGGCGACAAACTCCCCGTGATAAGAAGGATGGTCACGACGAGCGACCGGCCGACCACCTATAACGCCGTCACGACCTATAACAACTTTTACGAGTTCGGCAGCGACAAAAGCGATCCCGCCATCTACGGCAAGAGCTTCAAGCCAAAGCCGTGGTCGGTGGCGATTGAAGGCGACTGCGCCAAGCCTGGCGTGTACACACTCGAAAACATTCTGAAGCCTCACCCGCTCGAGGAACGCGTCTACCGCCACCGCTGCGTCGAGGGATGGTCGATCGTTGTGCCATGGGTTGGATTTCCACTGAGCGAGCTGCTGAAGCGGTTTCAGCCGACTGGAAACGCGAAGTTCGTCGAGGTCACGACGATCCTGCGGCCTCAAGAAATGGCCGGGCAGCGGCGCCAATTTCCGTCGCTGTTGCCGTGGCCGTACACGGAAGGGCTTCGCATGGACGAGGCGATGCACCCGCTGACGCTGGTCGCGACTGGTTTGTACGGAGAGGAGCTTCCCAATCAGAACGGCGCACCGCTGCGGCTGGTCGTGCCCTGGAAATACGGCTTCAAGAGCATCAAATCCATTGTGAAGATCCGGTTCGTCGAGACGCAGCCACTGACCACATGGGTGCAGGAGGCGCCCGAGTATTACGGGTTTTACTCCAACGTCAATCCAGCCCTCACCAGTTCGACCTACCGCAACCAGGGCACCGAGCGGCGCCTCGGCGAGTTCTTCATGCGAAAGACGCTCCCGTTCAACGGGTACGCCGACCAGGTCGCGTCTTTGTACGCCAATATGGACCTTCGGAAGTATTACTGAACTGACAGCATACCAGCACGATCGAAGCGTCTTACAGCGCGAGGGCTACGGTCGTTGATACCAGACGATGCGATCGCCCGTCTCACCGACCCCTGGTATTTCCAGGTAGCTCACATCCGTGTAGCCGACCGAGCCAAGGGGACTGGCCGGCAATTCGAAGACGCGGTCGTTGGAGAGAAAAAAGCCGCCCGGCCGCAGCATCCTCGCAATGTTCGCGACCGCGAGCGACTGCTCGAACGCGTCGTAGTAGATCAGGATGTTGGTGGCCACGACCAGGTCGAACCGATCGCCGGCAGAGACGGGCTCGACCCGCTGCAGGACGATGTTCAGATCGCGCGGAACCGTCGAGAGAACAACCGACGGACGGACCTGCAGGCTTCGAACCTCGACGTGGTCAGCGGCGGGCGGCAGCGCGAGGGACTTCGTTTCTTCGCCAATACGATCGCCAAACCGCTTCCAGGACTTCACCAGGCTCGGCGCCCAGGGTCGATCGAGGTTTCGCGGCAGGACCAGCATGTAGGGGCCTCCGGCGCGCGCACGCGTGCGGGCGGCCTCGATGTGCTGGATGATCCGCGGGCTCAGGTCGAACGCCGTCACCTGGAGCTCGGCCGATCTGCCCAGCCCGAGGCGGACCAGCGAATCAACGATCGCAAACGGTTGAATGGTCTGCGGCGGGTAGAAATCGTACCCGTCCTGCTTGTCGTTGAGCTCAAGGCCGGGGCCGACAATAGCGATGCGCCGAACCGTGCCGGGGCGAAGCAGGCCCTTGGCCTTGATGGCGTCGAGCGCCTGCTCGATCGCGAGGTTGACGAAGATCGACGTGTTGAATGTCAGGCCACGGTTGCGGAACAGCGTCCGCCTGTCGAGCGACTCGGCGCCCGGGTCGTCGAGGACCGCCTTCCGCGTCTGCGCGGCGGCCGACCCCACCATCTTCGTGCGCTCGGCGAGATAGCGCCGCATCTGGGTCTTCCCCGCCTCCGTTGTCGGATCGATCCCTTTGGCCGCGATCACCTGGCGAGCGAACTGCAGCCGCTCGTTCGTGCCCGGAGAGGCGACCGCCGCCACAAACTCGTCGAGGCGGGCGCCAAACGAGCGCGGCGCGTCGGCGGGCCGGTCGACCAGCGCGGCGAGCTCGCTCTCGGTGACCATCGGCTCCTTCGTGAACATCGTTCCGAAGAGCAGAAAATGGACCACCGAGTCTTCGTCGCCCTGCTCGACTCGCGCGCGGATGGTCGCGTCGCGACGCGACACCCACTGGGGCCACATCGCTTCGAGCTCGGCCGGCGTCTTCGCCTGCAGCTCCGCCGGGAGCAGATCCTCGCGAAGCACCTGGAGAATCGGTTTCGCGTCCGAGTACGGAATGTTGGTCCTGACGGAGGCGGCCCGACTCTGCTGCGTTGCAGCTCCGTCGAGGCTCGCCGAAGCCTTGGCGAAGGCGGCGGGCGTCGCAGCCTGCTGCCCCAACAGGTTCACTGTGGGTGTGGCGCCCATCAAGAACCCGACAGTGATGCCCGCGACAAGCAAGACAGGCGTGGACCCGTGCTTCATGTTGAATCTGCCGCGGTTGGCCCGCAGGACGAGCGCGCCTGCACCACCGAGTGTATCGCGTCGGTCGGAGTGCGACAACAGCCAGTAGAACGGCGGCGAGGCGGGAGGGC
>JAHFUJ010000306.1:0-3584 GCA_023265105.1 Acidobacteriota bacterium
ACGTTGTATAAGTCGACGGCGCCAACTGCCGTTACCTGCCCACGGCACGTCGACGCTCCCCCACAAGCACCGTGTCGTGTGCGGCCATTCCGCCCGCGCCGTGGCCGCCGGTCAAGGTCGTCGGCACATAGGGTTGCTGGATTCCGCCGGCTCTCCAACCGTGGATTGGTCACGGCGCCACATGCACGGGATCCAGTGGATAGGTGGAGAGCGCCAATCGCAGGTGTTGGTGTCACCGGCAGTTGCTGCACAGGCACAGCCAGGTGAAAACGAAGCGGCGGATTGCCATGGTGCCGAATCGACAATCGGTGGCTGAAGCACAAATTCCCGCTCCAGCGTCGAGATGGCATGCGGGTTGCCCGCGCGGCGACCGAGGTGAGCCATGCGGGAACTAGCATGCAGGTCCCTTATTAGCGCGGCAATCTGGATTTCCAGAAATCCCAGGAACGCTCGTAGGTCTGCGCAGCCTTCTTAGCCTCGTCGGGGTCCAGATAGGTTACGTTGCCGCCGCCCAGCTGCATCGCCTGCAACTGCAGCCGCGCGTTCAGATTGAGATAGTAGGCCTTTCCCACCACGAGGCGCAGAGAAGCGGCCACCACCGCAGCGCCGTGCCCCCTCAGCAAGGCGGCTGACTTGTTCCCAAGCGTCTGCGCCAGAGCCCGGCCGAGCTCGGGTGTCGCGATCAACATGTCGGTCATGCCCGCCGTTCTTCGAATGTCGAACACGGGCACGCCCTCACCGATGAAATATCCCATGTGATACATCGGCTGCATCGGCACGGACGTGGCCCCGAAGGGAATGACCTCGGGACAGTGGCAGTGTACGACCGCCATCACATCCGAACGGGCCTTGTAGATTTCGCCGTGAATAAAGCGCTCCATGTATCCGATGGCGGCCGTGTTCGTCACCGGCTTGCTATCCAAGTCGTACTCGGTCACGTCGGCAGCCGTCACAAGAGCCGGCGCCCCGGCGCGAGCAAGGAAGTAGTGGTTTGGGTTCGCCGGGCTGCGAACGCTCACATGTCCGTAGCCGTCCAGCACTCCTTCGTTCGCCAGAATGCGGTTGGCCAGGACCAACTCGTCGATGAGCGTCCGACGATCAGGAGCGGTTGCCGTTTGTGCTGAGACCGCGCCTGCGGTCGCCAGGAGCGCGGCGCCGACGAGCGAGCAGACCAAAAGCAGGTGCCTGTTCATGTGGAGAGGCTTCCTCTCTGACGTGCCCCAACGACGTTGTTCGGGCCTCAGCCAAGATGTCGATAGACGAGCTCCTCGAATCCACGCAGCGTGCGAATACAGGCATCGTCGTAAAACGGCAGCACCTGCATGAGCACGACGACCGCAATGTGCCGGTTCGGATCGATCCAGAAGTGCGTGTTGTTGATGCCGGCCCAGCTCAGACTTCCTGGGCTGCGAAGCGTTGCGTATCGCTCGTCTCGCGCGGCAATCTGGAAGCCCAGCCCGAACTTGTCGCGCCCGGCGCCCAGAGGAAACGGCCTGGTTCGCTCTGGGTCCGCCGCCGGTTGTTCCTCGACCACGATTGTCCCGATCTGGTTTTCGCCCATCATCCGAACGGACTTCTCTCGGAGGAGCTTTGTCGTCTGCAGGCTCCCACTGTTGAGCAGCATCCGCAGAAAGGTCCCGTAGTCTGCCGCCGTGGAATAGAGTCCTCCGTCGCCCCGCACCGGCGCCTGCTGCGTGGGCGCGTTCGGCTGCTCGACGAGTGTGCCGTCCATTCTCCGGTGAACGGTGATCACTCGGGACAGTTTCTCGGGCGAGACGACGTACGACGTGTCGGCCATCTTCAGCGGTTCAAAGATCCGCGTGCGGAGGAACACGTCGAGCGGCTGGCCGGAAATCTTTTCGACGACCTGGCCGAGAACCCGCGTGCTGGCGCTGTAAGTCCACCTATTCCCTGGGTCGTGCAAGAGGGGAAGCTCTGGCTCGCTCTTTTGTGTTCCTAACAGGAGTCGCGCCACGGTCGGATTCGAAAACGCGTAGCCTAACCCGGAAGTGTGCGCCATCAGATGACGAATCGTGATCGGCCGCTTCGCGGGGCGGGACTGGTAGGTGCCATCGGTTGTATTGAACGTCGAGATCACTTGACGGCTCTCGAACTCAGGCAGATATCTCGAGACGGGGTCGTCGAGCCCGAGCTTGCCCGCTTCGAGGAGCATCATGACCGCCACCGAGGTGATCGGTTTGGTCATCGACGCGATCCTGAAGAGCGCGTTGGCCGGCATGTCCACGTGGTGGGCCACGTCCAGCTTTCCAGCGGCTCCTTCGTAGAGCACACCGTCGCGGTCCACGACGAGAGTGACGATACCGGGGACGTCACCGCGATCGACCGCCGTCGAGAGATATTGCGAGAGCGCGATCTTTCCAGCGGCCGCAATCAACGGCCGCGCAGGCGCGGCGGCGTGGACGTGCCCCAGCAGCAACGCCGACGCCACAACGAGCCATCGTCCAAGGGATTTCACATGCTCTCCTTTCACGCGACGCATGAAGCGGCGGGCGGCGGGCCCCGACGGATCTGGTCCGGCTAAAGCCGGACGCCACGTACAGTCTGGTGCGGCAATCGTCGTTATCAAAGATCCCATTCTAGGGTCGAAGGTCGAAACACACGAGCGCGTTGTCGCGCGTGTCGCTGTTGCGGACGTAGAGAAAGCCGTCGGCCAGGGCCGGAGTGGCGCGAATCGTCGGCGGCAGGATTTGTGCCTGGGCGATCGGACGGAACGCGGCCGGCGTCGCGGCCGCCAGGACCAGCTCGCCCGTCTCGCGCAGGATGAGCAGCTTGTCGCCCGCCAGTGTGACCGTGCCCGCGTGAAATTTGTCCGCGCTCCATTTGACGGCGCCGGTGGTCAGCTCAACCGCGCGAAAGCTGGGGTTGAACTCCTGGCGCCCGTGAAACCCGTACAGGTATCCATTGGAGTAGACGCTCGTCGCGTAGTGATTCGACAGCACTTCGTCGGACGCCCACAGCTGGACGAGCTCGCTTCCGCGCACGCGCAGCGCCGCCGCTCCCGTCTCGTACGCGGCCGACACGAAGATCAGATCGCCAACCACAAGCGGCGTCGCGGAGTTCACCGACGCCCCCGACCGCGATCGCCAGTGCTTCTGGAACACGACGCCGCCGTCAGCCGGAGCGAGACCGACGAGACCCTCGCGCGTGAAGAACACGGCGAGGCGCCGCCCGCCAAAAGTCGCTCCGACCGGCGACGAATAGCCGGCTTCATGATTGGTTGCCGTCCAGAGCACGGCGCCCGTATCGGCGTTGAACGCGACAATTCCGGCGTCTTTGTTGCCGTCGCTCGTCCCAGCCTTCCCGCCGATGTTGGCAATCACCCGGCCGTCTTCGACCAGGGGCGAGCCCGCGGCGCCGAAGAATCCCTTTCGCACCGAAAAGCGCCGCATCGTGTCGATGCCCCAGATCTCGCGTCCGGTCGCGAGGTCGAGCGCGTGCAGCCATCCCTCCGCACCGAACGTGTAGACACGGCCGTTTGCGACGACCGGGACGGATCGCGGCCCCTCGTCGAATCCGAAGTCGTCGCGATAGGCGGTGGCGTACGCGTAGCGCCACTGGGGGTT
>JAHFUJ010000306.1:3684-5614 GCA_023265105.1 Acidobacteriota bacterium
GTGAGCGGTATACTGCCGTCATGGTGCCCAAGAACGCCGGCAGTCTCGCCAAGAAAGCCACGATTGTCGTGGCTTTGATCGGAATCGCCGCCGCGGGTTTGTACAAGTTTGCCGGCTTGCGGATTGCCGTCGACGGGAGCGGGATGTGGCCGCGGTTCGTGTCGCACTCGCCCGACTACGACGCGCTCGAAGCCGACCGCGCGCGGCAGCGTGAACGCCCCCTCCGGGCAACCGCCGAATCCGCCGGTGAGCCGCCGCAAACGCGTGTCGCAACTCCGGCTGTTCCGGCGCCGGAGCGAACCAATCCGACGACCGCGCCGGCTGCGGAGGCGGTTGCGGCGACCAGCGCGCGTGCGCGAGGGTACTGGCCCGACTTCCGAGGACCGAATCGTGACGGACGCTACGACGAGACAGCGATTCGGACCGATTGGCCCAAAGACGGGCTGCCGCGGATGTGGAAGCAGCCGATCGGGCTCGGCTACGCGTCGTTCGTCGTGGCGGACGGCCGCGCGTTTACCATCGAGCAGCGCCGCCGGCAGGAAGTCGTGTCGGCGTACGACGTCGAAACGGGCCGCGAGCTGTGGACGCATGGCTGGGACGCCAATTTCGTCGAGTCGCAGGGAGGCGATGGGCCGCGCGCGACGCCCACGTACGACGCTGGGCGCATTTATGCGGTGGGGGCGCTCGGCGAGCTGCGCTGTTTGGACGCGCGCACGGGCGCGCTCGTCTGGCGCCGCAACATCCTCGCGGACAACGACGCGCCGAATCTCTCGTGGGGCGTGGCCGGCTCCCCGCTCATCGTCGACGACAAGGTCATCGTGCTGCCCGGCGGCTCGCGCGGGCGGTCTGTCGTCGCGTACCGCCGGACGACCGGCGAGCCCGTGTGGAAATCGCTCGACGACCGGCAAGCTTACACGTCGCCCATGCTGGTGACGCTCGCCGGCGCGCGTCAGATTCTCCTCGTCTCCGCCACGCGCGCAGTGGGCTTGACGGTCGACCAGGGGCGTCTGCTTTGGGAATATCCGTGGGTGACCCAGATGGGAATCAGCGTCGCGCAGCCGCTGCTCCTTGGCAACGATCGCGTGTTCCTGTCGGCGGGCTACGGTCACGGTGCGGCCGTCTTCGAGGTGACGCGCACCGGCGACAATTTCTCGACTCACGCCGTGTGGGAGAACACGCGAATGAAGAACAAGTTCACGAGCTCGGTGCTGCATCAGGGCTATATCTACGGCCTGGATGAGTCGATCCTGGCGTGTCTCGATGCGGCGACCGGCGAGCAGAAGTGGAAAGGCGGCCGCTACGGATACGGCCAGGTCGTGCTCGCCGGCGATCGTCTGATTGTGCTTACCGAGAACGGCGAGATCGCCTTGGTGAAGGCGACGCCCGAGCGCTTCGATGAGGTGGCGAAGTTTCAGGCGATCGAGGGAAAGAGCTGGAACCATCCTGTGATCGCCGACGGCCGCCTGCTCGTCCGCAATATCCGGGAGATGGCCGCCTTCGACATCCGGGCCCGATGACGCGTTAACGCAGAGGCGCAGAGCGCGCAGAGAATTCTTGTAAGGATTGTTTTCTGCGGTCGCCGCGGTTTCGGCGTTTAGAAGGTCTGGCGATTCTTGAACTCGACCATGACCATTTCGGCATCGCTTCCGATGTTTTCAGGAAGATGGACGTTCGCGTCTCCACACCCCACTTGGCCGGCCTGAGTCCGAACCTCCCCTGCTATCCCATCGGGGACTTCGAAATTAAAGTTCTGGTCGGTCAGGAAGATGACGCAATTGGCGGGATGGGCGTGCATGCGGGATCTCGCGCCTTGACCATACCGCACGCGAAGGATGCGGACCAACTCATTCTCAAACGACACGGAGTAGTGCGCGGGATCCGCTCTCACGGCATCTGGGAATGTTGGAGTACCGCGTTGGGCCATCAGGCC
>JAHFUJ010000307.1:0-4238 GCA_023265105.1 Acidobacteriota bacterium
CCTCCTCCTCCTCGCCGCCGGCGCTGTCGCCGCCGTCTGGTATTTCCGGGCGCAGGCACCGTATCGCGGCTACAGCGGAGCCGAACAATTCGTCGAGGTTCCCGCAGGTGCCGGCACAAAGGCGATCGGCGCTCGACTCGTCGCGGCCGGCGTGGTTCGCGATCAGATCACGTACCGGATCGCGCTCTGGACGAGCGGGCAAGCCAGGCGTCTCGAGGCGGGCGAGTATCGATTCGACCGGCCGATGACGGCGGTCGATGTCATCGGCAAGATCGCGCGCGGCGACGTGTACGTCGTCGCCGTCACCTTTCCGGAGGGGCTGACGATTGCCGACATGTCGAAGATTTTCGAGTCGCACGGGTTCGGCCCCGCGTCGGCGTTTGTGGACGCCGCCAACGACACGGCGCCTCTTTCGGCGCTCGATCCGGCCGCGCCCGATCTCGAAGGGTACCTGTTTCCCGAGACGTATGCGCTCCCCCGTCGCACCGACGCGGCGACGCTTGTGCGCCTGATGGTCCAGCGTTTCGAGCACGAGTTCACGCCCGAGATGCGCAAGTCGGCGGCCGCGCGAGGGCTGTCGGTGCGTCAAGTGGTGACGCTGGCCTCGATCGTCGAAAAGGAGACGGCGCGTCCCGACGAGCGGCCGCTCGTCGCGGCGGTGTACGACAACCGGCGGCGCATCGGCATGGGCCTGCAGTGCGATCCGACGGTGATTTACGCGCTGCAGCGGGCGGGGAAGTACACCGGCAACCTGCGGCGCGACGATCTGGCGTTCAATTCGCCGTACAACACCTACCGCTACCCCGGACTCCCGCCCGGCCCCA
Source organism: Acidobacteriota bacterium (assembly GCA_023265105.1). Classification (GTDB taxonomy): domain Bacteria; phylum Acidobacteriota; class Vicinamibacteria; order Vicinamibacterales; family CAVVIG01; genus JAHFUJ01. Next base: position 825 of record JAHFUJ010000307.1, read on the forward strand.
TCGCGGCGCCGGGCAAGGCCTCGCTCGACGCGGCCATCCATCCGGCCGACGCCGACTACCTGTACTTCGTCAGCCGCAACGACGGGTCGCACCAGTTCGCGCCCACACTCGCCGAGCACAACCGCAACGTCCAGAAGTACCAGGTGCAGTATTTTCGAGACAAACGGGGATCTCGCTAAACAATTGTCGATTGTCGATCTGGTGAGTGTCGAATTATTGGCAAAATAAATCGACAATCGAAAATTGACAATCGACAATGGCTACCGCTCTCCCCACTTGAGCTTCTGCCGGAGCACCTCGAAGTAGCTCCGTGTCGACGGACGAATGAGTCGAAGCGGCGTGTCCGCGCGGCAGACTCGAATCTCGTCGCCCGCCTGGAGCTGGAATCCTGCCTGACCGTCGAAGCTGACGAACACCTCGTCGCGATCGTCCATCAGCGGCTGCACCCGCACCGGCGACGCCGCGGGAATCACGATCGGGCGGTTGGTCAGCGTGTGCGGGGCGATGGGCGTGAGGACGATCGCGTCGACGCTCGGCTGCACGATCGGGCCTCCCGCGGCGAGACTGTACGCCGTCGATCCGGTCGGCGTGGCCACGATGAGGCCGTCGGCCTTCACGCGCGTGACGAACTCGTCGCCCACCGAGACGGAGAGATCGATCATCCGCGCCCGCGCGGCCTTTGTGATCACCACGTCGTTGAGCGCGATGTGATTGCGAAGCGGCGCGCCCTCGCGCAGCGTCGTCGATCGCAGCATCAACCGCGTCTCGACCGGCGCGCGTCCGGTGAGCGCCACTTCGAGCGACGGATAGAGCTCCGGCAGCGTCACTTCGGTGAGGAATCCGAGGCCGCCGAAGTTGACCCCGAGAATCGGAATCCCCAGCCCCGCCTCGCCGATGCAGTCGGCCATGCCGAGCAGTGTGCCGTCGCCGCCGAGGACGAGCACCATCCCGACCTCGGCGACGAGCCGCTGCTTGTCGGCGACGCGCCGGTCGGCCGCCGGCGGCAGCAGGGCGGCGGTTGCCGTCTCGAACACGGCCTCGACGCCGCGCGCGGCGAGCCATGCTGAGATCTCGACCAGATGCGGCGCGGCAGCGCGCAAGTGCGACTTGGCCACGATCCCGACGCGGGAGACGGGAGGGAAGGGTTGTGTCGTCATACAGTCGTCATGCAGTCTTTTGGAGCCTGTGAAGAATGCCACCTTTGAACGCAGAGCGCGCAGAGCTCGCCGAGAATTCTCTTGACGATTTGTCTCCGCGGTCTCTGCGGCCTCTGCGTTTACCGTGATTTCTTCAGGTGCAAGAAAAATTCCTGGTTGCCGGTTGCCCCCGTAATCGGCGACGGCGTCATGCCGACGCGCGTCAGGCCAGCCGCGTCGGCCTGCGCCGTCACGCGCGCGATGACGGCCTCGTGCACGCGCGGATCGGTCACTAGCCCGTGCGCCCCGACGTCCCGGCGTCCCGCCTCGAATTGCGGCTTCACGAGCGCGACAACGTCCGCGTTGGGCGCCAGAAACGGCGGCAACGCGGGAAAGATGTGGCCGAGCGAGATGAACGCGACGTCAATCGTCACCAGATCCACCGCGTGGGGCACGTCGGTGCTCGTCAGCGCGCGCGCGTTGACGCCCTCGCGGACCACGACGCGCGGGTCGGTGCGCAGCCGCCAGTCGAGCTGCCCGTGACCGACGTCGAGCGCGACGACGCTGGCCGCGCCCCGCTGCAACAACACATCGGTGAACCCGCCGGTCGAGGCGCCGATGTCCAGCGCGCGGCGCCGCGCCGGGTCGAGGCCGAACGCCTCGAGCGCGTGCGCGAGCTTGATGCCGCCGCGCCCGACGTATGGATGATCGGCCGCGACCAGTTCCACCTGCGCGAGGTCCGCGACCGGTGCGCCGGCCTTCGACACGACCTGCCCGTCGACCTTCACCTGCCCGGCCAAGATCAGCGCGCGGGCGCGCTCGCGGGAGGGCGCGAGCCCCCGTTCGACAAGGACGATGTCCAGCCGCGCCTTGCTTTTTGCCACACTGATGAGCCACAAGGAACACAAAGGACACAAGGGACACATCCTCGGTGTTCTTCGTGGCAATTCGGCGCACCGGATTGGTCAGCTCCGGCGCGACACCACCCAGTCCGCGATCGCCCCCAGCCACCCCTCCGTGAGTCGCGCATCGGCCAGCGTCTGCCGCGCACGCGAGACGCACTGGTTCGCCAGGGCGCGCGACCCATCGACCCCGAAGAGCGCGGGGTACGTCGGCTTCGCGCCGGCCGCGTCTTTTCCCGCCGTTTTTCCGAGCTCGCCGGCATTCCCTTCCACGTCGAGGATATCGTCAACGATCTGAAACGCAAGGCCGAGCTCGGCGGCGTAGCGGTCGACGGCGCGAATCGTCTCGTGGCCGGCGCCGGCCATCATCGCCCCGCTCACCGCCGAGGCGCGAATCAGCGCGCCCGTCTTGCGGGCGTGCATGGCGCCGACGCCGTCTGCGTCGAGCGTGATGGCGTGGCCGGGCGCCTCTCCCGCGGCCTGCAGATCGATCGCCTGTCCACCCACCATGCCGGTGGATCCCGCGGCGTCGGCGACCGCCCGCATCACGCGCAGCTTGCGCGCGATGACGGCCGGGTCGTCGCTGACAGGCTCGCGGGCGAGCAGCGCGAACGCTTCGGCCTGCAACCCATCGCCCGCCAGAATCGCGATCCCGTCTCCATACACGACGTGCAACGTCGGCCGGCCGCGCCGGAGCGAATCGTTGTCCATGGCGGGCAGATCGTCGTGGATGAGGGAGTACGTGTGAATCAGCTCGATGGCGCAGGCGGCGGGCAGGGCGGCAGCGATCGCGGCCTGGATGGCGGGACCACAGTCGCGCGCCACGTCAGTGTTGCGCGACACGTCCCGCGCCACGTCAGTGTTGCGCGACACGTCCCGCGCCACGTCAGTCTTGTGCGACACGTCCCGCGCTACATCCTGCGCGACGCCCCGCGCCGCGCCTGCGCGCACGACCGCGTCGGCGGCGGCGAGCGTCAAGATGGGCCGCAGGCGTTTGCCCCCGGCGAACACGCTGTAGCGCATCGCCTCGCTGACGATGTCCGGACACGCGGGCGGCGTCGGCAGATACCGCTCCAGCGCTTCCTCGATCCGGGCGCGCGCGGTGTCGAGAAAGGCGGCGAGCGTCTCGGCAGGGGGCACGACGCCGTTCAGCCGCGCTGCGGCTCGTCGCCCGAGGCGAGCGACGCCGGCGCGGGTTTGAGCTCGCCGCGCTCGTTGAGAATCTCGATGCGGCGCTCGGCCTCCTCGAGCCGCGCATGACAGAAACGAGACAGCTGTACGCCGCGTTCGTAGAAGGCGAGCGACTCCTCGAGAGGCAGATCGCCTTCCTCGAGCTTCTTGACGATCGATTCGAGCTCGGCGATCGCGGCTTCGAA
>JAHFUJ010000307.1:4338-5567 GCA_023265105.1 Acidobacteriota bacterium
GCCAGCGTGACCCGCACGCGATCCCCAGCGCTCGTATGCTCGACATCTCTGAGCGCCCGAGTCCGATCGGCGTTCCAGCACACCGCATACCCGCGGCCAAGGACCGCGAGCGGGCTGAGCGCGTCGAGCCGGCCCGCGCAGGCGCCCAGCCGCTCCGTCGCGCGGTGCCGCCGCCGCGCCATGGCGCCCGCGAGCCGTCCGGCGCTCGTCACCAGCCGCGTCCGGATCCCCGCGAGCCGCCGGCCGAAGTCGAGCGTGTCGAGCTGACGCCGAAGCTGCAGCAACCGCCGCTCCCGCCCGGCGACGTCCTCGCGCATGACGCGCGCCAGCGCGTGCGTCAATTCAGCCGCGTGACGGCCCTTCATTCCGACGCGACCGGCGAACCCGGCGATCGCCGGCCGGCCGCTCACCATGTGCACGCGCCGGCTCAGGCCCTGGACGCGTCCCCGCGCGGCGGCGCGCAGCCGATCGTGCATGCGATCGATGCGATGGCCGAACTCGTCTTTGCGCGCCACGACGAGCTCGGCCGCCGCCGACGGCGTCGGCGCCCGCACATCGGCGACGAAGTCGGCGATGGTGACGTCGGTCTCGTGGCCGACGGCCGAAATGACCGGCACCGGCGACGCCGCGATCGCGCGCGCGACGAGTTCTTCGTTGAAGGCCCAGAGATCCTCGATCGATCCGCCGCCGCGCCCGACAATGACGACGTCGACGCCGCTCACCCGGCCAATCGCGTTCAGGCCGCGCGCGATCTCGATCGCCGCGCCCTCGCCTTGCACCCGCGCCGGCCGAATCACCAGGTGCGCGTTGGCATAACGGCGCCGAAGGACCTTGATGATGTCGCGGATCGCCGCGCCGTCGAGCGAAGTGACGATCCCGATTTTCCGCGGCAGGGCGGGCAACGGCCGCTTCCGGCTGGCCTCGAACAGCCCCTCGTCCTGCAACCGCTTCTTCAACTGATCGAAGGCGAGCTGGAGGGCGCCAAGGCCCTGCGGCTCCAGATGCTCGCAGACGAGTTGGTACTCGCCCTTCGGTTCGTACACCGACACGCGCCCGCGCGCCACGACGCGCAGACCGTCGGCCGGCTTGAATTTCAAATACCGCAGCGCCGACCGAAAGATCACCGCGCGAATTTGCGCCGCCGAATCTTTCAATGTGAAGTACAGATGCCCGGTGTTCCAGAGCTTGCAGTTGGAGAGCTCGCCCTCGACCCACACCTCGAAGAACTG
>JAHFUJ010000308.1 GCA_023265105.1 Acidobacteriota bacterium
GGAGAACGAGCGGGTGATTTCGAGCGGCGGGCGTCCGGCGCAGGGGCGGCCGCTGCTGCTCGGCATCACGAAGGCGTCGCTCTCCACCGACTCGTTCATTTCGGCGGCGTCGTTCCAGGAGACGACGCGCGTGCTCACCGAAGCGTCGATTTCCGGCAAGGTCGATCACCTGCGGGGCCTGAAGGAGAACGTGACGATGGGCCGGCTGATTCCGGCGGGGACCGGGTTCGAGTATTACCGGCACGTGGCGATTCCGCCCGACGAGCCGCCGCCGCCGCCGGCGCCGCCGCAGCCGAGCGACGACGAGCTCGAGCTGGAGCGCGACATGGAGTACTTCGTGGAGCCGGAGGAGGCGTTGGGGGCGAGGGGAGAGACGATCGAATAATTTTCGATTGTCGATTTACGATTGTCGATTTATTGAACGACGAGGGCGGCGGTCGAGAGATCGTCGCGCCGAATTGGCGATCGCCAAGTGTGTGCGGTAGCAGAATGATGTCGGCTGAAGACCGTGAGCTGCTGGACGCGTTCGCGAAGCAGGTGCGGCTCTTCGCGCCCACGGCTGCCATCTGGGCCTTCGGGTCGCGCGCGCGCGGGTCGCCGCATCCCGATTCCGATCTCGACTTCTGCGTTGTCGTGCCGGAGGCCACGCGCGGCGTTCGCGAGGGCGTGTACCGGGTGGCCTGGGAGATCGGGTTCGAACACGGGCGACTCCTGGCGCCCGTGATTCTCACGGCGGAGGACTTCGAACGGGGCCCGATGTCGGCCAGCACGCTCGTGGCGAATATTCGGCGCGACGGGGTCGCCGCGTGACCGACGCGGACAAGATCCGGGCGTTGATCCAGTATCGTTTGGAGCAGGCGGACGAGGCGCTCGCCGTCGCCGAACTCAGTCTGACCAACGGGCTCCATCGCTCCGCGGTGAACCGCGCATACTACTCGATGTTTTACGGCGTGCTCGCGCTGCTGGCGCCCCGCCAAGCCGAGACGTCCAAGCACAGCGGCGCCATCTCGCAGTTTGATCAGTTGTACGTCAAGCCCGCCCTTCTGCCAAAGGAGTTCTCGCGGTGGCTGCATGACGCGTTCCTGAATCGGCAGGCCGCGGATTACGGCTCTGAGCTCACACTCTCACGGGAAGAGATCGACGTCCTTCTGGCGCATGCTCGGGATTTCCTGGCCGGCGTGCGTCAGTACCTGGGCGCAAGCACTCCGCAACGGTAAGCGTCCGTCGAACCACATTCAGAGTCCGGCCTGACGTTCGCCGATCTTCGGTGCGGCAGCACGAGGGTTGGCCACAAGGTCCGAACCTTCACGAGCGTGACAAAGCGAAACACATCGTCCGGCTTGGCCTGGCGCATGAGTTTCGCGACAAAGTACGCCTGCACTGTGGGATCGGGATCGCGCAGACGTTCCTCGAGCTCCGTGAGGGTGAGATCGCAGTCCCACAGAAAATAAGGACGTCCCTGCGGATCGGTCAATGCCTCCGGTGGCGTCAGGTTCAACACAGCATCAGCGTACACCGACGCAGCCAGCGACACCAGTCGGAGGTCGGCCGCAAACGCCACATGCCGGTTTTCGATTGTCGATTTTCAATTGTCGATTTATTGAACGATTGGGGCGGCGGGCGAGAGATCGACGCCCTTCTTACGTACTGCGCACTCGTGGCGCAGGTCTTCAGAACGTCCGAGTTGTGGCGCTGACTTGAGGAACTCGTGGCGCGGGTCTTTAGACCTGCAAGGTACGCGGTGTCCGGCCTTAACCGCGGCGGCGCACTCGTGGCGCACGTCTTCAGACCTGCCGTGATCCTCGACGACGATCAACCGTCATCGCGTTGATGGAGGCGTGTTAACATCTGGTCCCATTGGAAGATCGAGTGAATCGGAGCCTCCCCCAGGTTCGTTAGAAGATGTGGGAACAACACATTGTCGAGCGGCGCTCGCGCGCGAGCTGCCTTGCGATAAACTAGCCGAGCCAATCTTTCTGCTTCAAAGGAGCTGTCATGAGATTCCTCGTCGGCGGCTTGTGTGCGCTGCTACTCGCTTCGTTGATGAATAGTGAGACTCTCAAGGCCACGACCTCATGCGAGGGGCTGGCGTCGCTGACGCTGCCCAACGTGACAATCACCCTGGCGCAAGCCGTGGGGGCCGGCGGCTTCACGCAACCCGACGCGCGCGGCGGACGCGGCGGCCAGAATGACGCGGCGAACCTGCCGGCGTTCTGCCGGGTGGCCGCGACGCTGAAGCCGTCCAGCGACTCCGACATCAAGATCGAGCTGTGGATGCCGGCCTCGAACTGGAATGGCAAGTTCCAGGCGGTTGGCAACGGCGCATTTACCGGCAACATCGTGTATCCCGCCATGATGACGGCGCTCGCCCGCGGCTATGCCGTCAGCTCGACGGACACGGGGCACGTGGGCGGCAGCGCGAGCTTCGCGCTTGGGCATCCCGAGAAATTGATCGATTTCGGATGGCGCTCGGTCCACGAGATGACCGCGACGTCGAAGAAGATCATCGCCGGCTACTACGATGGGGCTCCGAAGCTTTCGTACTGGAACGGCTGCTCCGCCGGCGGACGTCAGGGGATGGCAGAAGCGCAGCGCTTCCCGGCGGATTTCGACGGCATCATCGCCGGAGCGCCGGGTCTCGACTGGACCGGCCGCGCGGCGCAGGCCGTGCGCGTTTCCCAGGCGCTGCAGAACGAAGCGGCACGTCTGTCGCGGGCCAAGGCGCAGCTGGTGCACACGGCGGTGCTCGAGGCGTGCGACGCGCAGGACGGGGTAAAGGACGGCGTGGTCGGCGATCCAACGCGCTGCAAATTCGATCCGGGCGTGCTCCAGTGCAAGGGCGCCGACGAAGCGTCCTGCCTGACGCCGGCGCAAGTGAGCACGGCCAGAATGCTGTACTCGGCTCAACTGAATCCGAAGACGAAACGCGAGACCGCCGGCCTCCAGCCTGGCAGCGAGCTGGGATGGACCGACATGGGATGGTCCGCGTCGGCCCAAGCGACCGGACTCGATCAGTTCCGGTTCCTCGTGTTCAAGGATCCATCATGGACCGTGGACAAATTCAACGCCGATGCCGACATCGCGCGCGCGGAAGACACGGACAACAACACGATCAACGCGCTCGATCCGAACCTCAAGCCGTTCATCGACCGCGGGGGCAAGCTGATCCAGTATCACGGCTGGAGCGATCCGCAGATCTCACCGGCCAATAGCACGCAGTATTATCGCCGCGTGCTGGAAGCGCTGGGCGGGGCGAGCAAGGTTCAGGGTTCCTATCGTCTGTTCATGGCGCCGGGCATGGCGCACTGCGGCGGCGGCGACGGTCCGAACACCTTCGACATGGTCAGCGCGTTGGAGCAGTGGGTCGAGCAGGGCAAGGCGCCCGATCAGATCATCGCGTCACACGCGACCAACGGCGTGGTCGATCGCAGACGGCCGCTTTGTCCCTACCCGCAGGTCGCGACGTACAAGGGGTCAGGCAGCACGGATGAGGCCGCGAACTTTGTGTGTAAGGCGCCGTAAGCGTTGACCGTTCCGCCCGCTTCCGATCCACCGCCGCCGCCCTCGCCCCTCCCGCCGCCCGGGCCGCCGGCCTGGGCGCGCGCGGCCGATCTTCTCTGTCTCGGTCTCGCGATCCTTGCCGTCATCGTGGCGATGTCGGGCGGCTTCCGCATCCGCATGGCCGGCTTGCGGTTTTCGTTGACCTCGCCGTACCGGTTGCTGCTCTGGGCGATCGCGATTGGCCTGGTCCGTCACTTCGCCGCACCGGCGATTCCAATTTATCGCGATCTCCCGTGCCGGCTCGCTGCGTGGAGGCGGTCAGCGGCGTACTCGGCGTTTGTGGCGCCCGATATCATCCAGCCAAGTGACGCGACCGAACAACCGAGCGGCCACCGGCCACTCGGGTTTCTGATGGGTCTCCTCTTTTTGTTCACGGTGTTGACCGCCGTGATGACGTATCCGCAGGTGCGGCGCATGGGTGACGCCGTGAGCGACCCCGGCGATCCGCTCCTGAACATGTGGGCAATGAGCTGGATTGCGCACGAGCTGCCCACCGCACCGACTCATGTGTTCGACGGAAATATCTTCGCCCCCGAGAGGGGAACGCTCGCCTACTCGGAAACGCTGCTCGCGCCCGCCGTCTTCGTGGCGCCGCTGTTGTGGATGGGAGTGAGCCGCGTCCTCGTCTATAACCTGGTGTTCGTTTCCGGGTTCATCTTCTCGGGAGTCGGCACCGCGCTCCTCGTAGGTGAGTTGACGCGGAACACCGGCGCGGCGATTGTGGCGGGCATCATCTTCGCCTACCTGCCGTTTCGGTTCGATCATTACCCGCAGCTGCAACTGCAGCAGGCCCAGTGGATCCCGCTGGCGCTCTGGTCCTTTCATCGGGTCATGCGACGCGGCCGACTCCGCGACGGGCTGTGGCTCGGCGCATTTGTCGCGGGCCAGGTGCTCTCGTGCATGTACTACGGCATTTTCCTGGCCAGCTACCTCGTCGTGGTCGGCGGCGCGTTGATGCTGGCGAAGATGTCCGTCTCGCGAGCCAGATTGGGAGTGCTCGCCGCCGGCGTCGCGCTTGCTGTCGCCCTGGTCGCGCCGGCGGGCACGGCCTACCTTGCTGCCCACGAGGTGGTCGGCGAGCGCGGAGCGGAGGAGGCCATCGTCTTCAGCGCCACGTGGCGCAACTACCTCGCCGCTCCGGGCACCAACAGGCTGTACGGATGGTCCGCCGAGCGGTTCGGTGCCATCGAGCGACGGTTGTTCCCCGGACTGGTCGCTGTGACGCTTGCCGCCGTGGCGTTGTGGCCGCCGTGGTCGCCGATTCGAGCGGCGTATGCCCTGGGCCTGGTGTTTGCCGTCAATCTGACACTCGGGTTCAATGCTTCGACGTACCGATTCTTGTACGAGCACGCGGCGCCGTTCCGCGCGCTGCGCATTCCGCCATTGGCGGTCATCTTGGTCGGATTTTCGCTGGCGGTGCTCGCCGGCTTTGGAATCGCGCGGATGTCAGCCGTCCTCAAAGCGCAAAGGGCCCGCGCGGCCTTGGCGTTGGTCTGCGGTGTCGCGGTGATGGTTGAGGGCTGTTCCACCCCTGTGTCGCTGACGACGATTCCCGGCGCCCCGCCTCCGATCTATTCGGATCTGCTGCGCGACATCGGCGACTCGTCCCCGGCCACCATCATCGACGTTCCAATGATCATCGGCCAGGACCAGACCTATATGTACTACTCGACCTTTCACTGGCAGACGCTGGTCAACGGCTACAGCGGCTTCTTCCCCCCGTCGTATCTTCGACTGGTCGCTGCCATGCGGGAATTCCCGGACGCCCGCTCGCTCGACGCTCTCCGCAGCCGCGGCGCGCGCTACGCGGTGATTCATGGTGAACGGCTCGCCCCCGAGGAGTATCAGCAACTGATTCGCGCGATTGACGCCTGTCGATGCGAGTTGACGCTTGTGGCGCGACGCGCGTGGCAGGATCGCGAAATCAGCCTCTACCGTCTCCAATAGGTTCGCTGGATTGACAACGATCAAC